>NZ_JBASZT010000001.1:0-6326 GCF_049661145.1 Microbacterium sp.
GCATCGCCGTTCCTGCGCTCGCTGCACGTGGCCGAGCGCGTGACGCTGCTGCCGCCCGGTTCGCCGGCGGCAGCCCTGGGTGCCGCGATCGTCGGCACCACCGCAACAAAGCAGGAGGCAGTTGTCCATGGCTGAGATCGTGATCGTCCCGTCCGAGGATGCCGCGGGGGCGCTCGTCGCCGACGAGATCGTGAGACTCGTGACCGCCCGCCCCGATGCCGTGCTCGGCCTCGCGACCGGCTCGACCCCGCTGCCGGTGTACCGGGCGTTGCGTCCGAGGCTGACTGGGGTCGACGTGTCGCGGGTGCGCGGCTTCGCGCTCGACGAGTACGTGGGGATCGACCCCCGGCATCCGCAGAGCTATCGCTCGGTCATCACGACCGAGGTCGTCGAGCCGCTCGGGCTCGACCCCGAGCTCATCCGCACGCCCAACGGTGCGCTCGAGACGATCGCGCACGCGGGCGAGGATTACGAGCGTGCGATCGCCGCGGCCGGCGGGATCGATCTGCAGCTCCTCGGCATCGGCACGTCGGGGCACATCGGGTTCAACGAGCCGGGGTCGTCGTTCGCGTCGCGCACGCGCGTGAAGACGCTCATCGAGCAGACGCGCCGCGACAACGCGCGCTTCTTCGACACGATCGACGAGGTGCCGATGCACTGCATCACGCAGGGCCTCGGCACGATCCTCGAGGCACGGCACCTGTTCCTCCTCGCCTTCGGTGAGGGCAAGGCCGCCGCCGTCGCCGGAGCGGTCGAGGGTCCGGTGACCTCCTCCCTGCCGGGCTCGGCGATCCAGCTGCACCCGCACACCACGGTCGTCGTCGACGAGGCCGCCGCCTCGCGGCTGGCCCACGCCGACTACTACCGCTACGCCTACGCCCACAAGCCCGCCTGGCAGGGGCTGTAGGCCCGGCCGCCGCACCCGCCGAGACCTCGCGCCCGGTCCGCGGTCGTCGGACCGCGGGATAGGGTCGGAAGCATGACGGATGCCGAGGTTCGCCGACCCGTGATCGCGTGATGGCCGCGTCGGCGATCACGACGGTCGTGCCGCTCGCCCTCGGCATCCTCGCCCTGGCGCTCGGTGCTCGCGGGCTCGCCGCGCCGAGCCCGCAGGTCTACCCGCCGGCATCCTGAGCCCGGGTCGACGCCCGGTCGCTCGCGCTTCTGAGGAGATCTGCACTTCTGAGGACCGAAATCCCCGGCGGGGTCCGCAGAACTGCAGAACCCCTCAGTTGTGAGAGCGCGGCGGGGTCAGGTCGCGAAGACCTTGCCGGGGTTGAGGATGCCGGCGGGGTCGAACACCCGCATGATCTGGCGCTGCAGCTCCCACTGGTCGTCGCCCAGCTCGTCAGCGAGCCAGCGGCTCTTGAGCACGCCGACGCCGTGCTCGCCGGTGAGCGTTCCGCCCAGGCGCAGGGCGGCGCGGAACAGGTCGTCGGCGGCATCCCAGATCTCCGGCGGCACCTCGGGACCTGCGAAGATGAAGTTCGGGTGCAGGTTGCCGTCGCCGGCGTGGCAGACGGTGGGGATCGAGACGCCGTGCTCGCGCTCCACCCGGGCGATCTCGTCGAACATCGCGGGGAGGGCGCTGCGGGGGACCGAGACGTCCTCGATGAGAGTCGTCCCCAGCGTCTCCATCGCGGGGTGCATCGACCGGCGGATCGTCCACAGCAACTCCGCCTCCGCGTCGTCGGCGGCCAGCCGCACGGTCGCGCCTGCGGCTGCGAGCGTCGCCGCGATCGCTTCCGCCTCGGCATCCGCCGCCGCGCCGTCGGTCTGGATCGTGAGTTGCGCGCGGCCCGGCACCGGCGAGTCCAGGTCGAGCAGCCGGTGGACTGCGGCAAGGCACGCGGCATCCATCAGCTCCATGATCGAGGGCTGGATGCCGGATGCCGTCACGGCTGCGGCTCCGGCGGCGGCCGAGCGGACGTCGGGGAACGTCGCCGTGAGCGTGCGTGCGTGCCCCGGGACGAGGCGGCGCAGCTTGAGGGTCGCGGCGACCACGACGCCGAGCGTGCCCTCCGAGCCGATCACGAGGGAGGTGAGGTCGAGGCCCGTCACGCCCTTGACGCTGCGGTGGCCGAGGCGCAGCAGCCGGCCGTCGGCGAGCACGAGATCGACGCCCAGCACCGCGTCGCGCACGACGCCGTACTTCGCGCACAGCAGCCCGCCGGCACCGGTCGCGATGTTGCCGCCGACCGTCGAGATGGCCCGGCTGGCGGGGTCCGGCGCCCACCACAGTCCGTGCGGGGCGAGCGCGGCGTTCAGGTCGGCGTTGAGGATGCCGGGTTCCACGACCGCCAGCAGATCGTCGGGGCTGACCTCGAGGATGCGGTCCATCGCCCGCATCGACAGCACGAGCTGACCCTCGCCGGCGTTGGCGCCGCCCGCGAGCCCAGTGCCGGCGCCGCGGACGACGACGGGGGTGGCCGTCGCGTGGGCGATCCGCATGGTCGTCTGCACGTCGTCGACGGATGCCGCGTGCACCACGGCCAGCGGAGTGCCTGCGGCGGCGCGCCCGGACTTGTCGGCGCGCATCAGCGCGAGCACGGCGGGGTCGGTGTCGACGCGGTCGCCGAGGCGTTCGCGCAGGGCCGCGACGACGTCGGTCACGACAGGCTGACGCCGGGCGGGGGGTTCGTCGGCTGTCACGACAGGCTGACGCCGGGCGGGGGGTTCGACGGGTGTCACGACAGGCGCCGACGGCCGGCGACGAGGCCCACGGTCACGGCGACGACGGCGAAGGCGAGGCCGATCCAGGCGTTGCCGCTCGTCCACCACACGATCGTCGTGGCGGCGTAGACGAGCAGCTCGACGAGCGCGCGCACGAAGGGATGCACGGGGATCACGGCACGGGGCGAGACGAACAGCGCCCACAGCAGGATCGCTGCCAGCGGCGCGCCGATCCCCGCCACCAGGTTCCACGGGAACGGCCACGCGACGAAACCCCAGACGGCGAGCGTGCCGAACGCGAACAGCTCGCACAGAAACGCGAGGATGTCGACAGCGTCGAGCGCGGGGCGGGTTCCCGCCGGGAGGTCGGTCGCGGGCAGCGGGGCCGCACCGGGTGTCGGGGCCGTGTGGGGGGTGGGGGGCGTGCTCGGAGTCTGGGCTGCGCGCGGCGCTTCGGGCACGCTCGGGCGGACGGGCGGCAACTCTGACATGCGTCCAGCTTACGGTCGGGCGGCGCGCGCTGGCCTGCCGTGTGTGGAGCACCCGGCGAAGGTCGGTGGAGTCCCCGGTCGAAATGCGGGCTCAGGTGGTCGCTCTTCCGGGAGGAACGTCGTCCTCAGGACCGGTGACGCAGTGGATGCCGAGACACGCCCACAGGGGAGTGAGAACCGCGACGCGGGCGCGGAACGAATCCCAGGTGCGGGCGCCGCCCGCCTCGGCGCCGGCCGTCGGCTGTCGTTCCGGTGTCCACGCCGCGGGTGACCATGCCGCCTCGGCGGCGGCGCCGATGCGGGGGAAGGCGAGCGCGTCGATGTCGTCCAGCGTGCGTACCGTCTCGGTCCACATCGGCGCCTCGACGCCGAGGATGTCGGCATCCGTCACCCCTTCGATCACGGCGGCCGGATCCCATTCGTACGCGCGCCGGATCGTCGTGATGCCGCGCGCCCATGTGAGGCCGAGCGGACTGGCGGCGTCGGGCTTCATGTCCAGGTAGATGGCATCCGCGGGGGACAGGATCAGCTGCCCGCCGCCGGGGACGAACCCGCGCGTCTTCTCATCCATGCCCTCGGTGGGTTCGACGAAGCCCCAGTACTGGCCGATCGTCCCGGGCGCGAGGCCCGCGGCTGCGCCGGCCTCGTGCCACGCGACCGGGGTCTTGCCGAGGTCCGCCACCATCCGGGACACCCGATCGATGAAGTAGGCGTAGTCCTCGGCATCCGTTCCCAGCGCCTCGTCGCCGCCGAGGTGCACATAGGGGCCGGGGGTGAGCGCGGCGACCTCGCCGAAGACGTCTGCGAGGAATGCGTACGTCGCCTCGTCGCGGATCCGCAGCGACGAGAACCCGACCGCGAGGCCTTCGTACGCCTCGCCGGTGACCGGCATCCCGCCGCCGTAGTCGCGGACGACGTCGCGGATGTGGTCGGTGATGACCGGCGGCTCGCACAGCTCCGGGTACGCGAGCGTGACGGCATGGGTGTGGCCGGGGACGTCGATCTCGGGCACGACGGTCATGTGCCGCTCCGCGGCGTACGCGACGATCGCGCGGTAGTCCTCCTGCGTGTAGCAGCCGCCCGGGTCGCCGCCGACCGACGTCGCCGACGCTCGCTCGGTGAGCGCGGGGCGGGAGTGCAGCTGCAGCCGCCAGCCCTGGTCGTCGGTGAGATGCAGGTGCAGCGCGTTGAACTTGAGGCTCGCGGCGCGGTCGATGTAGGCGGTGACGGTCGCGATGGGGTGGAAGTGCCGCGCGACGTCGAGCATGACGCCCCGGTAGGCGAAGCGCGGTGCGTCGTCGATCGCGACGGCGGGGATCTCCCAGCCGTCGCCGACGGGGCGAATGAGCTGAACCAGGGTGTGGATGCCGTAGAACAGTCCCGCGGGATCGGCTCCGGTGACGGTCGCGGAGGCGGAATCGACGGTGATCCGGTACGACTCGGGCGGGCCGCCGGGCTCGATGGCGAGCGTGATGCCTGCCCGAACTCCACCAATCCGGAGGCTCAGGGCCGGATTTGTCGCGGATTCGGCCGGTTTGGCGTCGGATCGGTGGAGTTTCGTCCCGGTCCGCGTGGCCAACAATGCTCGCATCAGGTCGGCATCCGGCCCGGCGACGGTGGTGGCGGTCGTAAGCGCCATGCCGGGGGCGCCCTGGAGCCGGACCGAGGCGGGCAGCGGGACGAGGCCGAGAACGCTCAAGTTAGGACTCCTAACAAATAGGGCGACCCCAGCCTAGCAGCGCGTGATCCGTTATGCTCTGAGGGTCGCGACTGGCGTTGAGGTGGGCCACCACCGGGGAGCGACCAACATGGCAGCAGACCGTTCGCCTGGGTCGGCCGTGGTTTCGATACACCGCCGCGAGTGCGGCGGCACTCAACCACCGTGAATCTGGAGATCGCCATGACAGATCCGTACTTCAACGCCCCCCTCGCAGAGGTCGACCCCGAGATCGCGCAGGTGCTCGAGCGCGAACTCGAGCGGCAGCGCGGCTACCTCGAGATGATCGCGTCCGAGAACTTCGTCCCCGTCTCGGTGCTGCAGTCGCAGGGCTCGGTCCTGACGAACAAGTATGCCGAGGGCTATCCCGGCCGCCGCTACTACGGCGGCTGTGAAGAGGTCGACGTCGCCGAAGAGCTGGCGATCGCCCGCGCCAAGGCGCTGTTCGGCGCCGAGTTCGCGAACGTGCAACCGCACTCCGGGGCGACCGCCAACGCCGCCGTGCTGCACGCGATCGCCCGCCCCGGCGACACACTGCTCGGGCTCTCGCTCGACCACGGCGGCCACCTGACGCACGGCATGAAGATCAACTTCTCCGGCCGGCTCTACAACATCGTCGCGTACGGCGTCGACGCCGAGACGAGCCTGGTCGACATGGACGAGGTCGAGCGGCTCGCCGTCGAGCACCAGCCGAAGGTCATCATCGCCGGCTGGTCGGCATACCCCCGCCAGCTCGACTTCGCGCGCTTCCGTGAGATCGCCGACAAGGTCGGCGCTCTGCTCTGGGTCGACATGGCGCACTTCGCGGGCCTGGTCGCCGCGGGCCTGCACCCCTCGCCCGTGCCGCACGCGCACGTCGTCTCCTCGACGGTGCACAAGACGATCGGCGGCCCGCGCTCGGGCTTCATCCTCACGAACGACGCCGACATCGCCAAGAAGATCAACTCGGCGGTGTTCCCCGGTCAGCAGGGCGGCCCGCTCATGCACGTCATTGCCGCGAAGGCGACGGCGTTCAAGCTCGCCGCGACGCCGGAGTTCAAGGAGCGCCAGGAGCGCGTCGTGCGCGGTGCGGCGCTGCTGGCCGACCGGCTGGCGCAGCAGGACGTGAAGGATGCCGGCATCACGGTCCGCTCCGGCGGCACCGACGTGCACCTGGTGCTCGTCGACCTGCGCGATGCCGCCATCGACGGCAAGCAGGCCGAGGACCTGCTGCACGAGATCCACATCACGGTGAACCGCAACGCGGTACCGAACGACCCGCGGCCACCGATGGTGACCTCGGGCCTGCGCATCGGCACCCCGGCGCTCGCGACCCGCGGCTTCGGCGACGCCGAGTTCACCGAGGTGGCCGACATCATCGCGCTGGCGCTCCTTCCGGGCGCTGACGTCGAAGCGCTGCGCACCCGCGTGGCCGCCCTGACCGCGGCCTTCCCGCTGTACCCCGG
>NZ_JBASZT010000002.1:0-4944 GCF_049661145.1 Microbacterium sp.
GGCTCGCTGACGGCGGCCGACCGCCCAGCCGGGTCGGTGTTCGGCTTCGTCGCCGCCGAGCAGGGGATCGTCACGCACGGCCGGGCGCTGCTGCTCCAGCGCTGGGGCCTCGATACCGACCACATCGTCGTCAAGGGCTACTGGAAGAACGGCGAGACCGAGTACCACGCCCCGCACTGATCGCGGCATCCCAGCGCCGAGCCGACGGGAAAGGCCGCTTCCGGCGGTCGCCAGCGGCCATTTGCGTCGGCTCGCCGCGTACGAAACCGGGTCCGCGGGCGGTGAGCGCCCGTAGCATGGGCGCATGGCCTTGGCATCCCGCGTCGTCGCCCTCGGCTACCGTGTGCTGGCGTCATTGGTCATCTTCATCGGCATCGCGCGGGTGTCGGGACTGTTCACCGGGTCACCGATCTGGACCGCGTTCCTCTACTTCACGGTGCTGAGCAACGTGCTGTGCCTGGTGTGGATGGTGTGGTCGGCCATCGCGACGATCCGCGATGCGCGGATGGCGGGCTGGCAGGGGACCTCCACGCCGTCGGCGCGCGGCGCCGCTGCGGTCATGATGGCGATCACCGTCACGATGCTGATCTACCTCGTCGTGCTGGTGCCGTCGTCGTTCCAGCAGCCGGGCGCGTACGAGCCGTTCACCCTCACCGACAACCTCGTCCACATCATCACGCCACTGCTCGTGATCGCCGACTGGGTGCTGTTCGTGCCGAAGGGACGGCTCGACCGGTTCGACCCGCTGCGATGGACGCTGATCCCCTACTCCTACCTCGTACTCGCCTACGGCTACTCGGGGCTCGGCGGGCGGTTCGCCGCCGGCACGAGATACCCGTACCCGTTCATGGATGTCGACGTCCACGGCGTCGGCGGCGTGGCCATGTGGATCGTCGTGCTCACGGTGGCCCTCGTCGGAGTCGGCTACGGCTACTACGCGCTGGATCGTCGGCTCGGCGGGCGGGTCAGAGCCGGCGTCGGCGCGGATGCCGCGGCCGACGGCGGCTGAGAAGCTACATCTCCTCGTGGGTGTCGGGGTCGCCGCCCCACAGTCGGCCGCGCTCGAGGCCACTGATCGCGTTGATCTCGGCATCCGTCAGCGTGAAGCCGAACACGTCGGCGTTCTCGATCTGCCGTGCCGAGGTCGCCGATTTGGGGATGGGCGTCGAACCGAGCTGGGTGTGCCAGCGCAGCACGGCCTGCGTCGCCGTGACGCCGTGCGCGGCGGCGACTTCGCCGATGACGGGCTCTGTCAGCAGTTCGCTGCGGCGCGCCAGCGGACTCCAGCTCTCGGTGCGTATGCCCTGCGCGGCATGGAACGCCCGCAGCGCCGCCTGCGGGAAGTACGGGTGCAGCTCGACCTGGTTGACGGCGGGCACGACACCCGTCTCGTCGATGACCCGCGCGAGCATCGCCTCAGTGAAGTTCGAGACCCCGACCGATCCGACCTTGCCCTCCTCGCGCAGCGCGATCATGGCGCGGAATGTGTCGACATAGCGGTCGACGCGGGGGTTCGGCCAGTGGATGAGGTACAGATCGATGCGGTCGAGCCCGAGGCGCTGCAGCGATCCGGCGGCGCTGCGCAGCGTCTCGTCATAGCCGTGATCGCGGCCGGGGACCTTCGTCGTGACGAGCAGTTCGTCGCGGATGCCGCTGCGTCGTACGGCTTCGCCGACCTCCGTCTCGTTCTCGTAGTTGACCGCGGTGTCGAGCAGACGGTAGCCGTTCTCGATCGCGGCGACGATGGCATCGATCCCCTCCGGCCCGGTCAGCTTGTAGGTGCCGAAGCCGAGCTGGGGGAAAGCAGTGCCGTCGTTCAGAGTGACCGTAGGAATTGTGACCATGCGTCCACGCTACGCCCACACGGCGAGTCAGTCTCCGAGGAGCTCCTCGATGACGGTGATGACCCCGGCGTCCGCGTTCGACGGCGCACGGAAGCGCGCGGCGGCCGCCACGTCGGGATGCGCGTCGGCCATCGCGTAGGACCACTCCGCGGCGCGCAGCAACTCGAGGTCATTCAGGTAGTCTCCGAAGGCTGCGGTCTGCGCCGCGGTCACGCCGAGGGCTGCCTGCAGGTTCCGCAGCGCGACGCCCTTGTTGACGGTCGCGTTCATGAAGTCGACCCAGTTCTCGCCCGAGACGACCACCTGGTGGGTCGCGGCGGCATCGGCGAAGGCGGGCGCGGTGTGCGCCTCGCCGCCGTCGAAGTCGTAGATCGCGAGTTTGAGGATCTGGTCGTCGACCGCGAGGAGGTCGGACACGACCTCGAGCTTCGCGTAGTACTTCTCGACCTCGGCGAGGAACACCGGCTGCGTGTCCTCGATGTAGGCGGAGCGCTTGCCGCATACGACGATCCCGGCGCGGAGAGTCCCGTCCGCGACGAGGGTCCGGAGGCGGGTGACGACGGATGCCGAGAAGTCGGCGTCGAGCGCGTCGGAGCTGACCTCGGCATCCCCCCGGACGACGTACGCTCCGTTCTCCGCGATGTAGTCGAGCTCCCCCTCGACGCCGCCGAACATGCCCTGCAGGGTTGCGAGTTGGCGACCGCTCGCCGGCGCGAACGCGATGCCGCGCTCGCGCAACCGCTCGAGCAGCGGCCACAGGCCCGGCGGGATCGCTCCGTCCGGCAGGAGCAACGTCCCGTCCATGTCGACGGCGATGAGGCGGATATCGGGAGCGGTCACGCCTCCATCCTTTCAGGACCGACCGGGCCTACCGTGGCGGGGCGGCCGTGAAAGCGCAGTCGCCGGGCGACCGGGGGTTATCCCGAAGAGGAAGTGTCCGGCTGCCTCCATCGTGCCGGCGACCGCGCCGCCCTACCGTGGAGTCATGACCACAGACCTGACCGCCGCCCCTGCTGTCCCCGCCGGACGGCCCCGGTTCGTCCAGCACCTCGGCGCGATCGCACAACTGGCGGCGATGGGCGTCGCAGGCACGGCCGTGTTCACCGTGCTCGGGATCTTCCTGGGGCTCGGCATCGGCCTTGCCGTACTGCTCGTCGGCCTGCCGCTCCTCGTCGCGTTCGTGTATCTGCTGTTCGCGACCGCGTGGATCGAATACGAGCGCGTCGAAGGCCTCTACGGCTACGGACTGCCCGCGCTGCTGCCGCGCCGCAGCGGACGACCGGGGTTCGGCGGCTGGCTGCGGTCGCTGTGGCAGCAGTTCGCCGACGGTCCGATGTGGCGGGCGGTCGCCTCCGCCGCGATCTCGACCGTCATGGGAATCGCGACGCTGAGCCTCGTGCAGGCGTTCGCATCGAGCGCCGGGCTCCTGTTCGCGCCACTCCTGCCGGGCGAGACCGTGCGGATCCCCGCCACCGGAATCGACATCGAGAGCGAGTGGGGCGTCGTCGGCGGCATCGTCGGCATCCTGATCAGCCTCGGTTTTCTCTTCGCGATCGCGCTGCTGCACGGCGTCCTGACCCGCGCGATCCTCGTCCCGAGCCGCGAGGCGGCGCTCGCCGAGCAGGCACGCACCGCCGGCACACAGCGCGAGAGCGCCGTGCGGGCAGGTGAGGTCGAGCGCACGCGCATCGAGCGGGACCTGCACGACGGCGTCCAACCGCGGCTCGTGTCGGTCGGCATGACCCTGGGACTTGCGCAGCAGAAGATCGACAGCGATCCCGCCGCCGCGAGGGCCCTGATCGACGAGGCGCACACCTCGACGAAGGCGGCCATCACCGAGCTGCGACAGCTGGCTCGCGGCATCCACGCTTCCGTCCTCGACGACCGGGGACTGGATGCCGCCGTCAGCGCGCTCGCCGCACGCTCGCACGTGCCGGTCGCCCTCGACGTGCGGTTGGACGGCCGGTGCAGTCCCACCGCCGAGGCGGCGGTGTACTTCGTCATCGCCGAGTCGCTCACCAACGCCGCAAAGCACTCCCGCGCGTCGGAGGTGCGGGTGCTCGTGCGGACCCGCGACGACGGCGGCGGCTCTGGGAGCGTCGGCGGGGGTGGCGTCGGCGGCGGGCGGATGCTGTGGGCACGCATCGAGGACAACGGACTGGGCGGCGCGCACGTGACGCCCGGCGGCGGACTCGACGGCATCATCAACCGCGTCACGGCGGCGGGCGGCAGGAGCCGGCTCGACAGTCCCGCAGGCGGCCCGACCTCACTGGAGGTGAGCGTGCCGTGCGCATCCTGATCTGTGAGGATTCCGCGCTGCTGCGCGAAGGACTCGTCCGACTGCTGGAGGATGCTGGCCACACCGTCGTCGCGGCCCTCGCCGACGCGGACGGACTGGCCGGGGCGAAGTCGCTGGCCGAGGCCGTCGCGGAGACCGATCCCGAGTTGTGCATCCTCGATGTACGGCTCCCCCCGACGCATACCGACGAGGGCATACGCGCGGCGCTCGCGCTGCGCTCGGCCCACCAGGGCCTACCCGTGCTGGTGCTGAGCCAGTACGTCGAGGAGCGCTACGCGAGCGAACTCATCACCGGGCAGGCGGGCGCCCTCGGCTACCTGCTGAAGGACCGCGTCGCCGACATCCGCGACTTCCTCGATGCCGTCGAGCGCATCGGCGCCGGCGCGACTGTGCTCGACCCCGAGGTCGTCGCGCAGCTGCTGACTCGACGTGCCCGCGACGAACGGCTCGCGCGGCTGACCGACCGGGAGCGGAGCGTCCTCGCTCTGATCGCCGAAGGCAAGAGCAATCAGGCGATCGCGCAAGCGCTGTTCGTGAGCGAAGCCAGCGTCGAGAAGCACATCACATCTCTCTTTCAGAAGCTCGGCCTGGAACAGGACGAGCACGGCAATCGCCGCGTACTGGCCGCACTCGTCCATCTCGAGCACGGCGACCACACCGACCCCACCTTCCGGAACGGAGCACTCCGATGACCACGAACCCGAACACCCCGACCCTGACTCCCCCGGCGGTTCCGCCGTCCCCACCCGGGTCCGCGGGCCACGATGCTGGGGGCTACGGTGGAGGGGCCGGCGGTGCCGC
>NZ_JBASZT010000003.1:0-6733 GCF_049661145.1 Microbacterium sp.
GGGCGAGCCGCTGCGTCGCGGGTTCGACGTGCGCTCCGGCGCGCTCGCGGCGCGCACCCTGCACGACGAGGGCGAGTTGCCCGATGCCCTGGTGTGCGCCAACGACGAGCTGGCGATCGGCCTTCTCGCCACTCTCCCGGGCCTCGGGCACCGTGTCCCCGCCGACGTCGCGATCACCGGTTTCGACGACCAGACCCTCGCCGAGATCGCCTCCCCCCGACTGACCACTGTCCACCAGCCGATCGCGGAGATCGGCGCACGCGCCGCGGCGTTCGCCCTGGCATCCGATGCTGAGCTCCCCCTGCTTCCCCCGCTGACGACGCTGCCGACGCGGCTCGTCGTCCGCGAGTCGTGCGGCTGCGAGGAGATCACCCTGACCGACTGAGACCGACCGGGCGTCGATGCCCGGCCCCCAAGGAACGAGGAGGTTCCGATGAGGAAGCGAACGAGAGGTGCAGTGGGAGCCCTCGCCGTGGTCGCGCTGCTGGCGACGCCCGCCTGCGCCGACATCGGGCTGGAGCCCGCGCCCCGGGCGCCAGAGGGCTACATCGCCGAGATCCGGATGCCGTCGGAGGCCAGCTCCTCGGTGCAGGGTCTGATCAACTACAACTACCTCGCCCCGAACGCGACGGTGCAGACGTGGCTGTTCGAACCGCTCATGATCCGCGACCGGTTCACGTGCGATGCCGTCCCGTGGCTCGCCCTCTCGTACGAGTGGCCCGAAACCGACCGCATGATCGTCCACCTGCGCGAAGGTGTGCGGTGGAGCGATGGCGAGCCGTTCACGGCCGACGACGTCGCCTACACCTTCACCGCAGGCAAGGAGTTCCCCGCAGCGGACCGCAACGGCATCTGGGGCGATTACTACGGCGCCCCCGCCGAGGCGGTCACCGCCCTCGACGAGCTCACCGTCGAGTTCCGCTTCACCGGCCCCGCGGTTCCCAAGACCGACGACGTCCTGCAGAACACCAAGATCCTGCCCGCACACATCTACGCGGAGCAGGGCGATCCGACCGCGTTCGTCGACACGGAAGGCGTCGGCACCGGACCATTCGTGCCGAAGGAGTACAACGGTCGTCGCCTGGTGATGGAGCGCAACGAGAACTACTGGGATGCCGAGGATCTGAAGATCCAGCAGATCTCGCTCGAAGGCTCGTACGATGCCAACTCCGCCGCGCTGAAGCTGCGCTCGGGCGCGCTCGACCTGTATCGCGGAGACATCCCGAACCCGCCGCGCTCGATCGTGTCGGCCGATCCCGAGAACGCGCACTTCTTCTACCCGCCCGACTCCACGACGGTGCTCGTGCTCAACAACGAGCGCCCGGTGCTGAGTGACCCGGCCTTCCGCGAGGGCGTGGCGTACGCGATCGACCGCGAAGCACTGAGCGAGCGAGCCAGCTACGGGATCATGGATCCCGCCAGCCAGACCATGCTGCTGCTGCCGTTCCAGCAGGCCGAGGTGCCTGAGGCCTGGAAGGGCAAGGAGTTCATCCCGTACGACCCCGACGAGGCGAACCGCCTGCTCGACGAGGCCGGGTATCAGAAGAACGCAGACGGCTGGCGTGTCGATGCGAACGGCACCCCGCTGTCGTTCACCTTCAGCGTGCAGGCCGGCTGGATGGACTTCATCGCGATGGCGGACGTCATCGTCCGCAACCTCCGGGCCGTGGGCGTCAAGGCGAAGATGGTCGCCACCGACCCCAACGCCGTGGACGGCGTGCAGCGCTCCGGCAACTTCGACATGGTCCTGAACTTCGTCGGCGGCGGATGTCAGCGCGCTCGCGATCTCGGGTCGCGCCTCGTGTCGTCGCAGATCTCTCACGACCAGGAGCTGTTGAACAACCGCGCCCGCTTCTCCGACCCCGCCATAGACGGCCTCATCGCCGAGTGGGCGAATACGACCGACGAGACCCAGGCGAAGAAGCTCCAGGATCAGGTCGTCGACGTCTTCATGACGCAGTTCCCCTATATCGCGTTGCAGTACGCGCCCAGCCGTCTCATCTACCGCACCGAGAACGCCACCGGGTGGCCGAGCGAGGAGAACCCCTACCCCGTCGATCAGCTCATCCGCATCGCGACACAACTGCGAGCACCCGGGGATGCCGGCGGCACCTCCGGCGCCGAGGGAGACGAGTGACCCATGCGCTACTACGCACGCAAGATCGGCTACTTCGTCCTCACCCTGTGGGCGGCGGTGACGCTCAACTTCATCATCCCGCGACTCCAGCCCGGTGATCCCGCCGAGATCATGGTGCAGCAGCTCACCGGAAAGGGCGAGATCGACCCGGCCCAGGTTGCCTCCGTCAAAGCGATGCTCGGCTACGGCGACGACAACGTCTTCGTCGCCTACGTGAAGTACCTCGGCCAGATCGTCCAGGGCGACTTCGGCATCTCGTTCACGTACTTCCCCTACCCGGTGACCGACGTCATCTGGAAGGCGCTGCCGTGGACACTGGTGCTCGTCGGGCTGACGCAGGTGCTGTCGTTCCTCATCGGCACGCTCCTCGGCGCGATCGCGGCGTGGAAGCGCAACAGCCGCTTCGACGCGACGATCTCGATCGGCTCGACCTTCGTCGGCAATCTGCAGTCGGTGTGGATCGGTCTCATGGTCCTGTACGTCTTCGCCTACGTGCTCGGGTGGTTCCCGGCATCCGGCGGCTACGGATACACGCAGGAGGACTTCTCCCTCGTGCACATCGCCGATGTCATCGCCCACGGCTTCCTGCCGGCATTGACTCTCATGATCACCGCGCCCATCGGCTTCATTCTGTCGATGCGCAACACGATGGTGCAGGTGCTCGGTGAGGACTACATCCGCCTCGGCACGGCAGCGGGCCTCAAGCAGCGCACGCTCGCGCTGGGGTACGCCGCGCGCAACGCGCTGCTGCCGGTCGTGACGAGCTTCGCGCTGTCGCTCGGCGTGCTCATGGGCGGATCGATCCTGATCGAGACGGTCTTCGACTATCCCGGCATGGGGCGACTGATGGGCGAGGCGACGAGCAACCGGGACTTCCCGCTCATGCAGGCGATCCTGCTCGCGACGATCGTCATCGTGCTCACGGCGAACTTCATCGTCGACCTGCTGTATCCGCTCATCGACCCGCGGGCGCGCAAGGCCAAGGCCTGAAAGGCAGGTGAACGACATGTCCGACAACAACTCCATGCCCCACCAGGCGGAGCTGCCACCCGAGGTCGCCGACGAGGTGGGTCTTCAGACCCGCCCGACCCGCACCTACCGCCGTCGGGTCACCGACGCGGACGCCTCGACCAAAGAGGTCGTCGCGATCGTCCGTCCGCCGCGCTGGTATCAGGTGATCTGGTCGAGCACGAAGGCACGTATCGGCATCGTGATGCTCACGGCGTTCCTCCTGATCGCCCTGCTGGCCGAGGTGATCTCGCCGCACAGCCCGACCGACTCGAGCTTCGCGCCGGTGCAGGATCCGAGCTGGGCGCATCCGCTCGGCACCAACTCCCTCGGTTACGACCTGTGGGCGCAGCTGGTCTTCGGTACGCGGCTCTCGCTGGCGATCGGCGTGCTCGGCGGTCTCGCGACGATCCTCATCGCGCTCGTGATCGGCCTCATCGCCGGCTACACGGAGGGCTCCGCGCTCGACGACGGGCTCTCGTTCCTCACGAACCTGGCCCTCGTCGTGCCGGTCCTCCCGCTGATGATGGTCATCGTCGCCTACAGCGAGACGCGCGGCCTTCTGCTGCTCGTGTTCGTCGTCGCGATCACCAGCTGGGCGGGAGCCGCGCGCGAGATGCGCTCGCTCATCATCTCGATGCGCAACCGCGACTATGTCACGGCGGCGCGCTTCGGCGGCGACGGGATGCTGCGCATCGTCTTCCGCGAGATCATGCCCAACATGTCCTCGCTCATCGTGTCGGGGTTCATCGGGGCATCCACTGGCGCTATCGCCGCCGAAGCGGGCCTGTCGTTCATGGGCTTCGGAGACCCCAACACCGTCAGCTGGGGGCAGATGCTCGCCCAGGCCAACGCCAACGGCGCGCTCGTGCAGGGGCTGTGGATCTGGCTCGTCGCCCCCGGCCTCATGCTCGCGCTGCTCATGACGTCTCTCACGTTCGTCAACTTCGGCGTCGACATGCTGAGCAATCCCCACCTGCGCGAAGAGGAGAACTGAGATGAGCGAACGCAACACCGGCGACGGCTCCCCCGTGCTGTCCGTCCAGGACCTGTCGGTGCGCTACGCGCCGAAGATCGGGCCGGCCGTCGATGCCGTCAAGCACGCCTCGCTGCAGGTCGCTCCCGGCGAGTTCGTAGGCCTGGCCGGCGAATCGGGATCGGGCAAGACGACCTTCGCGCAGGCCGTGCTCAAGCTGCTCCGCAGCCCCGGGCACATCACCGGCGGGCGCATCGCGTGGGGTGACACCGATGTGACGGACCTGGATGCCGATGCGGTGCGTCCGCTGCGCTGGAGCTATGTCTCGACGGTGTTCCAGTCGAGCATGAACTCGCTGAACCCCGTCGTCAGGGTGCGGCGGATGTTCGAGGACGTCATGCGCGAGCACGACGGCTCCGACGCCGCGGCGGCACGCACCCGAGCCGAAGAGCTGTTCGACCTCGTCAGCATCGACGCGAAGTTCCTCGACATGTTCCCCCACGAACTGTCCGGCGGCATGCGCCAGCGCGTCAACCTGGCCCTGGCACTGACCCTCAACCCGCATCTGGTGCTGTTCGACGAGCCGACGACCGGCCTCGACGTCGTCGTGCAGAAGTCGATCCTCGACAAGATCCGCGAGCTGCAGGAGCGCGAGCGGTTCGGGGCGATCCTCATCACCCACGACATGGGCACGCTGCTGGATTTCTCCGACCGCATCGCCGTCATGTACGAGGGCGAGATCGTGGAGGACATCGGCGCGCAGCGCGCCGTGGACATCGGGCCGCGGCATCCGTACTCGATCCACCTCGTCGGCTCGTACGCGGAACTGCTCGGCGAGGAGGTCGCCGGCTACGAGGGCGCGGAGCTCTCGCACCCCGGCGACGTCGCCGCCGAAGCGCCGACGGAGCATCCCGTCGTGCTCGAGGTCGAGGGTCTCGGCCGTCGGTTCGAGAAGCGGCGCGGCATGCGGGTCGAGCACGTGGATGCCGTCACCGACGCCTCCTTCACGCTCGCCGAAGGCGAGGTCACGGCGCTCGTCGGCCAGTCGGGGTCGGGCAAGTCGACCATCGCACGGATCATCACGCGCATCGACGAGCCCACGTCAGGGGTCGTCCGCTACCACGCCAAGAACGACGGCGGAGCGCACGACATCACGAAGCTGCGCGGCAAAGTCGCCCGGGAGTATCGCCGCAACGTCCAGTACGTCTTCCAGGATCCGTACGCGGCGCTGAACCCGACACGGACGGTGGGCTACGCGCTGGCGCGACCGCTCGTGAACTACCTGCATGTCGGCCGCCGCGAGGCGATCGAACGCGCGGCGAGCCTGCTCGAAGACGTCGGGCTGACGCCCGCTGGTCGCTTTCTCGGCCGGCTGCCGCACGAGTTGTCGGGTGGACAGCGTCAGCGCGTCGTGATCGCGCGCGCCCTCGCACCGGAGCCGCGGCTCGTGATCGCTGATGAGCCGATCGCGAGCCTCGACGTCTCCATCCGCGCCGAGATCCTCGAAGTGCTGCAGTCGCTCGTGAAGACGCACGGCGTCGGGATGCTGTACATCACGCACGACCTGCTCTCGGCGAGGAGCCTCGCGGGCGAGGCGATCGTGCTGCGCGAAGGCCGCATCGTCGAGCAGGGTTCGGCGGCGGACGTCATCGACGAACCCCGCGAGGAGTACACGCGCCGGCTGCTCGACGCCATCCCCAACCCCTTCCACAAGCGGAGTGCCGCATGACGAGCGCGCTGCCGTCCGACATCCGCGAACTGACCGAGCACGAAGTCGACGCCAGCATCCGCTGGCTGTGGGAGCACGCCACCGCCGACCTCGCCAGTCCCGGCTGCGGGCTCGTGCTCGATCGCGACGACCTGCCGGGGGTGGCCACGGTCGCCGCGACGGGGTTCGCGCTCGCCGCCTGGTGCGTCGGCGTCGAGCGGGGGATGCTGACCGCGGCATCCGTCCTCGACCGCATACGCGCGACGCTGCGCACCCTCGAGGAATCGGTGCCGCACAAGCGCGGCTTCCTCGCGCACTTCGTCGACGCCGACACCGGCGAGCGGCAGGGACGATCGGAGTACTCCACGATCGACACGACCCTCGCGCTGTGCGGCGCCGTCGTGGCGGCGCAGTACCTGCAGGATGCCGAGGTCGCGGCACGCGTCGAGCGGTTGCTCGATCGCGTCGACTGGTCGTGGCTCGCCGAGGAGCGGGACGGGCGCACGGTGCTGCGGATGGCGTGGGTCGCCAGCCCCGACGACGACTATGCGGAGGGGGCCGACGCGGGCGGGTTCGTCAGCGCGTGGTCGATGACGGCCGAGCAGCTGCCGATGTACCTGCTGGCGGCGGGACATGCGGACGTTGCCGACGAGCTCGCGCGGGCGCTGTGGCGCGGCTTCGACAAGCCGGTCGGCGCCTACGGAGGACACGAGTGCGTGTACGAGCCGGGCGGAACGCTGTTCACCTACCACTTCCCGCTGGCGTTCTACCCGTTCCAGCGGGTGCGCGACCTCGACGGGCGCGACTGGTGGGCCAACGCCCGCGAGGCCTCGCTCGCCTCGAAGGCGTGGTGCGCCGACCGGTCGGCGCGGTTTGCAACCTTCGCCGCGGGGCTGTGGGGGCC
>NZ_JBASZT010000004.1:0-15947 GCF_049661145.1 Microbacterium sp.
GTATGGCGCCTGGCTCCCGTCGTCGGCGCGGTCGGCGGCATCCTCCTCACCGAGGACCTGCAGGTCGACCCGCGTGAGGCCGGTCCCGCCATCGCGGCGCACCTCGCCGCCGCCGGAGTGACGTTCCTGTGGCGCACCGCCGCGTTCGGTGCCGAGCCCGGAGTGCTGCACACGTCGCGCGGCGAACTGCGCGCCGACGCGATCGTCTTCGCGGTGGGAAGCGACGTCGACCAGCTGTTCCCCGCCGTCGCGGCCCGGCACGAGGTCGAGCGCTGCGGCCTGGATATGCTCCTGACCGACGGCGTGGGACTGAAGCTGCCACTGCTGACCGGCTCATCGATGCTCCGGTACTCCGCCTTCGCGACGGCGCCGTCGGCGCACGCGGTCCGCGAGCGCTACGCCCGCGACGAGCCCGATGTCCTCGTGTTCGACATCAACCAGATGTACACCGAACGCCCCGACGGCACACTCGTCGTCGGGGACACGCACACGATCGACACGGCGATCGCCCCGTTCCAGGACGAGCGGGCGTTCGCCGCGCTGCTGCGCCTGGCAGAGGCGATGTTCGGGCGGCCGTTGCGAGTGCGGCAACGCTGGCAGGGGGTCTACGCGCGGGCGCCGCGCGAGTTCCTGCGGGCCGCTCCCGCCGACGGCATCCGCGTCGTCTCGGTCACGAGCGGCATCGGGATGACCACCGGGCTCGGGCTTGCCGAGTCCGTCGTCGACGAGCTGTGGCGCTGAGACCGCACTCGTGCAGAGGAGGGGCACATGACCCGGATAGAGACCGTCGTGCTCGACATGGCCGGGACGACCGTCGTCGATGACGGCATCGTCCTCGACGCGTTCGCGCGCGCCTGGGACGAGCTCGCGCCGGGCGGCGTGGAGCGCGAGGACGCGATCGCGCACGTCATCGCGACGATGGGGCAGTCCAAGATCGAAGTGTTCCGCGTGCTCGTGGACGAGGATGCCGCACAGCAGCTCAACGAGCACTTCGAGCGCGCGCTCGCCGACGTCGTGCGCGAGGACCGCGTGACCGCCATCCCCGGCGCCGCGGACGCCATCCGTCGACTGCAGGCCGACGGACGCGACGTCGTGCTGACGACCGGCTTCTCGAGGGCGACGGCGGACGCGATCGTCGCAGAGCTCGGCTGGCAGCATCTCCCCGCCGCCGTCCTCACGCCCGCCGACGCGGGTCGGGGACGGCCCGCGCCCGATCTCAATCTGCTCGCGGCGCTGCGCACCCAGGTCTCCGCCGTCGCCGCGGTCGCGGTCGTCGGCGACACCGAGTCCGATGCGCGCAGCGGCGTACGGGCGGGCGCGGGCCTCGTCGTGGGAGTGCGCACGGGCGGTGTCGCCGACGACGCGCTACGCGCCGCGGGCGCGATGGAGGTCATCGACGCGGTCACCGAGTTGCCCGGTCTGCTGCAGCGGCTGGGGCGATGACCTCCGTGACGGGCGGTCCCGAGGTCGCCGCGGCCGACGGCTCCGCCCCCGCAACTCCCGCCGCCCCCGCGAGGACGCTGCAGCGGTTCTCGCCCGCGCCCGAGGCGCTCGTCTTCCGCGGCGCCGACGAGGGCTTCGAGCTGATCGCTGTCCCCGACGTGACCCTGCGCGAGGGCGAGCTGCTCGTGCGGGTCGAGCTCGCGACGGTGTGCGGCTCGGATCGGCACACCGTCTCCGGTGCCCGCATCGAACAGACCCCACTGGTCCTCGGGCACGAACAGGTGGGCCGGATCGCGGCGGTGGGCCCCGGCATCCCGCCGCGTACCGTCGACGATCGTCCGCTCGCGATCGGCGACCGGGTCGTCTGGGGCGTCGTCGTGCCCTGCCGCGACTGCCGGCTGTGCCGCCGCGGTCTGCCGAACAAGTGCCGTAACCTGCGCAAGTACGGGCACAGCCGCATGACGCGCGGGTGGGAGCTCAGCGGCGGATTCGCCACGCACGTGCACGTCGTCGCCGGCACCGATGTCGTACGCGTGCCCGACGACCTGCCGGCCGAGATGCTGGCGCCGGCGTCGTGCGCGACGGCGACCGTGGTCGCGGCGATCGATGCCGCCGCGCGACCCGTGAACGGCGAGATCGTCGTCGTCTCGGGGTGCGGGATGCTGGGCCTCACCGCTGTCGCCATGGCGCGCGAAGCGGGTGCGACGGTCGTGGGCATCGATCCCGATCCACAGCGGCGCGAGCGCGCAATCCGGTTCGGCGCCGCCACCGTCGCCGAACCGGGAGACTCCGCTCTCCGAGCCGCGATCCGCCGCGCGGCGGTCCACCGCGAGGCGAAAGCCGGCCGCGAGGTGGGACCCGGTCGCGAGGACGACCCGGAAGGGTTCGCCGTCGGCCTCGAGCTGTCGGGGGCGTCCACCGCGATCGACTCGTTGATCGCCACCGCGGACATCGGCGCGGTCATCGTGCTCGCCGGCAGCGTCTTCCCCGCTCCGCCCGTGCCCGTCCTGGCCGAAGAGGTGGTCCGGCGGATACTGACCCTCACGGGGGTCCACAACTACCGCGGGGAGCACCTGGTGCGGGCCGTCGCCTTCCTGCGACGCGCCGATCGGACGCTGTTCGCCTCGCTCGTGGCCGACGCCGTCGCGCTGCCGGAGCTGCCGCAGGCACTGACCGCACCGGCGAACGGGACGCGTCTCGGCATCCGCTCCTGAGTTTGACACGGTTATTTCCGGTCCCGCCAGCATCCCGCCACTGTCAGACTGGAGTCATGAGCGTTATCGAGAACTCGAAACTCACTGTCGTCGGTGCCGGAGCGGTCGGATCGTCCGTGGCCTATGCCGCCCTCCTCCGGGGTTCGGCCCGACATGTCGCCCTGTACGACATCGCCGCGGAGAAGACCGAGGCCGAGGTCCTCGACCTCGCCCACGGCTCCCAGTTCACCGGATCGAGCGACATCACGGGCGGTGCGGACATCTCCGTCGCGACGGGCTCGCACGTCGTGATCATCACGGCAGGCGCCAAGCAGAAGCCGGGGCAGACGCGCACCGAGCTCGCGGGGGTTAACGCGAACATCCTCAAGTCGATGATGCCCCAACTGCTCGACGTCGCCCCCGACGCCATCTACGTCATCGTCACCAATCCCTGCGACGTGCTCACCGTGCTCGCGCAGGAGACCACGGGTCTGCCGTCGCGGCGGGTCTTCGCGTCGGGCACCGTGCTCGACACCTCGCGTCTGAGGTGGAAGATCGCACAACGCGCCGGAGTGTCGGTCTCCAGCGTGCACGCCTACATCGTCGGCGAGCACGGCGACACGGAGTTCCCGCTGTGGTCGCACGCCACGATCGGCACCGTCCCGATCCTCGACTGGCAGCCGCTCGACGGTCAGCCGAAGTTCACGGTCGCCGAGCTCGACCAGATCGCCGTCGACGTGCGCGACGCGGCGTACAAAGTCATCCAGGGCAAGGGCGCGACGAACTACGCCATCGGGGTGACCGGCGCCCGCATCGCCGAGGCGATCCTGAAGGACGAACGTGCCGTCATGCCCGTCTCGACCGTCCTCGCGGGCTTCCACAACGTGAGCGGCGTCGCCCTCTCGGTGCCCTCGATCGTGTCGGCCGGCGGCGCCGAACCGATCCTGGAGACGACGTTCTCCGCGAGCGAGCTCGGGCTGTTCCGCCGGTCCGCCGACGCCCTGCGGGAGGTCGCCGACTCGCTGCGGTGAGCTTCGGGCGTCGGATGCCGGGGCTAGCCTGAACGCATGGCATCCAAGCGCGCGGCGACCACGAATGCGTACCGGTGCACCGAGTGCGGCTGGACCAGCGCGAAGTGGGTCGGCCGTTGCGGCGAGTGCCAGCAGTGGGGAACCGTCGTCGAGGCGACCGCCGCCCCGGTGCATGCCGTCGCGCCGCTGACGCCCGCCCGCTCGGCGCGTCCGATCACGACGATCGACACGCGCGAGACGTCGCGTCGCACGACCGGGGTCGGCGAGTTCGACCGCGTGCTGGGCGGCGGCATCGTGCCCGGGGCGGCGATTCTGCTGTCGGGCGAACCCGGTGTCGGCAAGTCGACGCTGCTTCTCGAGGTCGCGGCCCAAAGCGCACGCGCCGGCCGCCGCGTGCTGTACGTCAGCGCCGAGGAGTCGCTCGGGCAGGTGCGGCTGCGCGCCGAGCGCACCGGCGCGCTGCACGACGAGCTGTACCTCGCGAGCGAGACCGACCTCGCCACGATCCTCGGCCACGTCGATCAGACCCGACCGGCGCTGCTCATCGTCGACTCGGTGCAGACCGTCGCCTCGAGTCTCGTCGACGGCGCACCGGGGCACCCGAGCCAGGTGCGCGAAGTCGCCTCCACCCTCATCCGCGTCGCCAAGGAACGCGACCTGCCGGTCATCGTCGTCGGCCATGTGACGAAGGACGGCCAGGTCGCGGGACCGCGCGTGCTCGAGCACCTCGTCGACGTCGTCTGCCACTTCGAGGGCGACCGTCAGACGTCGCTGCGGTTCGTCCGGGCGCTCAAGAACCGCTTCGGCGCGACCGACGAAGTGGGATGCTTCGAGCAGACCAGTCGCGGCATCATCGAGGTCCCCGACCCCAGCGCGCTGTTCCTCGGCCACGGATCACGCGAACCCGGCACGTGCGTCACGATCGCGCTCGAGGGCAGGCGGGCACTGCCGGTCGAGGTGCAGGCGCTGACGCTCGCGCAATCCACCCCCCATCCGCGCCGCATCGTCAGCGGAGTAGACGCCGCGCGGGTCGCGATGGTGCTCGCGGTGCTCGAGAAGCGTGCCGGCATCACGGTGTCCAACCAGGACGTGTACGTGTCGACCGTCGGCGGCGTGCGCCTCGCGGAGCCCGCGGCCGACCTCGCGATCGCGCTCGCCGTCGCGAGTGCCGTGACGAACCGTCCGAACCCCGCGAAGCTCGTCGCCATCGGCGAACTGAGCCTCGCCGGCGAGGTCCGTGCCGTCACACAGCACGACCAGCGCAAGGCCGAGGCGGTCCGACTCGGGTACCGGTCGGTGATCGACACGGCATCCCGCAGTCTCGGTCGCGCGCTGGACGCCCTGCCGCATCGGCATCCGGGCGAACCGGGCGACGATCCCGGGTTCTAACTCGAAGGTCTCGCAACATGTGCCAGACTTTCTCGCCCCACGGCGCGGCAGCGCCCCTGAAAGGCTGATGCGAAAGTCTCGCCTTCCCGAGGCAGGTTTCCTCGTCCCACGGCGCGGCAGCGCCACTGAAAAGCTGAGCCGACGGCGGCGGGCGGGCGCCGTGCGCTTCACGCGTCGAGATCGAGCGCGGCGATCAGATCGGCGGGGGTGGCCTGCAGCGGATGCGGGCCCGCGATGTCGAAGAAGACCGTCGTGATCTCGTCCTGGTGCGCGCCGAGGAACGCGCGCAGCCACGCGGGCGACTGCAGCGCCACCGACGACGGGAGGGCTGCGGGCTTGTGGAGGGCGTCACTGAACAGCAGGAGCGCGACCTCGCCCGTCTTCGGGTCGCGATAGGTCCACACCTCGCCGGAGTCACGGGGATCATCCCGCTGTCCGGGACGCAAGAGGGGGACGACGGTGGGGCCGTGGCGCAGCGCGAAGGCAAGGGCGGCCATGTCCTGCGTCTGCAGCGCGTCGGCCAGCTGAGTGTTGCGGAACTCCATCGGGGTGGGCTTCGGGCGCTTCTTACCGACCATCGCCCCAGCTTAGGATCGCATCGTCCCGCGAGGGGGCCCTCTCGATCCTCACATTGGGGACTGGGAGGATCGAGAGGGCCAAGCTCACTGAGCGGAGTGTCCGGGAATGCCGGGCCACTGGGGTTTGGCGCCGGCGACCGCCGCGGGGACGACGGGGACTCGCGATTCAGGAACTACCTCAAGGGTACGCACGCTTGCGGTCGTCTGGGCGACTCCGCCGCGCCCATCACATGAGAATCCTCTCAGAAAGCGGCATGGTGGCGCCGACGAGAGGTGGTGCACCGCCTCGGGCACCGTTCCACCGCAGTTCACCGGAGCTGGAACACCCTGGTATCGGCCGCCTCGATGCCGCCGATCGACACCGACAGGTGGAAGTACCCGGCCGGAGCCTGCGGGCGGGCGCCGTCGCAGGTCTCGACCGAGGAACGGCTGCGATCCCACGTCACCGGGGTCACGCTCGACACCGTCTGTCCCGCCTCCAGCTGCACGACCTGATCGCTCGATTCGGTCTGGCAATCGGTCGAGCGCCACCACGTGTCGCTGCCGCTCGTGATGACGAACGACTGCGTCGCCGTGCCGACATTGATCAGGCACGGGACGGTGGACTCGTTCGACAGTGTGATCGACAGTTGCGGCAGCTCTCCCGCGCCGTAGGCGTCTTTGTCCGTCACGGCCTGCACCGAGATGTCCGCCGTGGAACACGCCGTGATCGCGGGTTCGGTCGCGGTGGTCGTGGGCTCCGGCGTCGGCGACGTCTCGGTGGGGGTCGGCGTGGGAGTGGCTGCCGTGGGCGTCGCCGACGTCGTCCTCACCACGGGAGTGGCGGATGCCGATGGTGCGGGCGCTCCGTTCCAGGGCTGCCAGATCGCGAGCACGACGCCCGCGACGATCGCGAGGAGTACCAGCACCACGACCAGACGCCGGCGCCGGTAAACGGCGGGCGAGAGACGGCGGGTCGGGCGTGTCACCCCTCCAGGCTAGGCCCCCATCGCCCGTTCACCGGTGCCGCGCGGTCTTCATCGCTCTGTCCACAGGTGGCGGTTTCCGCGAACTGTCCACGGACCGGGCAGATCACCCTCACCCGGTGCGCGCCGCCATAGCGTGAGTGACAAGCCCCATTCCAGGGGGCACAATCGAGAGGTGGGGATCGACATGACCGAGGTGCAGAGCTGGGTGCTCATCGGCGTGTTCACGACGCTCATGCTCGGGTCGCTGGCCGCGATGACCGGCTACTTCCGGTATGCGTTGGCGTCGTCGCTGGAGGGCCTCCGCGGCGAGCTAAGAGCCTCGACCGACGGCCTGCGAAGCGAGATCCAGAGCGTCCGAAGCGAGATCCAGAACGTCGAAGAGACGCTGCGCGCCGAGATCGCGGCATCCGAGGCGCGCACGGTCACCAAGATCGCCGAGTCAGAAGCGCGGACGGGGGCCAAGATCGATGCACTCGATCGCGACGTGCGGGCGCTCACTCGCCACGTCTTCGGCGACGACCGGCCCCGCGCGGCGGGCGCCTGAGACTACAGGCTCTTGAGCATGCGCGTGTTGCCGAGCGTGTTGGGCTTGACGTGCGCAAGGTCGAGGAACTCGGCGACACCCTCGTCGGGGCTGCGCAGCAGCTGCGAGTAGACGTCGGGGTCGACGACCTGCTCGCCGATGGGCGCGAAGCCGTGCCTCGTGAAGAAATCGACCTCGAACGTCAGGCAGAACAGCCGCGTCAGACCCAACCGGCGTGCCCGCTCCTCGAGGTCGGCGACGATCGCACCGCCCACACCGCGGTGCAGCCAGCCATCCGCGACGATGAGGGTGCGGATCTCGCCGAGGTCCTCCCACATCACGTGCAGCGCACCGCAGCCGACGAGCTCGCCACCCGATTCCACGACGACGAACTCCTGCACCGACTCGTACAGCGTCACGACCTCTTTGCCCAGCAGCACGCGTCGCTGCACCCACGGATCGAGCAGCGCCAGGATGCCGCGCACATCGGAGGTCCGGGCCCGTCGCACGAGGACGGGCCCGCGTACGGCACCCGTCGGTTCCGTCGCCGCATGGGTCACCGCACCACTGTAGCTTTTCGCGGACGCACCCGCCGTAATGAGCCCGCAACAGCGATAGGCCACGCTGGAACCCATGTCGATCAAGGTCGCCCTCGAGCACTACACGGGTTATCGCTTCGCCCACCCCGTCAAGGTCGGGCCGCACGTCATCCGGTTACGTCCCGCCCCGCACGCCCGCACCCCGCTCGAGGCCTACTCGCTCGACATCCGCCCGGCGAACCACTTCCTCAACTGGCAGCAGGACCCGTTCGGCAACTGGCTCGCCCGCGTCGTGTTCCCCGAGCGGGTCGAACAGCTGGAGATCACGGTGGGGCTCGTCGCCGACATGATGGTGATCAACCCGCTGGACTTCTTCATCGAGGAGTACGCGGAGCGCTTCCCGTTCGCCTACGAGCCGTCGCTGAAGGCCGACCTCGCGCCGTACCTGCGGCCCGTGTCCGACAGCGTCCGCGCCGAGGCGTGGCGCGACGGCCTGATCGAGATCCCCGACGACGGGATGCCGACGGTACAGTTCCTGTCCGAGGTGAACCGGGCGGTGAACGGCGCGGTGGCCTACAGCGTGCGGATGGAGCCCGGCGTTCAGACCCCCGATCACACGCTGCAGGCGGGAATCGGCTCGTGCCGCGACAGCGCGTGGCTGCTCGTGAGCCTGCTGCGCCAGTACGGACTCGCGGCGCGGTTCGTCTCGGGGTACCTGATCCAGCTCACCGCCGACGAGAAGTTTCTCGACGGGCCGAGCGGACCCGAGGCCGACTTCACCGACCTGCACGCCTGGGCGGAGGTCTACATCCCGGGCGCCGGCTGGATCGGCCTGGACGCGACGAGTGCCCTGTTCGCCGGCGAAGGACACATCCCCCTGTCGGCGACGCCCGACCCGTCGTCGGCCGCGCCCATCACCGGAGTCACCGAGCCGGTCGAGGTCGAGTTCTCGTTCCACAACGAGATCCGCCGCATCCACGA
Organism: Microbacterium sp.; assembly: GCF_049661145.1. Taxonomy (GTDB): domain Bacteria; phylum Actinomycetota; class Actinomycetes; order Actinomycetales; family Microbacteriaceae; genus Microbacterium. The sequence goes on from NZ_JBASZT010000004.1 coordinate 8,646, forward strand.
GGACCCGCGCACCACCCGCCCCTACACCGACGAGCAGTGGACACGGATCGACGCGCTCGGCGAGGCCGTCGACGAGCGGCTGCGCGAGCAGGACGTGCGCCTGACCCTCGGCGGCGAGCCGACGTTCGTCGCCCTCGACGACGCGACCGCGGCGGAATGGAACACGGATGCCGACGGGCCGCAGAAGCGGGAGCGCGCCGACGACCTCGCGGCGCGGCTGCGCGAGACGTATGCGCTCGGCGGCATCGTGCACCGCGGCCAGGGCAAGTGGTACCCCGGCGAACCGCTGCCGCGGTGGAGCATCGCGATGTACTGGCGCACCGACGGCGAGCCGCTGTGGCAGCACGGCGAGCTGTTCGCCGACCCGTGGCAGGATGCCGAGGACCCGGCATCCGCCCCGGCACGCGCCGAGGCGCTCGCGGCCCGGCTGACCGAGGTACTGGGACTGCCGTTGGATCAGCTCCTGCCCGCCTTCGAGGATCCCCTCGCGGCACTCGCAGCGCAGGTGCGGCTGCCGGACGGCGATGCCCCCGACGATGTCGACACGGCCGAGCTCGACGTCGCAGCCCTCGACGCCGCCGTCACGACGCCTGCCGGATGGGTGCTGCCGATCACGACGGGCGAGCAGTGGACGTCGCCGCGATGGCGCTTCCGGCGCGGGCGCCTCGTCCTGACGCCCGGCACGAGCGCCGTGGGGCTGCGGCTGCCGTTGGACTCGGTGTCGTGGGACGACCCGGAGTGGGAGGGCGAACCGAGCTACCTCGAGGCCGCCGCACCGCTGGAGCCGACCCTCCCCGAGATCGCGGTCACAGACCCCGACGGCGCCCCGACGACGGCGCTGGCGATCGAGGCGCGCGACGGACACGTCCACGTGTTCCTGCCCCCCGTGTCGGAACTCGACGACTTCGCAGCCCTGCTGCGCGCCATCGAGCGCGCCGCCGTCGATACCGGGACGGCGCTCGTACTGGAGGGCTACACGCCGCCGCCGGATGCCCGGCTCACGCAGCTGAGCGTCACGCCCGATCCCGGGGTGATCGAGGTGAACGTGCAGCCGACCTCGCGGTGGGACGAGCAGCGGGCGCTGACCTTCGAGCTGTACGCGCAGGCGCGGCTGTCCCGCCTGTCGACGGAGAAGTTCGACCTCGACGGAACGCACACCGGCACCGGCGGCGGCAACCACATCACGCTCGGCGGCAGTCGACCGGTGGATTCGCCGCTGCTGCGCCGCCCCGATCTGCTCGCTTCACTCGTGACGTACTGGCAGCGGCATCCTTCACTGTCCTATCTGTTCTCGGGGCGGTTCATCGGGCCGACCAGTCAAGCTCCGCGCTTCGACGAGGGCCGCCCCGAAGCGGTGTACGAGATGGAGATCGCGCTGCAAGAGCTGCGGCGGCTGAGCGCCGAGACCGACGAGCCCCGGCCGTGGCTCGTCGACCGGGCCCTGCGCCACCTGCTCACCGACCTCGTCGGCAACACGCATCGCGCCGAGTTCTGCATCGACAAGTTGTACAGCCCGGATTCCAGCCGCGGGCGGCTGGGCCTGCTGGAACTGCGGGGATTCGAGATGCCGCCGCATCCGCAGCTCGCGCTCGTGCAGGCGCTGCTGGTCCGATCTCTCGTGGCGATGTTCTGGGACCGGCCGTTCGTCGCTCCCCTCGTGCGGTGGGGCACGGCTCTGCACGACGATTTCCTCCTCCCCCACGGCGCCCGGCAGGATATCCGCGCGGTGCTGGCGGATCTGCGAGCGCACGACATCCCGTTCGAGAACTCGTGGATCGAGCCGTTCACCGAGTTCCGATTCCCGCGAATCGGTCTGACCCGCCTGGGCGGCCACGCCGTGGGCACCGGCCCCATCCGTCTCGAGCTGCATCAGGCGATCGAGCCGTGGCACGTCCTCGGCGAAGAGGCCAGCGGCTCGGGGACGAGCCGTTACGTCGACTCGTCCCTCGAGCGCGTCCAAGTGACGGTCGCCGGCATCGACCCGGCGCGGCACCTCGTCGTGTGCAACGGGGTCGCCGTGCCGCTCACACCGACGGGCGTCGTCGGCGAGTTCTACGCCGGCGTGCGCTACCGCGCCTGGCAGCCGTGGTCGGCGCTGCACCCCTCGATCCCGGTCCACGCGCCGCTCGTGTTCGAAGTGGTGGATGCCGGCGCCGCCACCAGCCTCGGCGGCGCCACGTACCATGTCGTGCACCCGGGTGGCCGTGCCTATGCGCATCCGCCGGTCAACGCGAACGAGGCCGAGGCGCGCCGCTCCGGCCGGTTTGAACCCCTGGGCCATACACCCGGTAGGTTCGATGTGGCGGCGGCGCGTGAATCGGGGGCGCGGGCGGCCACGACCGACTACCCCCGAACCCTGGATCTTCGGAGGGTTCCCCCGGCGTGAGTGTGCTCCGTGACTACGCCTCTGCGGTGTCCCAGCCGACGCTGCCCTTCGGCGCGTCCGACGACCTGACGGCCCGCTACGACGAAGTCATCGACGCGGAGGGCTCCCTCCGGCCCGCCTGGAAGGCACTCGCCGCCCAGGCGCTCGCCCTCACCCCGATGGAGCTCGACCGCGTCTCCGGTGAGATCGCGCGTTTCCTCGCCGATGACGGCGTCTCGTATCTGCGACCCGGCTCCGGAGCCGTCCCGTGGCAGCTCGATCCGATGCCGCTCGTCATCGACGCCGCCGACTGGTCGAAGCTGGAGGTGGGCGTCGCCCAGCGCGCGGAGCTGCTGAACGCGCTGCTGACGGACATCTATGGCCCGCAGGAGCTGCTGCGCTCCGGCATCCTGCCCGCGTCGATCGTCGTCGGACACGCCGGCTTTCTGCGTCCGCTCGCGCGTCCGAGCGCTTTCGACCCGCATCCGCTGCTGCTGTCGGCGGCCGACCTCGGCCGCGACGCCCACGGGAGGTGGCACGTTCTCGCCGATCGGGTGCAGGCCCCGTCGGGCCTCGGATTCGCCGCGGAGAACCGGCGCGTGCTGTCACAGGTCCTGCCCGAGCTCTACCAGGAGCGCGGGCTGCACCGGATCGACCCGTACTTCGCCGCCCTACGGGCCGCGTTCCTGTCGGCGGCTCCCAAAGGCCTCGAAGACCCGCGCATCGTCATCCTCTCCCCCGGCACGCTGAGCGAGACCGCGTTCGACCAGGCGTTCCTCGCCGGCGCCCTTGGCCTGCCGATGGTGCAGGGCAGCGACCTCGTCGTGCATGACGGCCACGTGTGGATGAAACCCGCGCGCTGGCCGCGCACCGCTCCGACCGAGCGGATCGATGTCATCGTCCGGCGCGTGGACGCGGACTTCTGTGACCCGCTGGAGCTGCGCGGCGACTCGCGGCTCGGAGTCGCGGGGCTCACCGAGGCCGTGCGCCGCGGGACCGTGCGGATCGTCAACGGGCTGGGCTCGGGAGTGCTGGAGAACCCGGCGCTGCTGCCGTTCCTGCCTGCCGCGTGCGAGCGGCTGCTCGGCGAGCGGCTGCGCCTGCCGTCCGCGCCGACGTGGTGGTGCGGCGACGACGACGACCGCGCTTTCGTCCAGACCCGGATCGCCGCGGACGACCCGAACCTCATCGTGCGGCCCTTCGACCAGCCCCGCAAGGCGGTCGCCGACCTGTCCCCGGCCGAGCTGATCGCGCGCATCGACGCGGCGCCGCACCGGTTCGTCGGCCAGGAACTGCTTCCCCTGTCGCAGACGCCCACGTGGAGCGCCGGGGGGCGCCTGGAGGCGCGTCCGCTGATGTTCCGCGCCTTCGCGCTGCGGTACGGGTCGACGTACCGCCCGCTGGCGGGCGGGCTCGTCACAATGCGGAAGACGCCCGAGTCGGCGCCGCGGGCCCAGGACGTGTGGGTGCTGAAGGCGGCCGAGAGCGAGCCTGATCAGCATCTCGCCGAGATCACGCCGCTGCCGACCATGCGCACGATTCCGGCGCTGGCGCCGCGGGCTCTGGCGGACCTCTTCTGGACCGGCCGGTATGCGGAGCGGACCGAGGACCTGTTGCGGCTGCTGCTGAGCGCGCAGGCCCGCTTCGACGAGGTCGGCGCCGGCGACCGCGATCGCAGCGTCTCCGTGTTGCTGGACGTGCTGCGCATGCTCGCCGGGCGCCGCTACGACGACACCGACGCGGAGTTCCGGTCGCTGCTGCTCGATGCTGATCGCCCCGGTTCGGCGGGTCACTCGATCGCGCGGCTGCGCGATGCGATGGAGGCGGTGCGCGATCAGCTATCCGTCGACACGTGGCGCGTGTTCTCGAACATCGATCGAGCGACGAGATCCCTGGAGCAGGCTCCCCACGCGCACCGCACGGCCGAGTCGGCGGGCCGGATGCTCGCGGCGATGCTGTCGCTGTACGGCGTGACGGAGAACATGATCCGCGACACCGGCTGGCACATGATCAAGACGGGTCGGTACCTCGAACGCGGCCTGCAGCTGTGCCACCTGCTGCGTGTCACCGCGACCGAGCAGGTCGATCCGCTCACCGAGCGCGATCTGCTGGATTCGCTGCTGCTGGCGGCGGAGAGCGTCGTGACCTACCGTCGGCGGTACCGAGGGGCGATCCGCATCGCCGACGTGCTGGAGCTGCTGCTGGTGGATGCCGAGAACCCCCGTTCGCTCCTGTTCGCCGTCGGGCGCCTGCGCGTGCACCTCGGAGCCATGCCGGCATCCACCGGGTCCAGCCGTGCCGAGCGGTTGCGGGAACACCTGCAGACCCAGCTGGAAGCGCTCGACGGCGTCGAACTCGCACACCTCGCAGACGGGCGCGGCGAAGCTCTGACCCCGTTCCTGTCGTCGATCGTCTCCCAACTGGAGCAGCTGTCCGACGCCATCAGCCAGCTCCACTTCGCGAGCGGTCCCCCTCCCGTGCCGATGTCCGAGCTCGATCTCGACGAGGTCACGGAGGTGCGCGCATGATGCGCTACACGGTGTGGCACCGCACGGCGTACACCTACACACGGCCCGTGCAGGACAGCGTCGGCCTCTTCCACCTCGTGCCGCGAGCACTGCCGTGGCAGCAGGTGTCGGCATCCGCCGTGACGGTCGACCCGGCGCCCGGCGACATCGCACCGGACCTGGACTACTTCGGCAACTCGGCGACCTACTTCCACGTGACCGACCCGCACCAGGAGCTGACGATCGTCTCGCGCAGCGAGGTCACAGTGCATACGCCGGCGTACGACGCCGCCGCCCTCTGTCTGCCGTGGGAACAGGCACGTCCGCTGCAGCATCCCCACCTCGACGGCGCGTGGCGAGCGGCCGATTTCGCCCTGGAGTCCCCGCGCGCCGCTCACGTTTCCGAAGCCGCGGCGTATGCGCGGGAGTCGCTCACCCCCGGAAGGCCCGTCGGGGAGGCCGCCACGGATCTCATGCGCCGGATCTTCCGCGACTTCACCTATGACTCGACCGCCACGACCGTCACGAGCACGGTCGCCGACGCCATGCGCAAGCGCGCCGGCGTCTGCCAGGACTTCGCGCACGTCGCGCTCGCGTGCCTACGGTCCCACGGCGTCGCCGCCCGATACGTGTCGGGCTACCTCGCCACGCGACCCGCCCCGGGCAAGGACCGGGTCTTCGGCGCGGACGCCTCGCACGCGTGGATCGCGGTGTGGCTGCCGGGCACCGACCAGTGGCTCGCGATCGACCCGACCAACGACCAGTGGGCGGGTGAACGCTACATCACGGTGGCGTGGGGACGGGACTACGGCGATGTGTCCCCCGTGAAGGGGATCATCTATACGAAGGCCAAGAAGTCGACGCTGCGGGTGCAGGTCGACGTGTCGCCGCAGGAACCCGCGGCGACCGCCGCCCCGAGCTGACTCGGCCCGCGGCCGGGTGGACGGCCGCGCCACGTGTACGCGGCGCCGCGCACGTGCGAGAGTGGGAGTCGTGAAGGCTTATCGCTGCCGGGTGTGTGCCAACGCCCTCTACTTCGAGAACTCGGTGTGCGTGTCGTGCGGCGCGGCGCTCGGCTACTCCCGCGCCGAGCGCGCCCTCGTGCCCGTCGACGACGCCGGACGATACGTGGATGCCGAGGGGCTCATCTGGCACGTGTGCCGCAACCTCAATCTGTCCGGGTGCGCCTGGCTGGCTCCGCTGGAGGGAGGTCAGTGCGCGGCGTGCGACCTGACCCGCACGCGTCCCTCCGATGACGACGTCACCGGGCTGGTGGAGTTTCCGGTCGCCGAGCGCGCGAAGCGGCACCTGGTCGCCGAGCTCGACGCGCTCGGCTTCCCGGTCGTCAGCAAGCTCGAAGACACCCAGGGCGGGCTCGCCTTCGACATGCTCTCCTCGAGCAACGCGAACGTGCTGATCGCGCACGCCGACGGCATCGTCACGATCGACCTCGCCGAGGGCGTCGACTGGCGCCGCGAGAAAGTGCGCGAGCAACTCGACGAGCCGTATCGGACGATGCTCGGCCACCTTCGTCACGAGGTCGGCCATTACTACGAGTGGCGGCTCGTCGAGTTGCCCGGTGCCGAATCGGGTGGCGAGGTGCTGGATGCCGCGCGAGCGCTGTTCGGCGACGAGACCTCGTCGTACCAGGAGGCGGTGAACCGGCACTACGAGCAGGGTCCGCCCGCCGGGTGGGGCGAGCACTACATCTCGTCGTACGCGACGATGCATCCGTACGAGGACTTCGCCGAGACGTGGGCCCACTACCTGCACATCTGCGACACGATCGAGACCGCCGTCGAGTACGGCCTGCTCCCGGCCGCCGACCTCGTCGGGCATGCTCGGTTCCGTGACCTCGTCGCGAACGTATGGATCCCGCTGTCGACGGCGCTGAACCTCGTCAACCGGTCCATGGGCAAGGACGACCTGTATCCGTTCGTCCTCCCGGACACGGTCCTGGACAAACTCGACTTCGTCGCGTCGCTGCGTCCGGCATCCTGAACCACTGCGGTTCGGCACCTCCCAGGTGCCCTGGTATCCTCGGGCGCGTGCCCACCGCGCCGACCACTCGAGCAGCGCGCCGCCGCAAGAGCATGCGTCGGCGCCGCGCGCTCGCCGCCACCATCTCCGTGATCATCGTCGCAGCGCTCACGGTCGGTGTGTTCGGGTTCGTCCGCTCCCTCGGCGAGCGACAGCATCCATCGTCCACGCCCACCCCGGCGGCCCGCGCGGCGGCGACGCAACGGGTTCTGGCGCAGCCGAGCTCTGCGGTCGCGGGACCGAGTTTCGACACGACCGCCGCCGCCGCCGAGGCGGTTGCCGTCCTCGGCGACTACTCCGACGCCGCCCGCGCCACCGAGGACGCGCTCTATCAGGCGGCGGCGGACCTCCGCGCCGCGACGACGGCCGCCGATGCCGATGCCGCCCTGG
>NZ_JBASZT010000005.1:0-6867 GCF_049661145.1 Microbacterium sp.
GCCCGGTACGTGGCGGCGCTTTCGTACGCGTGAGCCCCCCGCGCGTACGCGCGAAGAACCCGCGGCGCCCTCCGGCGCCGTTGACATTCGCGCCGGACGACGTCGTCTCCTTCACCGCGGCGCTGTGGCGCATTCATCGCGTCGCGGGCGCGCACCCGTCCGCATGGGACGAGCTTCGCGAGTACGGACCGCTGCCGTCGATGCGCTGGGATCCGCATCCCCTGCCGCTCGGCGACCACGTCGGCTTCGGCGTCTCGTACGCCGGGAGCGATGTGACAACTGTCGTCGCCGAGTCGTTCCAAAGTCGGCGGGTCATCGGTCTCAGCGGCCAGCAAGAACTGGTCGGCTGGGTTCCGACGCGTCCGCTGTCGCTGCTCAACGCCTCGTCCGCACGTGAACTCGCGTGGCCCGCCGTCCGCACATCTTGATCCACCGCGTGAGTGCGCGACGCCGTGACGAAGCAGAGGGATGACGTCCGCACGTCCTCAGCGGTCGGCGACGGCGAGGGTGGCGACGCGGACGACCTGGTCGATCGCGGGTGCCAGTTGCGACGCGGACAGTTGATAGGTGTTCCAGGAGCGCCGATACGGGTCGATCACGTCGTCGTCGGCGGGGTCGGCCGGGGGAGCGCTCATGCCGCGCATGCCGGCCACGGCCGCGACTGCGGCGCGCACACGCGGTGAGGCCTCGTCGCCGGCGGCGCCGGCCGCGGTCATGATCGTGTCATCGGGAGTGTCGGCGGCGAGCCGCGCGAACTCGCGGAGGGTGAACGTCGACCGCAGGCGCGACGGTGCGAACTCGACGATGCGGCGTCGGTGCTCGCGGCTCATCGCGAGGATCAGGTCGGGGGAGCGCAGGTACTGCTCGGTCATGTAGCGCGAACGGTGCGCCCTGGCGAACGTCTCGTCGGCGCCGAGCTCGACCGCGAGCCGCAACGCCTCGGGAGTCATCGGCGCGTTGTCGAGCCCCTGCGTGCCGGCGCTGTGCACCGTGGCGCCCAGCGGCTCCAGCCGTGTGCGCAGCAACACCTCGGCCAGCGGCGAGCGGCAGATGTTGCCGGTGCAGACGGTGAGGATCTCGAACATGACTGGTGCTCTTCCCGGATGTGTGGTGTTACTCGATGCTACGTGAGCGGTTTCCTCCGGTCGTGTCGTGTTGGGTATGGCTGTGCCGCCGGGGTAGCGTGAGCGTCTGTGTCACACCCGACCTACAAAGCCGTCATCCCCGCCGCCGGTCTCGGCACCCGGTTCCTGCCCGCCACCAAGGCCATGCCGAAAGAGATGCTGCCGGTCGTGGACAAACCCGCGATCCAGTACGTCGTCGAAGAAGCCGTCGACGCCGGCATCCGCGACGTTCTCATCATCGTCGGACGCAACAAGGCGAGCATCGGCAATCACTTCGACTCGGTTCCCGAACTGGAGAGCGCGCTTTCGACCAAGGGCGACCACACCAAGCTCGGCAAGGTAGCCCACTCGTCGCAGCTGGCCGACATCCACCTCACTCGGCAGGGCGAGCCGAAGGGACTCGGGCACGCGGTGCTGCGCGCGAAGCGTCACGTCGGCGACAACGCGTTCGTCGTCATGCTCGGCGACGACCTCATCGACGAACGCGACCCGCTGCTCCCGGCCATGCTCGCCGTGCACGAGCGCACCGGAGCCAGTGTCATCGCGCTCATGGAGGTCGCTCCCGAGAACGTGCACCTGTACGGCATCGCGACGGTGACCGAGACCGGCGACGACGACGTCGTGAAAGTCGACGGGCTGGTCGAGAAGCCACGCGCCGAGGACGCGCCGTCACGTCTCGCGATCATCGGCCGGTACGTCCTGACGCCCGACGTGTTCGAAGTCCTCGAGCGCACGACCCCCGGCAAGGGCGGCGAGATCCAGCTGACCGACGCGCTGCAAGAACTGGCGGCGGATGCCGACGGCCCCGGGGTGTACGGCCTGATCTTCCGCGGTCGGCGCTACGACACCGGCGACCGCGTCGACTACATCAAGGCGATCGTCCAGCTCGCCGTCGATCGCGAAGACCTGGGTCCCGACCTGCGCACCTGGATCAAGGAGCTCGCCTCGGGGCTGTGACCCTGGCTGTGACCCCGGAGTGAGCTTCCGCGCGCTGGTTTGGCCTCGGCATCCGGATGACGTAGACTATCTCTTTGGTGCGTCCGCCCTGCTGCGGCCACCGCGAACGTGAGCCCTCCACTGGCGTGTTCGTGCGATCTCGTGTGACCTCGATACACCGCAGCTGCGCTGCGGCACTCGATCACCGCGAGAAGCCGAACCACCCCGGAGCGGGATTCACGAACCTCTCCGTTCGAATCGAGAAAGCAGCACTACTGTGACGCGCACCTACACACCCAAGGCCGGTGAAGTGACCCGTGAGTGGGTCGTCATCGACGCGACCGACGTCGTCCTCGGACGCCTCGCCTCGCACGCCGCCGCGATCCTCCGCGGCAAGCACAAGCCCACCTTCGCGAACCACATCGACACCGGCGACTTCGTCGTGGTCGTCAACGCCGACAAGGTGGCCCTGACCGGTCAGAAGCTCCAGAAGAAGATGGCCTACCGCCACTCCGGCTACCCGGGAGGCCTCACCGCCACCAGCTACGCCGAACTCCTGGAGCGCAACCCGGTCCGCGCCGTGGAGAAGGCCGTGCGCGGCATGCTCCCCAAGAACAGCCTGGGCCGCCAGCAGCTGACCAAGCTCAAGGTCTACGCCGGTGCCGAGCACCCGCACGCGGCCCAGCAGCCCACCCCGTACACCTTCGACCAGGTCGCTCAGTAAGCGCCGCCTTCACACTCCGTCTTCACACTAAGGACAACTCATGGCGAAGATCGCTGACTCCATCGACCAGGCTCCCGAGTCCTACACCACCGAGAGCACGCCCGTCGAGACCGCCGCGGCCCCGCGCCCGGTGCTCTCCGTCCCCGGCGCCGCCGTCGGCCGTCGCAAGCAGGCCATCGCCCGCGTGCGCCTGGTCCCCGGCTCCGGCACCATCACGGTGAACGGCCGCGCCCTCGAGGACTACTTCCCGAACAAGCTGCACCAGCAGCTCATCAACGACCCGTTCACGGTGCTCGACCTCGCCGGCGCCTACGACGTGATCGCCCGCATCTCCGGCGGCGGCCCCTCGGGCCAGGCCGGTGCGCTGCGCCTGGGCATCGCGCGCGCGCTCAACGAGATCGACGCCGAGAACAACCGCCCGACCCTCAAGAAGGCCGGCTTCCTCTCCCGCGACGCGCGCGTCAAGGAGCGCAAGAAGGCCGGTCTCAAGAAGGCGCGTAAGGCTCCGCAGTACTCGAAGCGCTAAACCTCCATGGCGCTGTTCGGAACGGACGGTGTGCGGGGTCTGGCCAACGGCCCCCTCACCGCCGATCTGGCACTCACCCTGGCCCAGGCGACCGCCGTCGTTCTGGGCCAGGGGCGTATCGCCGAGGCGCGCAAGGCCGCCGGCCGCCGGCTCACCGCCGTCGTCGCGCGTGACCCCCGCATCTCGGGCGAGTTCCTCTCCGCGGCCGTCGAGGCGGGCCTCGCCTCTTCCGGCGTCGATGTGCTCGACGCGGGCACGCTCCCCACTCCTGCGGCGGCGTACTTGATCGGAGACATCGACGCCGACTTCGGCGTGATGATCTCGGCATCCCACAATCCCGCCCCCGACAACGGCATCAAGATCTTCGCGCGCGGCGGCGTCAAACTTCCCGACGTCGTCGAGCGGCGTATCGAAGAGGCGATGTCGGGGGAGAAACTGCGCCCGACCGGTCGCGACGTCGGTCGCGTGATCCGATTCGCGGATGCCGAGGACCGCTACGCGATCCACCTCCTCGCCTCGCTGCCGTATCGGCTCGACGGCCTGCACGTCGTGCTCGACTGCGCGCACGGCGCGGCATCCGGGGTCTCGCCCGAGACGTTCCGCAACGCCGGCGCCAAAGTCACCCTGATCGGGGCCGATCCGGACGGCATCAACATCAACGACGGCTACGGGTCGACGCACCTCGAGCGGCTGTCGGCCGAGGTCGTCCGCGTCGGAGCCGACGTCGGCATCGCCCACGACGGCGACGCCGACCGCTGCCTCGCGGTCGACGCGAACGGCACCGTCGTCGACGGCGACCAGATCATGGCGATCCTCGCGGTCGCGATGAAGCGCGCGGGGCGCCTCAAGGGCGACACGCTCGTGGCCACCGTCATGAGCAATCTCGGGCTGCACCGGGCGATGGCCGCCCACGGCATCCGCGTCGAGACGACCGCCGTCGGCGACCGCTACGTGCTCGAGCGCATGAACGAGGGCGGGTTCTCGCTCGGCGGCGAGCAGAGCGGCCACGTCATCATGAGCCGCTTCGCCACGACCGGCGACGGCGTGCTCACCGGGCTGCACCTGTGCGCCGAGATGGCCCGCACCGGACGGTCGCTCGCCGACCTCGCCTCGATCATGACGGTGTTCCCGCAGGTGCTCGTCAACGTGCGGGGCGTCGAGCGCTCGCGGGCGACCGATCTCGACGTGACGGATGCCGTGGCCACGGCATCCGCTGCCCTCGGCGACGCCGGCCGGGTGCTGCTGCGTCCCTCGGGCACCGAGCCGATGGTGCGCGTCATGGTCGAGGCGGCATCGGAGGCCGAGGCCCACCGCGTCGCCGACGAGCTCGCTCTCGTGGTGCGCGGCTGACGCGAAAGCCTGCTCTCCACAGGCACCGCGTACCGGGAGTTCTCCACAGATCGCGACTTTCGGCAACACGAGGGCGGCCTGTCCGTGTCAGCCTGGTCGCGGCGTTCCCGCCCGGTCATACTGAGGAGGTGGAGATCATGACGGAGCCCCAGACATGGGCGATGCTCGGCGTCTTCACGACCATCATGCTCGGCGGCATGACACTCATGACGACGCTCATCAACCGCACCCTGACCGCCTCGATCGGCGGTCTCCGCGGCGAAGTCAACGGTCGCATCGACGGGTTGCGTGGTGATCTGCAGGGTCGGATCGACGGGTTGCGCGGTGACCTGCAGGGTCAGATCGACGGGTTGCGCGGTGATCTGCAGGGCCAGATCGACGGCTTGCGCGGTGACCTGCAGGGCCAGATCGACGGGCTGCGCGGTGAGTTCGCGGGCATGCGTGGTGAGATGCAGTCGTTCCGGGGCGAGATGATGTCGTTGCGGGGTGAGATGCAGTCGCTGCGCGGCGAGATGAACGCGCGATTCGACACCGTCGACGCCCGGATCGGGCACCTCGACCGCGATGTCGCGGCCGTCACGCGCCGGATGTGGGGCGAACCGCAGGACGAATGACCGCGGGGCGTCGTCTGCTCCGCTGGTGCTAGTGGTTCAGTCTGCGCGCCCTGGTTCGTCAGCTCGAGCTCATCCTGCACGGACGAGACCGGGTGACGGCATCGTCGGATTGGGCTCGGACCGTCTCTGCCTCGTGGTGGCCCCGGTGGCTGTCGGCTGGCAATGGTCACATCTTGATGCTCTGGGAGCATCAAGATGTGACCATCCAGCGGGAAACGAACCGGCGGGCACAATCACCACCCGACCTGCTAACCGGGCTCTTTCCAGCTGAGCGATTCGATGTAGCGCAGCAGCACGCCCTCGCGCAGCGCCCACGGGCTCACCTCGAGTTCGTCGACGTCGAGCGCGGTCATCGCGGTGTGGAGCACGACCGCCGCCCCGACGATCTGGAACGTGCGGTCCGCCGTGATCCCCGGCAGTTCCTGCCGGGCGGATGCCGGGAGCCGAGCGAGCCGCGGAATCCACGACCCCAGCGCGGCGCGCGGCAGCAGCATCCGCTCGCTGCCGCTCCAGCCCGGCACGGGATACCCGGCGAGCTTGGCGAGCGAACGGATGGCCTTCGACGAGCCGACGACGTGGTTCGGTGCGGGCTGGTCCGCCATGAGCTCGACGACGGGCGCCAGCGTCGCGCGGGCGTGGGCCCGCAACTCTTCGACGGCGTCCTCGCCGGGGGGATCGAGGGGCATGAACTCGACCGTCGTCCGGCCCGCGCCGAGCGGCACCGAGGCCGCGGCGACGGGCAGCTCGTCCGAACCGGCCGCGAGCTCCAGCGAGCCGCCGCCGATGTCGAACAGCAGGATCTGACCGGCCGACCAGCCGAACCAGCGACGCACCGCGAGGAAGGTGAACCGTGCCTCGGACTCGCCGCCGAGCACCTGCAGCTCCTGCCCGAGAGCCGCCTCGATGCGGGCGATCACCTCGGCCCCGTTGGCCGCCTCGCGCACGGCGCTCGTCGCGGTCGCGAGGAGCTCTGCGACGTTCTCGGCCTGAGCGGTCTCGCGGGCCTGAGTCACGGCATCGACCAGCGCCTGCACGCCGGTCTCGCTGATCGAGCCGTCCGGCTCGAGATAGCGCATGAGCCGCAGGACGGTGCGCTGGCTGGTCGCCGCAAGCGGACGGCCGCCGGGACGGACGTCGGCGACGAGCAGATGGACCGTGTTCGAACCGATGTCGAGGACTCCGAGGCGCACCCGCTCAGCGTACCCGGCGCGCGGCGCGTTCGTAACGGATCGTCACGGCGGCGTACAGGGCGAGCGCGCCGACGACGAGCGCGACCATCAGCCACGTCACCGGGCGCTCCCACCGCAGGTCCGCCCGTCCGAGCGCGAACGAGACGGCGATCGCCACGAGGCTCACCAGCTGCGCCTGCAGGAGCACACGGAAAGCGCTCCACCGCAGGTCGCGAACCAGCCCGGCGGCGACCACGCCGGGCAGTGACAGCACGGCGCCGGTCACGCGCGCGGTCAACGGCGTCAGCGGCCAGGCCCAGAAGGCGTCCGCGACGTCGGCGAACACGAACAGGCCCGCGCCGCACAGCACCGCGGCCCCGCCGACCGCGAGCAGGGCGACGCGCAGGCGCATGGACAGCAGGAC
>NZ_JBASZT010000006.1:0-6878 GCF_049661145.1 Microbacterium sp.
CGGCGGCCTGGAGCAGTTCGGCGAACTCGGCGGCGTCGGCGGGCACGGGCGCCTCGACGCGGGCGAGTTCACCAACGAGGTCGCTGCGTCGCGCGGCGACGGTGCGCTCCCGCTCTTCGGCGCGATCGACCTGCAGTTGCAACAGTTCGATGCGGGTACCGCCCTCGTCGCGCACCCGAGCGCGCGCTGTTTCGAGGGCGTCTGCGGCCAGCCGGTGCGCCGCGTCGGCGTCGTGCAGACGCGCCTCGGCACGGGCGAGCGCCGCTCGTGCGGGACCGAGTGCCTCACGCGCGAGGCGCAGCCTGAGAGAGGCGGTGTACGCCTCGACGGCGTCGTGGAGACCCGCGGCGGCGGTCTCGGCAGTCGATGCCTCGTCGAACGCAGTGACCGCGGCATCCACTCGACGCAACACCTCGACTTGACGGCGCAGATCGGCGACGTGGGCGTGCGCGCGGTCGAGTTCGGTGAACTGCTCGACCGCGTTGTCGGATCGGACGAAGGTCGCGGGCTGGTCGAGCATGAACCCGCGGAACAGCGCATCGAGAGTGCCGAGATTCTTGGCGGACTGGGTCTTGTGCAGCAGCTGCAGCGTCGCATCGCTGCGGAAGCCGAAGTGGCGGATGACCCGTTCATGGAATCGGCCGTGCTTGCCGCTGGTCGTGATGAGGGCGTCCGGCAACGCGGTCGCCATGCGACGCGCGTCGATGCCGCTTTCAACGTGCGGCTTGAGATCAAGCAGGTTCAGCTCGCCGCGTGTGAACAGGCGGGCGTCCTTCAGGGCCGACGTCTCGGTGCGGGTGCCCGGCGCGTGGAAGACCCGCACGAGCGTCACCGGCTCGTCCCGCAGGTTCTCGTAGCGCAGCAGGATGCCGCTCCACGTCGCGCGGGGGCGCAGGTAGGTCGTCGTGGCGCGATCGGCGGACTCGTCGGCCTCTTTCGTCCACGCACCGCGCACGTAGCTCATGTTGGTGCGGTCACCCTGCCGGGACGCGCCATCCTGCGCGGCGGCGTTGAGCCGCAGCCACTTGTCGGGGGTGAGCACGGTCGCAATGGCGTCGAGCAACGACGACTTTCCCGAGCCGGATGCACCGGTGAACAGGTGCCCGGCGCGCGCAACGTCAACGGAGACGTGACCCGAGAAAGTGCCCCAGTTCACGAGTTCGAGCCGCGCCAGGCGCCACTGTCCGGGTCGGTCGACGTCCGGCTCGGTCTCTTCTCCCGGGAAAGTGAGCATCGTCATTCGTCGCCACCCTCTTCTGCAGGCTCGGAGTCGTCCTCCCGGTCGTCGAGCGAGCCGAGCGTGACGAATCGGCCATCGACGTCGTCCGCGCCGTCCGTGTTCGGCGGCGCGCCCTCTCGCGCCAGCCGGTCGTACTCGGCGGTGATGGCGCGCACCTGGTCGGCATCGACGATGAGCCGGAGCACGGGAGAGATCTCGGCGCGGTCCTCACCGACGGCGTGCAGCACGCGCAGTTTGTTCTGCATCTTGTGCCACGACGAGTTGAGGCGGCTCTGGAAGTCCTTCTCGTCGCGATCGGGCGTGCGGAACACCGCGAGCTGCTCGAACAGTTCGGACCTGCCGACGATCACGCGTCCGGCGCCGTCTTCGCTCAGGAGCGTCTGGCGCAGCACGAGCAGCATCGCGGTGTCGAGGAAGGTGAGGGCCTCAGCCCGTACGGCGCGTGGCGCGGAATCGGACGGCGCGTTGCGCACGAACGCGACCTCGTGGTCGCGGTCGATCACGAGGTCGAGGAACATATCGGCCAGACGAGACCGGATGACGGCCTCGTCGCTCAGCAGCACCGACCAGACCTGTCGTTCGCGCGCGCCGGCAAGGTACGGGCCGCGCACAAGACGCAGGATCGCACGTCGGGTCGCGTCCGGGAGGGTTCCCGCGTCGCCCTCCCACAGGCCGGAATCGGCCAGGCCGTCATCATTCCGCTCGCCGAGGACGCTTGTCGTGGCATTCTCGCCGTTTGTCATTGCACCACCCCGGTGAACCTGTGCGCCGCGACGACGGCGGCGCGCGTGACTTTGTCGGACCCCTCCCACGACAGCACCTCTGGCTCGTCGTCGACGGTCCCCTGATCGGCCGCGAGCGAAAGCAGGCCGACGACGCTGCCGACCCCCTGCGTGGCCGGATGGCGCGCGAGCACGTCGGCGACGGTGCAGGTACGCACCTCGGCCAGGAGCTCATTCACGTTGCGCGTGAGTTCGGCGAAGTCGATCTCGGTCTCGCGGGCGAGCGCCCGCAGCTCGTCGAGGCTCGCGAGGCCCGGTTCGTGCTCGGGCACATCATCGGTCGCCGCGAGTTCCGCGGGGTCGTGGAGATCGACCGCACCGACACTTGCCACCGGCACCGAGGAGAGGTCGAGCGTGAGGCCGATGGGGTGCCAAGGCCGCGTGTGCGCGGCGGCTTCGACACCGGCGTGCTGTGCACGCCGCAGCAGGCCGCGCATCACCCGATCGCGCTGGTAGTCCTGGGATTGCACATAGCGTCGCAGCGCCCGCGCGAACATCGTGACGACGTCGTGGACTTCGGCGCTGCGCTCTTTGAGCGTCGTGAGGAACGAACGCAGGGTGCGGCGTTCGGCTGGGGTGAGGTCCCGCGCGAATCCGCGGTCGAGCACACGGCGGATGTCGGACTCGAAGGCGGCCCCGAGCGCCGGATCGAGCACCAGCTGCGAGAACGCGGTGAAACTGCGGCCGGCATCCGACTCCGAAATGTGATCGATGCCGCTGAAGACCTCGTCGACGACGGCGGCCTGAGAGGAGTCGGACTCGATGATCTTCGCGCGCAGCGACGCATTCAGCGCCTCGAACTCGGCGCGCACGCGGGCGAAGTCGTCGGGGACGTCGGCGGCCTGCGCGAGCAGGTCGCGCGCGCGTTCGAGCGCCCGGTCGGGGTCGAGGGCAGCGTCATCTCCGGACCGCAGCGCCTCGATGCGGCGCTCGATGCGCCGGATCTCCTCCTCGAGCAGAGCGATGCGGGCGGCGGCATCCGGGTCGGTGTCGATCGCGAGCTGCCGCACCTGCGCCGCGAGACTGGACAGGCGCGACTCGGTCACGCTCGAGCGCGGTTCGGCGCGGCCCTGTACGAAGCGGATCGCCGCGATCGCATCCGGCGAGAGTTCCAGCGTCTCACCCCGCGACTCGGCGGAGGGCCTCCGCACGAGGAAGCCGGCCGCGCGCCACTGCGCGCAGTATCCCTGCGCGCTGAGCGGAAGAGTGAGCCCCTGTGCGCGCAGCCGCTCGAGGTCCGTGTCGAGCCGCTCGTAGAGCTCCTCGGCATCCCATCGACGCTCGTCACCACCGAGGTGTGCGCCGAGCAGACCCGCGATGATCGCGGCGTTGTCGGCCCGCAGCAGCCGCCACGCGCCATCGCGCTCAGCGAGCTGAGCGAGCTGCAGGACCTGGGCGACGGCGGGCACGCGTCCATTCTCCGACACGGCGCCGACATCGGGCGCACCGAAGGCCCTCGTATTCTGCGCTCCTGAAAAGCTCACCTGTCGTAGACATCGCGTCTCGGTCCCGCTTCGACGGCAAAGATCACGAGACGATCGTGCTGAATGTCCGCGATGCCTCGATAGCCTCCGGCGATGCGATACGACCACAGTCCTCTGAGGTTGCCCGTCATCGGCTTGGCCATGGCCCTCGGATCGTCAGAGTCGGCGGCCTGTTCGAGCTTCGCAATCATGCGGCGAACGACCTCGCGGTCGAGATCCCGCTTGAATGCCTTGACGACGCGAGGTGCGTACTCAATCCTCCAGACCAAGGTCCGCTTTCAACTCATCGTTGGAGACCGTCGGGAGCTGGCCCGCCCGATGTGCTTCCACGTCGCGCAGGATGGCGTACTCCCATTCGACGCGATCGATCTCACGCTCGATCATCTGATTGATGTAGAAACTCTGCGGCCGCCCGGTCTCCTCCGCCAGCCGCCTGAGCCGAGCTTCCACGTCGGCCTTCAGGCGAACAGTCGTCGGCATCGTGGAATCCTTCCAGAGAATACTTGTACTCGCTGTAGTCTACCCCGCCAGGCGTACCGAGCGCGCGCGGGCGAGCTCGACGCCGGACCGACGCGCCCCGTCCTCCGCATGCTCCTTCAGCGTCGCCGCGACGTCGGTGAAGGCATCGAGCGCAGGGTTCACGCCGACGAGCGTGAACGGACGCTGCACGACGCGCAGCTCGAGCCCCCACACATCGGCCAGCACGCGACGGAGCCATCCGGTCGAGTGGTCCCAGCCCTCCCTGGGCGTCCCGGCGCCGTAGTTGCCGCCGAGCACGGTCACGAGCGTCGCGGGCTTGCCCTGCAGCGTCGTGCTCGTGGGGGCGGTGCGCGGATCGGTGTACGCGAGGTCGAACCACGTCTTGAAGTGCTGCGAGACGCCGTAGTTGTACAGCGGGACCGCGAACAGGAGCGCTTCGGCGGCGACGAGCTCGTCTGCCAGGAGGGTGCGGAGCGCGACGGCCTCGGCCTGCTCCGGGGTCAGATCCCCGGGCTCTGCACCGGCTGCGACCGAAAGTTGCCACGCGGTCGCGGGGATCGGGTCCGCGGCGAGGTCACGGCGCACGACGCCGGCATCCGGGTGCTCGGCGGTCCACTGCTCCTCCACGAGATCGGCGAGGGCTCGACTGGCCGACGTCGCGGGGTGGATGCTGGCATCAAGACGGAAGAGGGACATGGATTCTCCGATCGTATTTTCATAGTCGCTCTGTTTTTCTTAGCGATTGTCCAGAGACTAGCACGATACCCTTGACCAATGGATGCCGAGGCCGCGTCGAGGCACGAGTGTGACGCCACGGTGTCGCTCGCGTTCAGCATCCTCGGCAAGCGCTGGAACGGAATGATCCTCGACGTGCTCGGTGGTGGACCGATCTCGTTCGCCGCGCTGCGCCGCGCCGTGGGCGGCATCAGCGACGCGGTGCTCGCCGATCGGCTCGCAGAGCTCAGCGAAGCGCGGTTGCTCACCCGCACGGTCGCCCCCGGGCCCCCGGTCTCCGTCACGTATCAACTCACCGACGGAGGCAAGGAGCTGATCCCCGTGCTGGAGCAGTTGGGCCGCTGGGCCGAGGAGCACCTCACCGTCCGGTGAGGGCCACCGGACGGACCCCGCGCTCAGCCCGACAGGGCGGCGATCAGTGCGCTCTCCACCGCGCGGCGGTCCACCACGAGAAGCTCGTGGGCAAGCGTGCCGAAGGTTGCCGGATCCCACTCCAGCTCCAGAGCGGCGTTGACGGCGGTGAGCACGCTGATGAAGCGGTCGACGGGGCCGAGCGCCAGCATCCCGCTCAGCAGGCGCGCCCCACGGATGCCGCGTTGCGACGTGCCGATCAGCTTCACGGCACCCCTCGCGTTGACACTGAACGCGCCGGGGCAGTACTCGCCGGGCACCTCCCCGAGCCGTGCGTCGACGCCGAGACCGCGCAGTTCCGCGGCGAGCCGCTCGCCGTTGTCTTCGAAGAAGCGCTCCTGATCGATCGCGCCATCGGTGTCGCGCACGATCACGTCGAAGACGACGCAGCTCTGGTCGTACGCGACCGCCCTCCCGCCCGTCGGACGCACGACGGGCGCGAACCCCTGCGCGATCGAAGCGTGGCGGGCCGCATCGAATCCCGGCATCCGGCTCTCGCGGCGACTCATCGCGACGGTCGGTGAGGGTGCGCAGAGGCGGATGACGCGACTCTGTGGGATTGCGTCCGTCGCGACCGCTTGCAAGAGCTCGACCGACCTCGCGAGCTCGGCCTCGGCCGTCGCGGGCCAGAAGTCACCCACCGCCGGTTCGTCGCGGAGTACGAGCACGTCCACTGGGGAGGAGGAGGCAAAGTCGGTCATAGCGAAAGGGATCACGACCCTACCGGCGGTCGAGCTCGTCGGCGAGCAGTCGCGCAATCATCGTCGCGAGACCGCGCGCGTCTTGCTCTTCGAGCAGATTGATGTACTCGGAGCGCAGGTCAGCGGTGACGATCGCCGGCACGCCGAAGCGGAAGATGGTCTGGTACGCGAGCACCAGTCGCCCGGTGCGGCCGTTGCCGTCGGAGAACGGATGAATCCGCTCGAACGCGATGTGCGAATGAGCGATCGCCTCGAGCAGGTGAGCGCCCTCCAGGCGACGCGTCTGCCAGTCGGTCTGCTCCGCCCACTGCCGCATCGCCTCGGGCACGCGCTCCGGTGGCGTCGGTGTGAACGCTGCCCCGACGACGATGTTGCTCGACAGCTTGAACGCACCCCGGTCCGGGAGCAGGTGATCCATGAGCGCCGCGTGCAGCTCCCGCACAAGGCCGACCGTCAGCGGCTCGGCCGCCGCCACGGCTGTGATGGCGCGCTGCAGTCCCTCACGATGATTGGCGATCTCGTACAGCTCACGGAGGGAGGCTCCGGCGGGGGCGATCTCGTCGACAAGCAACGAGAACGAGTCGCCCAGCGAGAGCGTGTTGCCCTCGATCGCAGTCGAATGGTGCGCAAGACGAACGAGAATGTCGTCGGCGTAGGCGGCATCGAACAGATCAGCGCGCGCGACCTCCGCATGAAACCGGTCGCGATCCCACGTCACGGGCGCTTCCGCCTCTCCTCGATCAGCGGCACGAGCTCGTCCAGCGACATCCCGGCATAGGCGCTCGCCGGCCGCACCTCCAGGCTTCTGCCGACGAGCGTCACCTCGACGTGATTGCCCGGCTTCAGCCCCAGTGCGGTGAGCTCGGCGGGACTGATCGTGATGCCCGCTGACGAGCCGATCGTGATCACCTTGCGTCGCATACGAATACACTAGCGCGCATTCTAATCTTGGGGTCGGGCTCGCATCGTCGCCCGGCGTGGACGACCACCCGTCCGCGAGAGAACAACGGAGCGCCGAGAGAACGGTTGTCACCCGTTCTCTCGG
>NZ_JBASZT010000007.1:0-25701 GCF_049661145.1 Microbacterium sp.
GGGGTGGTGGGAGCGGATGCGGGTGGGGGCGCGGGGGTGGATGCCGCGGGCGCGGCGGCGGCCGGCGCCGGGTCGGGGAGCTTACGCACCTTCACGCCGAACAGGTCGGCGCGCAGCGAGTACACGATGGCGAACACGAAGAACCACAGCAGGATCAGAAAACCGATCTGCAGCAGCAGGAGGGTCAACTCGCTCGTCATCGGGCGGCTCCCTGTCCATTGGGTCCATTGAGTCCATTGGGTCCATTAGGTCTGGGCGGGGTGGCCTGGGCGACGACGTGGAAGGTGATGTCGGTGCGGCCGATCGTGATGACGGAGTCCGGCGGCAGCGGTGCCTCGGAGACCTTGACGCCCCCGAGCTCGGTGCCGTTGGTGGAGCCGAGGTCGCGGACCATTGCGCGCTCGCCGTCCCACAGGATCTCGACGTGGCGGCGGCTTGTCCCGGCATCCGGGATCGTGATGTCGGCGTCACTGCCGCGACCGATCACGGTGCGGCCCTTCGCGAGGGGGTAGCGCTTGCCGGCGATATCGACGACGCCCCGCCAGGCGACCTGTCCCGCGGCGGTCTGCGAGCCGATGCGCAGGGTGCCGGTGGGCAGTTGCTCGTCGGCGGCGAGTGAGATGGTCACGGGGCCTGCGAAGCTGAAGCCCTGCGCCTTGGCGTGCTTCTTCACGAGAGCGAGCAGCTCGTCGTCGAGGGTCGAGCCGAGGGAGCGCATGCGCTCGGCATCCGCCGGCGCGAGCCTCACTTCGAAGGCATTGGGTGCGAGGATGCGGTCGCGGCTGACGACGACGGCCTTCACGTCGAGCTCGCTGCGCAGGGCTGCGGCGATCTCGACGGGCTGAATGCCGCTGCGGAAGGACTTCGCGAACGCGCTGTTGACCGCGCGCTCGAGACCCTTCTCGAAGCTGTCCAGTAGTCCCACGGGGCTCCTCAGGCTCGCCGACCGGTGCTCACATGCTAGTTGCACAGCCTGAAGGAGCCTGCATACGCGCCCGCGCAGCACCCACGCCGACCGTGATATCCTCGGAAAGTTGAGTACGCGTCATCTCCGGATGCCGCGACTCGCGCGAGTGGCGGAATAGGCAGACGCGCTGGCTTCAGGTGCCAGTGCCCGAAAGGGCGTGGGGGTTCAACTCCCCCCTCGCGCACAGTAGGAAAATGGCTCTGACCAGGAGTATTAAGCTCCAGGTCGGGGTCATTTTTCGTTGACGCGCCATCGGGATAGGATTGAGTCCTATCGAAGCGAGGTTCGATCATGCGCACGACGAAGCAGCTCAGCATCACCCTCCCCACGAACATGGCCGAGGCGCTGAAGGAGCGCGTGACTTCTGGCGCCTACGCGAGTGAGAGCGAGGTCGTCCGCGACGGCTTGCGCGCCCTGTTCGCCCGCGAGGAAGCCATCGAGACGTGGCTGCGCACCGAGGTCGTCGCCTCCTACGACGAGCTGCGCGCCGACCCCTCGCGCGCGATCAGCGCGGCCGACATGCGCGCGCACCTGGCCGAGCTGCACGCGCAGCGGCTCGCCGAGCGCGACTCGTGACCCGCCGCGTGGGCTGAGGAGAGCTGATCCGACCGGTATCCGCGGTCTGGACCGACACCGGCCCCCGGGGTGGTCCGTCCTCTAGAAGGGTGGCGGGTCGAGGTCTGTCTGGTGGCCCGTGGGGCTGACCCAGGAGAGCCCAGTGGTGTCGGGGTCTTGATGCAGGCTCCAGAGCGTCTCGTCTTTGACGGGGTGGTGGGCTGCGCATTCCGGGGTGAGGTTGGCGCGGCTCGTGGTGCCTCCGTCTGCCCAGCGGATGCGGTGGTCGAGATCGCACTTCTCGGACGGTCT
Source organism: Microbacterium sp. (assembly GCF_049661145.1). Lineage (GTDB taxonomy): Bacteria > Actinomycetota > Actinomycetes > Actinomycetales > Microbacteriaceae > Microbacterium. The sequence goes on from NZ_JBASZT010000007.1 coordinate 1,835, forward strand.
CTGACAACCGGGGAACGCGCAGGTCGGGTACTGGATGCGGATCAGCCGCTTCAGATCCTCCGGGACCTTGTATGCCCGGCGGTCGACGTCCATGACGGTTCCCGTCACCGGGTGGGTGAGCACGCGGATCCAGCTGTCAGCGTTCGCCGCGAGCCGTTTCGCGGTATCGAGGTCGATCGGCCCGTAACCGTCGAGGGTCGCGGGCTCGTCGGTGTGTCCCAGCAGGGTGAGTACGGGGATCGTGATCCGGACGGTCGGCACGATACCGAAAGCCGCCCCGCCGAACGACGCACCGCTGTGGTCTTTGGCTTCTTTCGCCGCCGCGTGCGCACCCCGGAAGAACACGTCCCGGAACGCGTCCACCCGCAGCTGCGCTTTCGTGCGGGTCTCCCCGTCTGCGTCGGCGAGGTGGGTGGCGAGGTCGTCGAGCTGCGCGTCGATCGCGTGGGCGTCGGCGGCGGTAAGGATCGCGGTGACCTGCGCCATCCCGTCGAGCAGCGGGTCCACCCAGACGCGCCGGCCGTCGGCGGCGCGCTTGTGGCGTTGCTGCAACGGTTCCCGGTGGGCGCGCTCACGAGCAGCCCGGGCACGCGTGCGGAACCTGCCCGGCGCCACTGTCGCCGCAATCCGGCAGATCGCCTCGTCGAAGGTCGCCCACGACGCGGGGTCATCGTCCGGGAGAGACGCGGCCAGCTCCGCCGTGGTGCCGACGTTCTGCTCCGACACCTCTCCGGCAAGCGCAGCTTCCCACACCCGAGGGGTCCGTGCGGACAGGACGCCGGCCCGGCGCGCCCGGTTACGGACCTGATTGTCGGTCAGTCCGACGCGGACGCCGATGTCGGCCGCTGCCGCGCGGACGGCGAGGTTGCGGCGACGGGCACGCACCGACGCGACCGTCTCACCCTTCCGCGGCTGCCACAGCGGATCCAGCGTCGGGTCGGGTCCCACCCACGGAACCGGATCGGCCGCCGCGCGCGTCAGGATCGAGTGGAACAGCGCATCTTGCTCAGCCACCGCCGCGCGTGCATGCCGGACGACACCATCGACGTCGAAGATGTCCTGCGCGGCCCGCACTGCCTCGTGCAGGGCCGCGTATTCGGCCGACTCCGAACGGACGTCCTCGTCGTCCCACTCGTCCGGTGCCGCAACGTCATCGTCCGCCCACGCGCCCGGATCCGCCCAGAACTCCGCCTGCGGATCGATGTCCGCCGACGGGGTGATGAACCGGATCTCCATACCCCGACACTACGAGGGACCACCGACATTGCTGCCGCCGCGCGGGGCATGCACCGCACCGCACCGCACCCAGCCCCCACCCTCACCGCTCGCCCCGCTCCCAGGCGGCCTGACCTAATCAAGCCATGACGGGTTCCGGCGGTTGTGGCGTGTTTCGGAAGTCCCCACAATGGAGACCGCAGCACCGCAGCACCGCAGCACGTCACCTTCCGGCACCACCCGAAATCATCCACCGCATCGCATCGACGCAAGGCGGGTCGCCGTCGCCGTGCGCGGTCGTCGCCCCCTCGTGCGTCCCCACGACGGGAGAACCTCATGCACAGCACCCTCACGCGCTCCGTCGCGCTCACCACTCTCGCCGCCGGCGCCCTGGTCCTCGCGGGCTGCAGCGGCTCGACGCCGGAGTCCGGCGGCGCCTCCGACGGAGCCTCCGAAGCCCCCATCGGCGCGATCGACCTCGCAGCCGCGGGCTGCCCGGCCGATGTCCGCATCCAGACGGACTGGAACCCCGAAGCCGAGCACGGGCCGCTCTACGAACTGCTCGGCGAGGACTACTCCTTCGACACGAGCGTCAAGTCGCTGACTGGGCCTCTCATGGCATCGGGAGAGTACACCGGCGTCGACGTGACGATCCTCGCCGGGGGACCGGCGATCGGATTCGCCTCGCCGACGACCCAGCTCTACACCGACGACTCGTTGCTGCTCGGCTACGTCGGCACGGATGACGCCATCAACGCCTACGCCGACCGCCCCACGCTCGCCGTCCTTGCGCCGCTGGAGAAGGACCCGCAGATGATCCAGTGGGACCCGGCGACCTACCCCGACGTCACCTCCATCGCCGACCTCGGCACGCAGGACATCACGATCCGTACCTTCTCGGGCCAGACCTTCATCGACTGGTTCATCGGCAGCGGGATCGTCTCGGCCGACCAGGTGGACAGCACCTACGACGGGCTCCCGGCGACCTTCATCGCCGAGGGAGGCAAGGTCGCCCAGCAAGGATATGCCTCGGCCGAGCCCTACATCTACGAGCACGAGGTGCCGGAGTGGGGCAAGCCGGTCGACTACCAGTTGATCTACGACGCCGGCTTCCAGCGGTATGCCCAGACGCTCGCCGGCAAGCCCGACGTGATCGAGGCGAACTCCGACTGCCTCAAGGCGCTCGTGCCGGTGCTGCAGCAGGCGACCGTCGACTACTACGCGTCGCCGGATGCGGCCAACGCCATCATCCTCGCCGCCGTCGAGGCGTACGACACCGGCTGGGTCTACAGCCAGGGCGTCGCCGACTACTCGGTCGAGACCCAGGTCGACGAAGGCCTCGTCGGCAACGGCAGTAACGACACCGTCGGTGACTTCGAGGCGGATCGGGTCTCGACCCTGTTCGACCAGGTCGCGCCGATCTACAAGGATGCCGGCATCACCATCCCCGACGGGTTCTCGCCCGACCAGTTGTACACGAACGAGTTCATCGACCCATCCATCGGGTTCTGAGTTCCCGGGTCTTTCCCCGCGAGACGGGCCGGTCGATCCCGACGACCGGCCCGTCGTCGTGCGCCGGGACGCCGCACACGCATGGATAGGGTGGCTCCATGTCGCCGGACCAGTTCGTGCTGCTGACCACCGCGTTGCGGGGACGCACGCGGGATGCCGCGGATCTCGCTGAACTGCTCGGTTGGGAACCCGGACGCGTCGCCGCCGTGCTGGGCGAGCTCGATCGCGAGAACTACATCGACTTCGACGGCACGAGCATCTTCTACCACCTGCCGGATCGCCGCATTGCAGAGCACGTCGTCGGCGAGCTCGACGCCGAGCGGGCGCGCTTCGAGCAGACGATCGGCCGGGTCCGCGAACTCGCCGAACAGCTGCCTCCGGTGATGCAGAACTGGTGGATCGGGGAATCGTCGCACGCCTACGCGTTGCGGGTGGAGACCATCCACGCCCCGCACGCCGGTGACGAGCTCTGGCTGCGACAGGTCAAGCGCGGCCTCCCGGCGCGCTCGGACTGGGTGCTCCCGGCGGGCCTGCCGCTGTCTGACGCCTCGGCATCCTTCGACCAGCGCCGCCTCGACCTCGTCGCCGACATCACGGCGGCCGGTGGCGAGGTGCGGTGGATCGTCACGCCGGAGGTGATCGCTGACCGTGAGCAGGGCGATCGCCTGATGCCGTTCCGCGAGGCAGGTGTCGCGCTGCGCGTGCTTCCGGACCCGCCGAGCTGGTTCTGGCTGCACGACCGTGAGGTGGCGTGCATTCCGCTCGAGTGGGGGGCATCGGCGCCGACGAGCGCGAGTCGGGTCGAGGATCGCGCCATCGCGACCGCGGTCGGGGCACTGTTCGACCGGCTCTGGGATGCCGCGCAGGAACTCGATTCCGAAGCAGGGGACTGGGTGCCGTTGCTGCGCCTCATGCGGGAGGGCGCAACGCTCGAGACGGCGGCCCGCGTGCTCGGCATCTCGTCGCGCACGGCGGGGCGCCGGGTCTCGGCGGCGATGGACCACTACGGGGCGCACACCCTCTTCGGCCTCGGTGCCGCCTGGGGCCGCGCGGGGGGCTAGCCGGGCTGGCCGTTCGTCAGCTGAGCAGGTCGCGCAACTGGGCGCGCGCGATCTTTCCGGTCGGCGTCATCGGCATGGCCTGCACCGTCGCGAACTGCAGTGATTCGACGGGGTAGCCCGGTGTCGCCGCGACAAGGTGCGTGCGCAACGCGTCCTCATCGAGCGCGTCGTCTTCGGCATCCGCGACAAGGACCATCACCGCCACCGCGGCGGTCGCACGGTCGCGTTCGAGGCCGATGAGCGCGACCTCGGCGACCTCGTCGCGTGTCAGCAGCGCTTCTTCGACGTCGCGCGGGAACCACAGCCCGGCATCGGTCTCGACGAGCTCGGCGCGGCGGGCGCGCATCGTGATCCAGCCGTCATCGTCGATGACGCCGAGGTCGCCGGTGTGCAACCATCCGCCGGCCAGCGCCTCCGCCGTCTTCTCGGGCTTGCCCCAGTAGCCGTGCATGAACCCGCCCCGCAGGGCGATCTCGCCGAGTCGTCCGGTCGGCAGCGGTGCACCGTCCGGTCCGAGCACGCGCACTTCCTTGTCGGGCAGCGCGGGTCCGATCCGCTGCGACTCGTCATCGCGCGGGATCGGAAAGCCGAGGGCGACGAAGCCGCCGAGTTCCGACTGGCCGTAGCTCTCGACGAGCGGGATGCCGAGTTCCCGCGCGAACGCGCGCCGCAGCGTCGGCGGAACGGGCCCACCGCCGGAGACCGCGATGCGCAGGTCGGGGGTCGGCGCTCCGGCCCGCGCGCCGTCGAGCACCTCTTGCAGCAGGGGCGGATTGCCGACGAGCACGGTGGCCCCGGCATCCCGCATCGCGGCGAGACCGGTCTCGGCCGTCCACCATCCCATCACATTGCTCGTCGCGCCGACCGCGAACTCGGGGAGCAGGTTGGCGACGAGCTGGTACGAGCTCGAGAGTGCGCTCGGGCCGAACGAGACGTCGGCGGCGGTGATGCGCAGCCGCTCGCCGATGACCCGCGCGGCCGTGACGGTCGGCTCGTGCATCAGGGCCGCGCCCTTGGGCCGTCCCGTCGTGCCCGAGGTGTAGGAGAGGTGTGCGATCGCGGTGGGTTCGGTCGCGATCGGGACGGACGCGTGCGCCCCGGCGACGAGCTCGCCGAGACCGATGGCGCCCTCCTGCTCGCCGTCCATGCACACGAGGGCCCGGACCGAAGGAGCTCCGGCCGCTGCGGCGCGCACCTGGTCGGCGATGTGGTGGGTGAAGACCACGACGGTGGGCTCGTGGTCGGCGAAGTAGTAGTCGAGTTCTTCGGCGAAGCGCACGTTGACGAGCGCCGGGATGGCGCCGAGGTGCCAGCAGCCGAAGAGGGTCGTGAGGTAGTCGAGCCCGTTGTAGGCGATGATCGTGACCCGGTCGCCGGGCCGCACACCGAGCGACGCGAGCGCGGCGGCCGAGGCGGCCATGGCCTCGACGGCCTCGGCATAGGTGAGCGTGCGATCGCGGTCGACCCATCGGACCGCGGGGGCCGTGGGCGTGCGTTCGGCGGCATCGAGCAGGAGTCCGTGCATGAGCATTCTCGAAGAATGGCATGCTCACGTCACGTCCGTGTTTCATGAGGTTGGCGACATGTGGACATGTCGGCATCCGGCCCGGGCACCACGGGAGAGGGATGGTCATGATGGGCTCATGGGCATCCTCATCAAGAACGGGCGGGTCACCGTGGGCGACGCGGCGGGAACCGTCCACGAGCGCGCAGACGTGCTCGTGCGCGACGGACTGATCGCCGCGGTCGGCCCGGATCTCGTCGCGGCCGAGGGGGACGAGATCATCGACGCCTCCCGGTCGCTCGTGCTGCCCGGTTTCGTCGACGCGCACATGCATTCGAACGAGGGTTTCGAGATGGGGCGCTACGACAATCTGCCACTGGAGCTCTGGCTCGCCGAGGTCTACCCGCCGACCGGGTCGCCCGCGCTGACCTGGCGCGACCACTATCTGCGGGCGATGCTCGTCGGCATCGTCTCGGTGCGGTCGGGCGTGACCATGCTGCAGGACGACGTCATCTCCATGGCCTTCGACCCGAACGCCGTCGACGCGACCGCGACCGCGTATCGCGACCTGGGGCTCCGAGCCAACATCACCTCGTCGATGTGGGACGAGAGCTTCACCGGGAGTCTGCCCTTCGTCTCCGATCTGCTGTCGCCCGAGCTCGCGACGGAGTTCTCGGCACCGACTCGGCTCGACTGGCGTGACCAGCTCGACCTGTATCGGGATCAGGTCGCGCGGTGGAACGGGCGGGATGCCGACGGGCACGATGCCGCGGGCGAAGACGGCATCCGGATCATCCTCGGCCCCTGCGGACCGCAGCGCTGCACGGACCGGCTGCTCGAGGAGGTCGCGGCGATCTCCGCAGCGGATGATGTGCCGATCCACTGCCACGTGCTGGAGACCCGCACTCAGGCGGTCACGGGCCAGGTGCACTACGGTCGCACACTCGTCGAACGCCTGCGCGACCTCGGCGCGCTGACGAGCCGACTCACGATGAACCACGCGATCTGGCTGACGCCGCACGACATCGAGCTCATGGGCGAGGCCCAGTGCGCGATCACCCACAATCCGCTCGCGAACCTCAAGCTCGGGTCGGGCACGGCGCCCGTCCGGCGGCTACTCGCAGCCGGGGTCACCGTTGCCCTCGGCTGCGACGGGGTCGCGTCCGCCGATACCGCCGACATCTTCGCCGCCATCAAGCTCGCGTCGATGGTGCACAAGGTCGGCACGACCGACTACCGGGAGTGGATCGGCGCCGAAGACGTCTACCGCATGGTCACCCTCGGTGGCGCGCGCTCGGCGGGTCTTCAGGATCGGATCGGCACGATCGAGGTCGGCCGCGACGCCGACATCATCCTGCTCGACCGCGATGATTGGGGCTTTCTTCCGCTGCACGACGAGCGCCGTCAGCTCGCGTTCAGCGTCGGCTCGGAGGCCGTGCAGACCTCGATCGTGCGCGGCCGCGTCGTATTGCGCGATCGCCGCCTCGCGCTCGTGGACGAGGATGCGCTGCGAGCCGAGATCGCGGAGGCCGCCGAACGCTTCCGTCGCGATGTCACCCCGGAGCTGTCCCGGGGAGCTGCGATCGTGCGCCCCGCGCTCGACGAGATGTACGCGCGCGCGATGGCCTGGGGGCCACTGCCGCTTCCGGTGGGGAATCCCCGCTTCGACGGGCCGTTCTGAGCCCTGAGGAACCTCGGCTCAGCCGAAGTCGTACCACTTGCCGACGGCTCGGCGACCGAGCCAGCCGAAGAACAGGAAGATGACGACACCGAACAGTGCCGCAGCAAGAATCGCGGCGAACAGTTCGGGAGCCTGCAGGCGGGACTGATAGGTCGCGATGAGTCCGCCGATGCCTCGTTCACCGCGCTGAAAGAAGAAGTCACCGACGACGGCACCGACGATTGACAGGCCGGCCGAGGTACGCATGCCCAGGAAGATCGAGGGGAGCGCGGTGGGGAACTCGAGCTTGCGCAGCATGACCCACCTGCTCACCTTTTGCAGCTGGAACAGCTCGCGTTGCCCGCGATCGACCGACTGCAGACCGAACAGCGTCGTCGACACCATCGGGAACAGGGCGATGAGCACGCACACCACGACGCGGGCGAAGAACTCGTAGCCGAACCAGAACCCGATGAGCGGAACCACGGCGAGAATCGGTATGGATTGCAGGATCACGGCGTAGGGAAACGTCGTGCGCTCGACCCATTTCGCGCGGTTCATGACGATCGCCCACGCGACGCCGACGATGATCGCCACGACGAGCCCGACGAGCGCGACCTGTGCCGATACCCACAGTGCCGCGAGGATGTCGGGTCCGGTCTTCGGGTCGAAGTACACGGCGAGCACCTGCTCGGGTCGCGGCAGGAGGAACCCGCGCGTGCCGAGGGCGGCGTTGACGATGTAGACCACGACGATGATGAGGGCGAGCAGGACGAGCGGCGGCAGCCAATAGCTCGTCTGCGTCCAGATGGGCAGCGCGCGCCGGGGTCGCGCCCCGGAAGCGGCACTCGCCTCGGAAGCGGCACTCGCCCCGCCGGAGACCGCGGCATCCGTCGCTGCGAGCGCCGCCGCGCCGACCTCGGGGGCGATCGTCTCGGCGGCGATGAGGCCGGAATGTTCGGGTTCGGTGTCTGCTTCGCGCGCGTTCGTGGTCATCAGTGGTGTCCTTCCCGCAGGGCGTGCGAGATCTCGCCGACGAGGCGCGCGAACTCTCCCGTGTAGCGGATCTCGGGATCGCGCGGCATGTCGAACGGCACCTCGAACTGATCGACGATGCGACCGGGGCGGCCCGACATGACGACGACTTTGGTCGAGAGGTAGACCGCCTCCGACACCGAGTGCGTGATGAACAGGCCCGCGAAGTGGGTCTCGGTGAACAGTCGTATGAGTTCGTCGTTGAGGCTCTCGCGCGTGATCTCGTCGAGCGCGCCGAACGGCTCGTCGAACAGGAAGAGCTCGGGCTCGAGCGTGAGTGAGCGTGCCAGCGACGCACGCATGCGCATGCCGCCCGACAACTGCCGAGGCAAGTGGCTCTCGAATCCGGTCAGCCCGACGAGTTCGATCGTCTCGCCGGCCTTCTTGCGACGCACGGCCTTCGGCTGCTCATTGAGCTCGGCGAGCAGTTCGACGTTCTCGCGGACGGTGCGCCAGGGCAGCAACGTCGCGTCCTGGAAGACATACCCGATGCGGTCGGTCGACATGACCGCTTCGCCGTCGCTGGCGGTCTCGAGTCCGGACGCGATGCGCAGGAGCGTCGACTTGCCGCACCCCGAAGGTCCGACCACGGTGACGAATTCGCCACGCTTGACGGTGAGGTCGACACCGCGGAGGGCGACCGTTCCGCCAGGGAAAGTCATCTCGACATCGCGGAAGCTCAGCAGTGTCTTTGTGTCGATCGCGGCATCGGTCGGGGCAACGGTGCTCATGCGAATACCCGGTCTCTCGTTGGGCGGCTTGGGGCGGCGTCGGGCGCGACATCGACCGTGCACACGGTCGATGGGGAGTCGGGGCACTCCAGCGAGGTGCAGGCGGTACGGTCACCGCGGCGGCCGTACCGCTAGGCTAGCGAGCACTCGTTTCGGCGACGTAACACCGCCATTTCCTTCGAACGGAGCGGCCCTCCCAACGGAGCGGCCAGAACGCCGACTCAGACCACCCCGTGCAGCATCCGAAGCGTCCGCTCGGCACCGTCGGCATCCCGTGACGCGACTTGCGCGCGCAGCAGATCGTAGCCTTCGGCCCGCGAGATCGGCCCGGCGATGAACGGCACCCAGCCGCGCAGGTTCCGCTCGATCGCGAGGGCGGCCTCACGGATGAAGCCGATGAAGATCGTGTTGCCAGTCGCTCGGGTGACCGTGGTGAACAGCACCGTCGATCGTTCGAAGACCCCGAGCGGGTCGGCTTCGTGGACGCTCTCGATGACGGCATCCAACTTCTCCAGGATGTCCGCCACTTGCTCCTCGCTTGCACTGAGCAGGGCCATGCGGAGGGCATTCCCCATGAAGTAGGCCGTGAAGACGCCGGTTTCATCGCGCATGCGGTCGTTCGGATCGGACACCCGGGTATAGCGTCCGACCGCGATCTCGACGAGCCCGAATCGTTCCAGGCGCTGCAGCGCTTCGCGCACCGGCGTGCGGGAGACGCCGAGCTGCGCGGCCAGATCGACGTCACGCAACTGCTCACCGGGCCGAAGCGTGCCGTCGAGGATGGCCGCTCCGATGCACGCATAGACCTCATCACTGAGGATCATGCCGCCGCGGAGCCGGACAGGAGGAAGCGTTGTGGACATCGCGCACTCAGTGTACGACGCGTGGAGCAGGAACGCGGATCCGGTAGCCATGGTACCGAGTACCACGGAGCGGTCCTCGTCGTGGCATGGCCCGCGTGTTATGCAACGTTTATGTCACCAATATCGCCACTGTCGAGCGCGGGTCGGCGCGGAACCGTTAGCGTGGGACCGGCGGCGCAGTCGCGTCGTCTTCGCACGTCAGCTTTTCAGGGGCGCGGCCGCGCCGTGGGGCGAGGAAACCTGCCTCGGGAAGGCGAGACTTTCGCATCAGTAAGGCAGTTCATGGCAACGCAGGGCACCGTCAAGTGGTTCAACTCGGAGAAGGGCTTCGGGTTCATCGCCCCGGATGAGGGCGGCGCAGACGTGTTCGCGCACTACTCCGCGATCCAGTCGAGCGGCTACCGTTCGCTCGAGGAGAACCAGCGCGTCGAGTTCGAGATCGCACAGGGCCCCAAGGGCCTGCAGGCGGAGAACATCCGCCCGCTGTAATCAGGTCGCGGCCCGCCGGGTGCCATCGGGGTACTCCGGCGAGCCGTCGGCATCACGGGTGCCGCGCTCGCGCGGTCCTCGGTTGCGTCGCTCCTCGGACGCGTCGTCGTGCGGCTCGGGGATCAGTCGTCGAGCGGTTCGGGAACCAGGAGCACGGCGCGCAACTCGTCGGGTGTGTCGACGACTCTTGTCGCGCCCTCCGATTCGTGCGGCCAGCTGAATCCCCAGCGCACGAAGATCACCGGCACGCCGTTCGCAGCGCCGCCGTCGATGTCGTGATGCCGGTCGCCGACGAGCACTGGACGAGTCGTATCGGCTCCTGTCGCCGCCAGTTGGCGCAGCGCCTCCGCAACGATGGCGGCCTTGTCGGCCAGTGTCTTCTCGTCCGGCGTCGCGCCGACGATCGCCTGAAGCGACGGTGCGAGGTCGAAGTGCTCCATCAGCGCAGCGACCTGGATCTCTGGCTTGGAACTGGCCGTCGCCTGGGGGATGCCGGCGCGTGCGAGTTCGGTGACGAGGTCCGCCATCCCCGGGTAGAGGCGCGCACCGGTCGTGTAGCCGTCGGCGCGGCCGATCGTGCGGTAGTACGCGACGGCCTCCGCAGATTCCTCCGGTGACATGCCGACGTTCTTCTGGAACGACTCGAACATGGGCGGTCCGATCCAGTGCACGAGCTCTTCGCGCGTGGGTGCCGGCTTGCCGAAGTGGGTGAGCGCGAGCGCGAGACGCCGCAGAATCCCCTCCGACGCGTCGACGAGAGTGCCGTCCACGTCCCACAGCACGCACGTCCAGGGTGATCTCGAAGCCATGGTTCCAGCCTATGGGTGGGATGCCGGGGGTCTCGCCGCGGTGCCGCCGTCAGCGACTTGCCGTGTTTGGTCGTCGCGGGGTTGTGGATGCGGCCATTCCCGGCAAGTCGCGCTCGTCAGTCAGGGTGGGACCGGGGCGCTGGGGTTCGCGAGAGCGCCCGCGAGGCGCTAGAACAGGCGAGGGATGCCGGACTCGACGCCCTTCATGCCCTCGTAGTCCAGCGTTACGCACCGGATGCCGCGGTCGGCTGCGAGCACCTTCGCCTGCGGCTTGATCTCCTGAGCGGCGAACACTCCGCTCACCGGCGCGAGGTGGGGGTCGCGGCCCAGCAGTTCGAGGTAGCGGGTCAGCTGCTCGACGCCGTCGATGTCGCCGCGCCGCTTGACCTCGACGGCGATCGTGCCGCCGCCGGGCGCGCGCAACAGCAGATCGACGGGGCCGATCGCCGTCGGGAACTCTCGCCGCACGAGCGTGAGGCCGTCGCCGATCACATCGACCTGCTCGGCGAGCAGCCGCTGCAGGTCGGCTTCGACGCCGTCCTTCTGCAGGCCGGGATCGATGCCCAGCTCGTGAGCGGAATCGTGCAGCACCTCGTAGATGCGCACGAGGAGCGCGTCGCCGCTCTTGGCGTGCGTGACCCGCCAGTGCTCGATGACGCCGGCCGCGCGCGACTCGGCATCCGGCTCTTCCACCGTCAACGTGCAAGGCGGGCTCATCCAGTTCAGCGGCTTGTACGACCCGCCGTCGGAGTGGACGAGGAGTGACCCGTCGCTCTTGTGCATCAGCAGGCGCGTCGCGAGCGGCAGATGGGCGTTGAGGCGGCCGGTGTAGTCGACGGAGCAGCGGGCGATGACGAGACGCACTGTTCAAGTCTGACAGGCGGCGGTGGATGCTCGGAGCGGCGAGTAGCGTGTACCGATGAATGGGCTACGAACGCGAAGGATCACCGTCGAGGACGAGCTGCGCGTCGGCAGCGGTGTCGTTGCGATGGGCGGCGCGAGGATCGTTGCCGCGGTTCGCTGGACGGTGGAGAACGGAACCGTTCACATCGGACGGATGACGGTTGCCCCGGATCAGCAGGGCAAAGGGCTCGGAACCACGCTTCTCCGCGTGGCCGAGCATGATTCGGAGGCGACGCGTGCCGAGTTGTTCACCGGCCACTTGAGCTGGGCGAACATCAGGCTCTACGTGCGCGAGGGCTACGCCGAAACCAGACGCGAGGCACTGCACGACGGCGTCGAACTCGTCTACCTCGCAAAGCGGCTCTCGTAGCGAAAGTCTCGTCTACGCGGAGCGACCAATTGCGCCCGCAAACCGCGACCGAAGCGGGAGTCGTGGCGCGCGCCGTCAGCCCAGGACCCGCTTGAGCTCGCCCAGGGTGTCGTCGAGGTGCGCGACGAACGGGCGCTCCTGTTCGTCGGAGAGCCAGGCGGCGAAGGCGAGCTGGAATGCCGCGACGCCGCTCTGCACCGCGAGCGAAGCCGCGAGAGGATCGACGCCGCGCGCTGTCACGGCGGCGCTGAGCGCGTCGGCCAGAGCGACCTGCTTGAGCGATTCGCGTTCCCGCAGGGCGGGACTCGAGTCGATGACCCGCTGGCGGATCCGCGACTGCGGGCGCCGCTCGAGCGGGAAGAAGTCCGCTCCCCCGCGAAGGGCCGCTTCGACGAGTCCGATCGGAGTGGTCGCGTCCGACGCGGCGAGGGCGTCGAGGAAGTAGGCGTGATAGGCGGCGTGGTTCACGAACAGCACTTCGCGCTTGTCGGCGAAGTAGCGGAAGAACGTCCGCTCCGTGACGCCCGCGGTCTCGGCGATGTCGGCGACCGTGACCGCGTCGAACCCGCGCTCGACGAACAAATCGAGCGCGGCCTGCTTCAGCCGGCCTTCCGAGCCGGCGAGCCAACGCGCCATGTTCTCCATGCTAGCGATGACAGACTCTGACATGGCGTGCTAGTCTGATGTCATACACTGACATTAAGGATGCCGACATGAGAATTTTCGTGACCGGAGCCAGCGGATGGATCGGCTCGGCCGTCGGCCGTTCGCTGGGGCTGGAGCCCGTCTCGATCGACCCCGCGGATGCCGTGGCGCACTTCGGCTTCATCGGCGGGTTCTTCGGCGCCGACGTGGTCGCCTCGAGCACGGCGACCCGTGCGGCCTACGACTGGCATCCCACCGGCCCGACGCTCGTCGGGGACATCGAGAACGAGGCATACGCGCAATGACCCCGCCGCCCCGCTGGAAGCTGGCGATCCTCACGTGGATCGCGGTCTATCCTCTCATCACGCTGCTGCTCCTGCTGCTGGGCCCGCTCATCGTGGGCATGCCGGTGCCCGTCGTGACGCTGATCCTCTCGGTCACGCTCGTCACCCTGCTGAGCTTCATCGTCATGCCGCTGCTCACGCGTGCGTTCCGCGGCTGGCTTCATCCGCAACGTCGGCAGGACACGCAGGCAGCGGGCGCGCCGGAAGGCTGAATCGCTTCCGCCCGACCCCGCCCGCCGGAGCCGCGGCCAGTGCGCCGACTCGCGGGCAACTCAGCTTTTCAGAGGCGCTGCCGCGCCGCGGGGCAAGCAAATCTGTGTCACGTCACGGGACTTTCGAGTTAGTAGTGGAAACGGCACTGATGGATCACGAGCCGCCCGTCGCGGACCTCGTAGACGAGCCGATGCTCCCTCGTGATGCGCCGGGACCAGCGTCCGGTGAGGTTGCCGCGCAGCGGCTCGGGCTTGCCGATCCCGCTGAAGGGCGTCGCAAGGGCCGACTCGATGAGCTTGTTGATCCGGTCGCGGACCCTCTTGTCGTTGCGGTCCCACCACTCGTACTGCTGCCAGGCGATCTCCGCCCATTCGAGGTCGTCCTCGGTCACGATCGCAACAGCCCGCGGCGGACCGTCTGACCCTCCTCCACCTGGCGCTGCGCCGTGGCGAGAGCGGCGGCATTCGCGGGGCTGCTCAGGAGATGAAGCGTTTCGATCAGCGAGTCGTACTCGTCGCGGGAAACGAGCACGACGTCACCCGCCTTCCGCGAGATGATGAGTTCGACGCGGTCCTCGATCACCTGGTCGAGCGCCCGGCCGAAGTTCGCGCGGGCCTGGCTGACGGTCATCGAGTTCATGGGGTCCATCCTACCCCGTGTACCTGATCTGGTACAGAGATGCGGCGCCTCGGCTCAGCTCTTGATGGGCGCTGCCGCGCCACTCCTCATCTGACACCGAGTGCGCCGGTTGTGGACGAGTGCGCCGGTTGTGGACGCGCAATGACCGGCACACTCGGCGGAAACGGGCTGACTCGGCGGCGGGGCTGGGCCTGACGAAGAGGGGTGTGCCGCGCTCAGCGCGCCCCGGCGCCCACCTTCGAGCCCGCGATCGGCGCCGCGGCGCCCGAGGCGAAGCCGCTCATCGCGATGAGCGCGACGATGATCCACAGGGTGTTCAGGATGCCGATCTGGTGGCTGATCCAGCCCAGCACGGGCGGTCCGCACAAGAACGCGATGTATCCGATCGTCGCCGCCGCCGACACGGATGCCGCGGCCTTGCTCGGGTCGTCCGCCGCGGCGGACATGCCGAGGGGGAACCCGAGCGAAGCGCCCGCGCCCCACAGGGCGATCCCGACGAAGGCGATCGGCAGGTTCGGCGCAAGAATGAACACGATCAGGCCCGCACCCGCGGCGATCGCGAGGATGCGCAAGGTCCAGACTCGGCCGATCCGGTCCACGATGGGTCCGCCGATCATCCGGAACACGGTCATCGACACCGAGAAGACCGTCAGCGCGATCGCGCCGACCGCCTCGACCTGGCCGTGCCCGTCGACGACGGCGATAGTCAGCCAGTCGTTGGCGCTGCCCTCCGCGAACGCCATGCCGAGGACGATCGCGCCGATCGCATAGGTGCGCGGGTCGCGCCACACCGCGAGCGCAGCCGTCAGCCGCTCGCGTCGCGTCGGCGTCTCGGCGGGACCGTCGTCGGCGAGGTCTCGGGCCGGGATGAACCGCAACGAGACGACGCTGACCACGAGGCCGACCGCGGCCGCTGCGCCGAGGTGCCAGGTCGCGCCGACGTCCCAAGACGCCATCGCGACTCCGATGCCGGCGCCGGCAACCGTTCCGAGGCTGTAGAACGCATGGAACAGCGGCATGAGGGTGCGTGCGAACGCCTGTTCGACGGCCGCTGCCTCGACGTTCATCATGACGTCGGTCGCCCCGAAGCACAGCCCCATGAGCGCGAGCCCGATCACCGCGATCGGATACGAGACAGCCGCGTCCACGCCGACGGCGGCGATCACGAGTCCCACGGAAATGCCGACCAGCGTGACCGAAAGACCGCGCCTGGCACCCCACCGCGCAACGATGACGTTCGCCGACAGCACGCCGGCCAGCGAACCCGCCCCCATCGCGAACAGCAGGATACCGACCTCGAAGTCGCCGATGCCGAGGTTCTGCTTCACCGCCGGCAGGCGCGATGCCCATGAGGCGAAGACGAGACCGCACAGCAGGAAAAGAGCGAAGATCGCCGTGCGCCAATGCACGAGTCGCACGCGCGTCAGGGTGGAGCTCACCCGGAGAGTCTACCGAATCGATTCGACGGGTGTCTCGCCGCGGCGTTACCATCGGCAGATGTCGAACCGTCGCGCAACGATCGCCGACGTCGCCCGTGAGGCGGGGGTCTCGCCTTCCACGGCGTCGGTGGTCTTCAGCGGCAAGACCCCGGTCTCCGTCCCCACCCGCCAGAAGGTGCTGGACGCCGCTGCCACCCTCGGCTACACCGGACCCGATCCCCGCGCGGCCTCGCTGCGCCGCGGACGCAGCGGCATCGTCGCCGTCGTCGTCGGCTCATCGTTGAACCTCATGTTCCTCGACCCGGTGCAGCGCCTGATGATGGACGGTCTCGCCGAAGCCGTCGCGCCGCTCGGCGCGGGACTGCTGCTGCTGCGACGCGATGCCGCCATCGACAGCGCGAACGCGCCCACCCTTATGACGGCGTCGATCGACGCCGCCGTGCTCATCGGCTGCGACGCGTCGCTGCGGGACACACTGCCCGACGTGCGGGCCCGCGGCATCCCCGTCGTCGTCGTCGAGGGGGATGCCGGCTTCGACATCCCCCGCGTCGTGCTCGACAATCGTGAGGCACAGCGCCGCGCGGCCGAGCATCTGCGGGATCTCGGGCACACGAAAGTCGTGATCGCGGCGCTGTGGCAGGATGCCGCCGGGACGCGCGGGTGGATCGCTCCCGGCGCCGACGTCACGATCGACGTCACTCGTGACCGGCTGCGCGGTGCGCGCGAGGTGTTTCCCTACGCGCCGGCGTACGCGACGGCTCACAGCTCGATCGACGAGGGCTTTGCGGCCGGCCGTGTGCTGTTCGCCGACGCGGGGGACCGGGACGACCTCCCGACCGCCGTCATCGCGCAGAGCGATCTGCTCGCGGCGGGAGTCATCCGCGCCGCAGCGGAGGCGGGGCTGCGTGTGCCCGAGGACGTCAGCGTGACCGGGTTCGACGGCGTGCCGGTGGACGGCCTGGCCCCGTATGAGTTGACGACGCTCTCCCAGCCGGCCACGGACAAAGGCCGCGCCGCCGGCGCTGCCGTCGCAGCCCTGCTGGACGGCCGTATCCCGGCATCCGTCCTGCTCACGTCGACATTCCGCCACGGGAATACAACCGCTCCGCCGCCGCCCCGCTGACCGGCCGGTAGACTGGGACTCCGACCCCCCGCGACCCGTCAGGAGGCCAGTTTGCTTGCGCTTCTGGCCGCGTTCGCGGTCCTGCCGCTGGTGTTGCCGTGGCTCTACGGCCGGCTCGGGCCACGTGTCTTCCTCGTTGCGGCGCTCCTGCCGATCGCGGCGTTCGCGCACGCACTGCTGCTGACCTCCTCGGTTCTGAGCGGACCCGTGCCGACGGAGTCGGTCGCGTGGATCCCCCACCTGGGCATCGATCTGTCGATGCGCATGGACGTCCTCGGCTGGGTGCTGACGCTCATCGTCACCGGTGTCGGGGCGCTCGTACTCATCTACTGCCGGTGGTACTTCGACGGCAACAAAGCGGGTGTCGGCATGTTCAGCGCCGTGCTGCTCGGCTTCGCCGGCGCGATGTACGGACTCGTGCTGACCGACGACGTCATCGTGCTGGTGATGTTCTGGGAGATCACCAGCATCCTCTCCTACCTGCTCATCGGCTTCTATCACACGCGCGGCGCGAGCCGTCGCGCCGCGCTGCAGGCGCTGCTCGTGACGACCCTCGGCGGGCTCGTCATGTTCGTCGGCGCCGTCATCCTGTCGGTGCTCTACGGCACCCACAGCCTGAGCGCGATCATCGGCGGAACCGCAGCGCTGCAGCCCGGCGGCGAAGGGCTGCTGAACGTCGCGATCGTGCTGATGCTCGTCGGCGCGCTCAGCAAGTCCGCGATCTTCCCCTTCCACTTCTGGCTGCCCGGCGCCATGGCAGCTCCCACGCCGGTGAGCGCGTACCTGCACGCCGCAGCGATGGTGAAGGCCGGCATCTACCTCATCGCCCGGCTGGCTCCCGCCTTCGCCGACAGCGAGCCGTGGCGCCCGATCGTCATCGGACTCGGACTCTTCACGATGCTGCTCGGCGGGCTGCAGGCGATGCGCGAGTCCGACCTCAAGCGCATCCTCGCGTTCGGCACGGTGAGCCAGCTCGGCATGCTCACGGTCGTGCTGGGCTACGGCGAACGCGACTCCGCGCTCGCCGGCCTCGCGCTCCTCGTCGGCCACGCCCTGTTCAAGTCGGCGCTGTTCCTCGTGGTCGGCGTCATCGACCGGCAGCTGTCGACGCGCGACATCGGCGAGCTCTCCGGCGTCGGCCGCCAGGCCCCGACGCTCGCCGTGTTCTCGATCGTCGCGGTCGCGTCGATGGTGGGCCTTGCGCCCACCGTCGGGTTCGTCGCGAAGGAGGCCGCGCTCACCTCCCTCATCGAAGGCGGCAGCGCACCCGTCGCGATCATCCCCCTCGTCGGTATCGTGCTCGGATCCATGCTGACCACGGCATACGGCCTGCGGTTCATCTGGGGCGCGTTCTGGAGCAAGAAGGATGCCGACGGCGCGCCTCGTGCCGCGACGGAATGGCCCGACCCGCCGTTGGGCTTCCTTGCCGCACCGATCGTGCTGTCGGGCCTCACGGTCGTCGCCGGATTCGCCGCGCCGGTGCTCGATGCGGCGTTCTCGGGCTACGCCGACACCCTTCCGAATCCGCACGGCGACGAAGCGCATCCCTACCACCTCGCGCTGTGGCACGGGCTCGAGCCCGCGCTGTTCCTCTCGCTCGGCAGCATCCTCGTCGGTGCGGGGCTGTTCTGGATGAGCTACCGACGCGGGCGAGCGCTTCGCCGCATGCTGCCGTTCACCGCGGCCGACGCCTACAACGCGGTCCTGCGGGGTGTTGCGCGGCTGGCGGTGTGGACGACGACGTCCACGCAGCGCGGATCGTTGCCGGTGTACGTCGGCACGATCTTCGTGGTCTTCGTCGCAGCCCAGGGCACGGCCCTGCTTGCTAGCCCGGATTGGCGTATCTCGCTGGATGCCTGGCAGACGCCGATGCAGCTGATGGTCGCGCCGGCCATGATCGTGGCGGGCATCTTCGCGGTGCGCGCGCGCAAGCGCTACACGGGCGTCGTGCTCGTCTCGGTCACAGGCCTCGGCATGGTCGCGCTGTTCGCCACGAGTGGTGCGCCGGATCTCGCGCTGACCCAGATCCTCGTGGAGACGGTGACCCTCGTCGCATTCGCCCTCGTGCTGCGGCGGATCCCGGCTCGCCTCGGGGAGCACAACGCGTCGGTCTGGCCTGTCGCGCGCGCGGTGCTGGCCCTCGCGGTCGGCGCGACCATGGCGATGGTCGCGATGGTGGCCACCGGCGCACGCGTGGCAGAGCCCATCTCCGATCGCTTCCCCGAGCTCGCCTACGAACTGGGCCACGGCAAGAACGTCGTCAACGTCGCCCTCGTCGACCTGCGCGGCTGGGACACGATGGGCGAACTGTCGGTGCTGATCCTGGCGGCCACCGGTGTCGCGTCACTCGTCTTCGTGACGCACCGCTCCGATCTCATTTCGCGGACGATCGCCCCGCTGCCGACCGGCGCCACCCGAACGAGACGCCCGCTGATCGAGACGGCAGAGGGACCGCGACCCCGCAGCGCCGATATGCGCAGCACGCATCAGGCGTGGCTCGTCGGGGGACAGCGGGTGCGCCCCGAGAACCGCTCGATCATGCTCGAGGTGATCGTCCGCATCCTCTTCCACACGATCATCGTCGTCTCCATCTACCTGCTGTTCGCGGGACACAACCTGCCCGGCGGTGGGTTCGCCGGCGGACTCGTGGCGGGCATGGCCCTCGTCATGCGCTACGTCGCCGGAGGGCGTTACGAGCTGGGAGCCGCGGCTCCCACCGATGCCGGGCGTCTGCTCGGCGCCGGTATGACCCTCGCCGTCGCCTGCGCCGTCGTGCCGCTGCTGTTCGGCGCCGCGCCGCTGACGAGCTGGTTCTGGGAGGCGGAGCTCCCGGTCGTCGGGCACGTCGAGTTCGTGACGTCGACGCTGTTCGACATCGGGGTGTACCTCGTCGTGATCGGCCTCGTGCTCGACGTGCTGCGCTCACTGGGCGCCGAGGTCGATCGTCAGACGCAGGGCCTGCGCGATCGGGGGGTGAGCGTGGCATGACGGTCTCGATCGTGCTCATCGTCATCATGGCGGTGCTGTTCGCCGCCGGCGTCTACGCGATGCTGGAACGCAGTCTCACCCGCGTGCTCATCGGGTTCCTGCTGCTCGGCAACGCCACGAACCTCTTCCTCCTCGTCGTGATGGGACGTCCCGGCGAGGCGCCGTTCTTCGGTGACGGCGACGCGGACGACATGAGCGACCCGCTGCCGCAGGCGCTCACACTCACGGCCATCGTCATCACGTTCGCCGTCTCGGCATTCCTCCTCGCTCTCATCTACCGGTCGTGGCAGCTCGGCCAGGCCGACATCGTCCACGACGACGAAGAGGACCTCGCCGTGCGTGACCGCGGCGGTGTCGATGACCACCAGATGGACGACGAGACCTCGATCGAGGACGAGGACGACGATGCGACGACCGACTTCATCGGCACCGAAACCGCCCCCATCAGGGTGCTGAGTCACCGCGACCTCGACGGCATCCTCGACGACGCGCCGATCGACCGCCCGCGTCACGCACGCGAAGACGGACGGGGCGGCGGCGACGAAGGAGGGACGCCGCGGTGAGCGCCCTCGTTCCACTCCTCGTCACCCTGCCATTGCTGGGTGCGGCCATCGCGCTGATCTTCGGACGTGCGCGCCGTGTGCAGGTCGGCGTCTCGGTCGTGACCCTCACCCTCGTGCTCGCGATCGCGGCAGTGCTGCTGTACAGTGTCGACTCGACGGGGCAGGCGCTCGCCGTCTCGGTCGGCGGCTGGCCGGTTCCGTTCGGCATCGTGCTGTACGTCGATCGGCTCGCAGCGCTCCTCGTCGTCATCTCGAGCGTCGTGCTGCTGGCCGTCCTCCTCTTCTCGGTCGGTCAGGGCGCCGCCGACGGCGACGACGATACGCCCGTCACGATCTTCCACCCGTCATACCTGATCCTCGCGGCGGGCATCTTCAACGCGTTCATCGCCGGGGACCTCTTCAACCTCTACGTCGGGTTCGAGATCCTGCTCGTGGCCTCGTACGTGCTCATCACGCTGGGTTCGACCGAATCCCGCATCCGCACCGGCGTCGTGTACATCGTCGTCTCGCTCGTCTCGTCGATCCTGTTCCTCGCCGCGATCGCCGCGATCTACGGCGCGCTCGGCACCGTCAACATCGCACAGCTGTCGGAGCGGATGGCCGAGTTGCCGCAGCCCACTCAGCTCGTGCTGCACCTCATGCTGCTGCTGGCGTTCTCGATCAAGGCGGCCGTCTTCCCGCTGTCGTTCTGGCTGCCCGACTCGTACCCGACCGCCCCGGCACCGGTGACGGCGGTGTTCGCGGGCCTGCTGACCAAGGTCGGCGTGTACGCCATGATCCGCACCGAGACGCAGATCTTCCGCGACAACGACGTCAACACGCTGCTGCTGATCGTGGCGCTCGCCACGATGATCGTCGGCGTGCTGGGTGCGCTGGCGCAGGCCGAACTGAAACGCATCCTGTCGTTCACGCTCGTCAGCCACGTCGGCTACCTCGTGTTCGGGCTGGCCGTCGCGACGCCGGTCGCCCTCGGCGCGACGATCTACTACATGGTCCACCACATCGTCGTGCAGACGACGCTGTTCCTCGCGGTGGGCCTCATCGAGCGGCGGGCCGGCTCGACCTCGATCCTCAAGGTCAAGGGCCTGATGCGCGCCGCTCCCGTCATCGCGGTGCTGTACTTCCTGCCTGCCGTCAACCTCGGCGGGTTGCCGCCCTTCTCCGGGTTCATCGGCAAGTTCGCGCTGTTCGACGCCGCGGCCCAGGTCGGCACGCCTCTCATGTACACGCTCGTCGTCGGCGGTGTCGTCACATCGCTCTTGACGCTGTACACGCTGATGCGCGCGTGGAACCTCGCCTTCTGGCGCGAGGACGACGACCACGCCGAGGAACCCGCTGTCGTCGAGCGCATCTCGTACCTCGGCGACGCGCCGGCCGCCGACGAGCAGGGCGGCCGTCGAGCCATCCCGCGCATCATGACGACGACCACGGCGGGAATGGTCGCCGTCACCGTCGCGCTGACGGCGTTCGCAGGCCCGCTCTACCAGCTGTGCGCGACGATCGGAGACTCGCTCGCGACGCCGATCTCCCTGGTCCAGCTCCAGCAAGAGGCCGAGTCGGAACAGGGGGCGCAGCGATGAGCCCGACGGCGAAGGCGGCCGCGGTGGCGGTGTGGCGCCAGCTTCCGTTCTTCGTGTGGCTGGTCGCGCTGTGGATGCTGCTGTGGGGACAGTTCACGGTGCTCGCCGTCGTCACGGGAATCGTCGTGGCCGTCTTCGTGACGCGCGTGTTCCGGTTGCCCGCCGTCGAGTTGTCGGGCCGCGTGAACCTCTGGTACGGCGCGGTGTTCGTCGTGATGTTCTTCCTCGCCGTGCTGCGCGGGTCGTTGCTGGTGGCCTGGCAGACGATCAATCCGGTGCGCTACCCGGGCACCGCCATCATCGCCGTGCCCCTGCGCACCGACGACGATCTGATCATGACGCACGTCGGGGTCACGGCATCCCTCATTCCCGGCTCGCTCATCGTCGACATCGATCGTGACCGCCGCATCCTGTACCTGCACGTCATCGGAGTCGACAGCGACAGCGACGTCGCCTCCCAGCGCGAGTCGGTGCAGCGCTGGGAGGCGCGCATCGTCCGCGCGGTCGGCTCGCGCGCACAGCTGGAGGCGATCCGCAGCGGAGGGGGGACCCGATGACCGTACTCATCGTCGTCATCTACGCAGCGTTCTCGATCGCAGCGCTGCTCACGCTGTGGCGGATCATCATCGGGCCGTCGATCCTCGACCGCGCCGTCGCGTCGGATGTGCTGCTGACGCTCGTCATGTGCGCGCTCGGCGCCGACATGGTGATCCACCATCACACCCGCACACTGCCGGTCCTGCTCATCATCGCCGCGGTGGGCGTGTTCGGCTCGATCGCGATCGCCCGGTTCGTCGCGAGGAAGGACGGCGCCCGATGAATGAGATCCTCGACCTGGTCGCTCTCGTGCTGGTGCTGATCGGAGCGTTGCTGTGCGTCACCGCGGCGATCGGTCTGCTGCGCTTCCACGACGTGCCCACCCGCCTGCACGCGGCCACCAAGCCGCAAGTGCTCGGGCTGGTGCTCATCTGCATCGCGATCGCTCTCGCCATGCGATCGTGGTCGGTTGTGGCCTTTCTCGTGCCGATCGTCGTGATCCAGTTCGCGACGGCCCCGCTGTCGGCCCATATGGTCGGGCGCCAGGCCTATCGCAACGGCACGATCGACGAGCGGTCGCTGTATGTGGACGAGCTTGCCGAAGCCCGGCGGACGCCGCCCGCCGCCGGGGGCTGAGCCGGCGCGGTCTCGGCACGGTCTCGGCGCGATTCAGGGCGAGAGCGACGGCGTATGCCGGATGCCGAACTCGTGTCGCAGGACGCTGCGCGCCGCGAACCACCCCGACTGGCCGTGGACGCCCGGCCCGGGCACGGTCGACGCTGCGCAGAGATAGACCCCGCGCATCGGGGTGCGCCACGGATCGGTTCGCAGCACCGGCCGCGCGAGCAACTGGCTCAGCGTGGCGGCGCCCGCCCCGATGTCGCCGCCGACGTAGTTCGGGTTGTGCTCCTCGAGCGCGGTCGCGGTCGCGCTGCGCGACGAGATGATCACGTCGCGGAAGCCCGGTGCCACCTCCTCGATCGCCTGCGTGATCGCCTCGGTCCGGTCGAGGGCGGATCCCGTCGGCACGTGCGTGTAGGTCCACAGCGCGTGCGCCCCGCCGGGAGCGCGAGTCGGGTCGAACACTGAAGGCTGCGCCACGAGGACATAGGGGGATGCCGGGTGTCGCCCGGCCAGCACCGCATTCTCCGCCGCGGCGATCTGCTCGCGTGTGCCGCCGACGTGCACCGTGCCGGCACGCGCGATCCGCGCGTCGGCCCACGGCACCGGACCCGACAGCGCGAAGTGCACCGTCGCCGCGCCGCTGCCGTAGCGGAACCGTTGCAGCGCCCGACGATAGCTCGTCGGCATCCGTCCCCTGCTCTCTCGTCGACCGCCGGCGAGACGGACGAGCGCGCGTGGCGTCACGTCGAGCACGATGGCGCGCGCCGTGAGCTCGTCGAGCGAGCCGACCTCGTGCTCGGTGACGATCTCACCGCCGTGGGCACGCAGGTCGGCGGCAAGGGCATCCGCGATCTTCTGCGACCCGCCGAGCGGGAGGGGCCAGCCGGCCGCGTGCGCGTGCGTCTGCAGGGCGAGACCCGCCGCCGCGGCGACCAGACTCGGCTGCCGTACGATGGCGTGCGCCGCGACGCCCGTGATCATCGCCGGTGCCGTGCGGCCCGTGAAGCCCGCGTTCCACAG
>NZ_JBASZT010000008.1:0-8445 GCF_049661145.1 Microbacterium sp.
GCGTCACCCGCCGCCGTGCCGAGCACCGCCGCGCCCGTTCCGACGGCAGCGGCCACCGCGGGCGCCGCCGACGGTACCTGCGAGGGTCTCGTCGGTGACGAGATCCTCGGGGACCTGAAGGCGCAGAACTGGAGCTACAAAGAGGACGTCTTCGCGATCGCCGGCGAGACCCTCCAAGACGGCTTCACCTGCACATGGGCGGACTTCACCGTCGCCTCCGGCAACCTACTGCTGTTCGGCTGGGCGCCGATCACGGCGGACGAAGCCGACGCTGCCCTGGGCCGCCTGGAGGAGCAGGGCTGGACTCGCGAAGAAGGTACGGACAGCTACTACGTCACCGAAGACGCCACCCAATCCCCCACCGTCGATGAGAACGGCTACGGCATGACGTACGAGTTCGGCGACGGCTGGGTGACCGTCGCCGACACGAAGCAGAACCTGCTGCTGATCGAGCGGCCGACGAACTGACCCGCGCGACGGCATCCGTCACCGTTCGCTCACATCGGCTTCCCCGATCCTTGGCACCGCTCGAGCCGAAAGTCCTCGAAACCTGCTTGCCGCCCATACCATCGTTCCGGCGACCATGAGCGCGGCAGCCAACGCGATGACGGTGAGGGCGAGCGACGCGACGCCGCGCTCGGGAAGCAGGAACCCGTAGGGCACCCAGCCGTCGGTCGCGCCGCGGACGAGAACGACCACCAGCCAGGTGCCTGGGTAGACGAGAACCAGGGGGAGCTGGCGCCACGGCAGCGCCGGACGGTCGCGGACGAGCATCCAGTCGAGGATCACGAGCGCGGGAAACACGATGTGGAGGATTGTGCTGATCCACGGCGGCGCAGAGCCGGTACCCGGGACGATCACGTTGTAGACGAACGCCACGATGATCACGGATGTAGTCGCGATCGCCCGCACCGTGCAGAGCCACGCGGGAACGGGCCGCCGCCGGAGGGTGAGTACGCCGGTGACGATCAGGACGATGCTGGTCAGCAGAGCCGTCTGGTTGGTGAAGTAGCCGAAGAAGTCGAACGGGTTCCCGTCGCCGACGGCGACCCGGAGTACGTACGCGTCGATGAGGATCCCGAGGATCGCGCTGGCGCCAGCGACACGGAAGACCGCAACGCGGAGGGTACTGGCCTGCGTCATCAGACTTAGGACGTGACCGGGTCGGCCTCACGTCGGGCCGGCAGCCCGCGCAACAGCACGTCGATGAACAGTTCGAAGTCAGGTTCGACCTCGCCAAGGTGAATCCCGGACTGTCGTGCGCCGAGCCACTGCACGACGCTGAGGCCGAACACGTACCAGCTCTGCTCGGCCATTTCCGGGCTGGCACCGGCGATCCGGAAGGCGCCGACGACGCGGTCACGCAGCTGGCCGAAGGCGTGCGGGCTATGCTCGTGCGGCTGGGCGACGTGGGTAGCGTATCCGGGGACGGCGAGGAACTCGTCGTGCATCGACCAGGCCAGCCTCGCGAGCCATTCCCGCCACGTCTGCACTGTCGGCTCGGTCGTCGGCAGGATGCGGTCGACGATGACCTCGCCGACCAGGTGCAGGAGGCTCTCCCGGTCGGCGACCCAGCGGTAGAGCGCTCCGTGCGTCACACCCAGGCGGCCCGCGAGCTCGCGCATGGTCAGCGTGCGCAGGTCGCTCTGCAGGGCCGCAGCGACGATCGCCTCCCGGTTGAGCCGCGCCGGACGACCCCGCCGACTCACCTCCGCCACGTCCGCCATCACCCCAGCCTACCTCGGTGCCAAATGTTAATGACCATTGGTTACTATTAATGTTAGGGTCGCCTTACCCACTACCCCGATCCGAACGAGGAGCCCATGTCCGACACTCCGTCCGTCCCGCCGCTGGTCGAGATCGACGCGGCGGACACCCCGCCGGAGACGGCGGCCCGTGAGGTCTCGGCCGCCCTGCTGACCGCCATCGAGCGCGGGGAGCCGTTCGCAGCCGTCGTACGGATGCCAGAGGCGCCGCCGCGCGGTGTCCGCCTCGGCGACGTGACCGAGCGGGTCCGCACGCTCAAGCGCCTGCGACCGGGACTGCACGCGCACTGCATCGGGCTCGCGTTCATCGTGACCGCGGACACGATGCAGCGGCAGGCCAAGACCATCCGCTCCGGAGACAAGCTGTGGGGCTGCCCGACGTTCAGCACCGTCGACCCGGATGCGGCCCTCGCCTGGGCACGCGCGCGGACGACGGAACAGACCTCAGACGAGGCCGGGCAGTGAGCGCCGAGCGACCGACGCGGCGGGGTATCTCCACGCGGCTGCTGCTGGCCGCGGCGGCGATCGGCGTCGCCGGCGGGGTCGTGATGATCCCGGTTGTGTTCCTGCAGGTGCTCGTCGCGGCGACCATCCCGATCCTGTACACCGCGTTCGTCGGCACGTTCGTGCTCGGTCCCGTGATCGCGCAGGCACTGCTGCGCCATCCGGGGGCGGCGATCATCGCCGGAGTCGTGGCGGGACTCGCGACGGCGCCGTTCACGCCGCGCAGCATCCTCGCGATCGTGCCGATGGCACTGCTCGGCGGCCTATACGAGCTCGCTTTCGGCGTCACCGGCTATCGCACCTGGCCGAGGTGGCGGTGGTTCGCCGCCTCCGGACTCATGTCCCTCGTCAACCTCGCAGGCGTGTGGATCGTGTTCGACCTGGGCAGCTTCCCTCTCTGGATAGGCCTGACCGCCGCCGCGATCATCCCGGTCTCCTTCCTCGCCTTCACCTTGGCCGGCATCGCCCTGGCCTCCCGGCTCCGCGCCGCCGGCGTCGGACGCAGCGCACCAGCCCTCTCTGCCACGCCCTCCCGCGACGCCCGCTGATGTGGCTCCTCGCCGCGGCCGCGACGGCGGCGATGTTTGCCCTCGCCGGCTCGTTCGGCTGGCTCCAGACCGGGCGTGTGCCGTAAAGCGAAGGCCCGCGCAGGTGGTCGGCCACCTCGCTTCGACTCGGAGACCCAGCCGGCAAGAACAAGGTGTGGGTGACGCCCCGCGCGGCGCCCGTTCCCAGGAACGACGAAGCCCCCCGATCCCTACTCTCGTAAGGGATCGGGGGGCTTCGCTCTGTGACAGCGGGTGGTGGAGCTGGGGGGAATCGAACCCCCGTCCAACGCTGGGATACGGCGTCTTCTCCGGGCGCAGTCTGTAGAGACGTTCTGCTCGGCTCCGACCTTTGTCACAGACACCTAAGTCGACGAGCCCAGCCTCAGAAGAGTCCCGTGCGACGTCGAGGCCCCGTCACACGGCAAGACCCCTAGATGACGCCAGGGCCCGTGGCGGGGTCACACACGGTCTGACGGACTATCGGGCTCGCTTAGGCAGCGAGGGCGAAGTCAGTGCGCTTTGCATCGGCACTTATTGTTTCGCAGAGGTCGTTAGCGAGATAACTCTGCATCCTCGGCCCGCTTCTCGCAGATTCGCAGACGCTGTCGAAACCGATCAGCCCCGTGAATCCTCCAGAGGAGGAACCGCTGTCACGCTGTGGAGTTGTGTAGGAGTTGTTCTCAGGAGCCTTCGACACCCGAGCATTACAGTTTAGCGTATGAGTGACGTGATCATCACCGTCCGCGGGGAAAGCCAGACCCGCATCGCACCCGAGCGCGCCGTTGCACATGTGTCGGCGTCCGTCGACGGCCCCGACCGAGGCACCGTTGTGGAGCGTGTCGCGGCCCTCGCCTTCCCCGTGCGCGAGGATCTCGCTGCGCGCAAGGATGCCGGCACAATCGCGGATTGGTCCAGCCAGCGGGTCGCGGTCTGGTCGGACCGGCCGTGGAACAACGAGGGCCGGCAGCTCGACCTCGTCCATCATGCGTCGGTCGAGTTCGCCGTGACCTTCACCGACACGCTCAGCCTCTCCGACTGGCTGAACGACATCGCGGCGACCGACGGGCTGCAGGTCGGTACTGTCGAGTGGCAGCTGACACCCGAGACTCGCGCGCGCGTCGAGCGCGACGTGGCGACGGATGCCGTCGCGGTCGCCGTCGAGCGTGCGAACGCCTACGCCGCCGCTATCGGCCATGCGAGCGTCGTGCCGATCGAGATCGCCGACGTGGGGCTGCTCGGCGACTCACGCCCGGAGCAGGCACCTCGGATGTTCGCCCGGGCAGCCATGTCCGTCGATGCCGGAGTCGCCCCCATCGCGAACTTCCGGCCCGACGACATCGTCGTCACAGCCGGCGTCGAGGCGCGGTTCCGGGCTGCCTGACCGCCCGCTACTCCCCCAGCCGGTTGCGGCTGCGCATCGCGCGTTCGGCCTCGCGCTTGTCTTCGCGCTCGCGAATCGTCTGCCGCTTCTCGTACTCGCGCTTGCCCCTCGCTACCGCGATCTCAACCTTCGCGCGGCCGTCCGAGAAGTAGAGCTTCAGCGGCACCAGCGTGTACCCGCCCGCGCTGATCGCGTGCGACAGCTTGACGATCTCTGCCTTGTGGAGCAGCAGCTTACGAGTGCGCTTCGAGGAGTGATTCGTCCAGTGGCCCTGCGCGTACTCCGGAATGTGCACGGCGTCGAGGTACGCCTGTCCGCCGTCGATATACGCATACCCGTCGCTGAGGTTCGCGCGCCCTTGCCGCAGTGACTTGACCTCGGTGCCGGTGAGCACGAGCCCTGCCTCGTAGGTCTTCTCGATCGTGTACTCGTGGCGCGCGCGACGGTTGGTCGCAACGACCTTCTCCCCGCGTTCCCTGGCCATGGCCGTACTCCTCCTCTAGTTGCTGGGCCCGTCCTACGCCCACGCAGGCGGATGCCGCGGACACGGCAGCCCGTCAGTCTACCTGCAACCTCTGCCGAAGGCGTCAGCTCCGCTGATCTCGCCGCGTCGGCGGGCTCCAGTCAGGCGCGCAACCAGCGCCGAATCGCGAAACCCGCGGACAGCGCCGCGAGCACCAGCCCGAGCACGACGATGACGGGGATGACGATCGCGGCATCCTTCACATCGACCCAGTCCGTGATGAACGTGACCCGGTCGTGGAGGTACTGCCCGACGCCGAAGTGCACGCCCAGCACGATCGCCACGCCCGCCAGGAGCGAGCCGATGAACGCGGCGAACACGCCCTCGAGGATGAACGGGGTCTGGATGAAGCTGTTCGAGGCGCCGACCAGCCGCATGATGCCGACCTCGCGTCTTCGCGCATAGGCGGACAACCGGATCGTCGTCGCGATGAGCAGCACGGCTGCGACGAGCATGAGCACCGCGATGCCCACAGCAATGTACGTGGCGACGGTCAGCGCCGAGAAGAGCGGTTCGAGGTACTGCATCTGGTTCTTCACGGCCTCGACACCTTCCATGCCCTGGAACGCCTCGGTGATGACATCGCCCTTACCCGGATCGATCAGGCCCACCCAGTACGTCTCTCCCAGCTGTGCCGGTGTGACGTAGTCCTTGTACTCGTCACCGTAAAGGTCGAGGAGGTTCTGATAGGCCTCGTCTGCCGACTCGTACCGCACGTCTCGTACGATGTCGCTCAATGCCGGACTCGCGAGCCGCTCCGCGACCGTGTCCAGCTGCTCCTGCGTCGCAACCCCGTTCGCGCAGGTGGGCACGGTCGAATCTTCGCGACACATCACCACCGACACCTGCGCACGTTCCACCCAGTAGTCGCGCATTTTGCCGATCTGCATCTGTATGAGCATCGCGGCGCCGACGAAGGTCAGCGAGACGAACGTGACCAGAACGACTGAGATCACCATCGACGCGTTGCGCCGCAGGCCGGTGAAGACCTCGGAGAGGATCAGCCTCACCCTCATGACGTGGGCCCCACTTCATCGCCGCGCCGGTCGCCGAGTCGGTCGACGACACCCAGCTTGCCGAGATCGATGTCACCGATGCCGAGCTCGTTGAGGTCCACCTCGGGCGCGTCGATCGGGATGGGGCGCGTCGTGGGCGCGGGCTCGGCGGCGGACTGCGAGCCGACGGCCTGCATGGTCGCGGCGGGCGGTGCGGATGCCGGGGGTTCAGCATCCGTCCCCGCTTCGCGCAACAGCGGAACCGGTTCGACGGGCGACGACGCGATCTCGCGGCGCAACTCCTGAACAGCGCTGAGCGCGGCGGTCGCGGCGGCGCCCTTCTCGACCTGCGGAGACAGACTCGGGATCACAGAGGTGTCGCCGTAGCCACCCTGGCGGTCGTCGCGGACAATGATGCCGCCTCGCAGCTCGATGACGCGACGCTTCATCTGATCGACGAAACCTGCCTCGTGCGTGGCCATGACGACGGTCGTGCCGCCGGCATTGATGCGGGCAAGCAACTGCATGATGTCCCCTGAGGTGGCGGGGTCGAGATTGCCGGTGGGTTCGTCGGCGAGAAGGATCTGCGGCCGGTTGACGAGGGCGCGGGCGATCGCCACGCGCTGCTGCTCTCCGCCGGAGAGCTCGTGCGGCAGGCGCTTCTGCTTGCCGTCGAGACCGACGAGGTCGAGGGCTTCGTGAACCGCCTGCTGGATGAACGCACGCGACGAGCCGATGACCTGGAGCGTGAAAGCGACGTTCTGGAACACCGTCTTGTTCGGCAACAGGCGGAAGTCCTGAAACACCGATCCGATGTGACGCCGGAAGTACGGCACCTTGCGCGTGGAGAGGCTCCGCAGGTCGCGTCCAAGCACGACGACGCGGCCGTCGCTGGGATTGTCCTCCCTGAGGATCAGCCGCAGGCACGAGGACTTTCCCGAGCCCGACGCGCCCACGAGGAACAGGAACTCGCCGCGCTGCACTTCGAAGTCGACGTCGCTCAGCGCCGGCTTGCTGGTCCCGCGGTATTTCTTGGTGACGTGCTCGAACCGGATCATGACGCGTCGAGCCTAAGCGCGCAGGATGCGGATGCCGGACGCGACACCCCGCGCCCCGGCATCCGTCCTGTGCTTCGCCCGTTCCCGGTGTCGACGATGGGAGACGCGGCCGCTCCGCCCCTGATCGTGTTGCCCGGCGGTCCGTGTCGTGACGCCGAGTATCTCGTCGATCTCGGCGGCATCGGCGAGGACGCGCCTCGTGACGCGCTCGTCGGCAGGGTGAGCCTCGACGCGGCATCCGCGTGGTTCGATGACATTCCCGAAGACGGGCCTGACCGCGTCAGTCCTCGTCGTCCTTGCGCTTGCGCCAGCGGATGCCGGCGGCGATGAGGCCGTCGAGGTCTCCGTCGAACACCACCGCGGGATTGCCGACCTCGTATCCGGTGCGCAGATCCTTCACGAGCTGCTGGCCGTAGAGAAAGTACGAACGCATCTGGTCGCCCCAGCTCGCCGTGATCGTGCCGGCGAGTTCCTTCTTCTTGGCGGCCTCCTCCTCGCGCTTGAGCAGCAGCAGACGGGTCTGCAGCACCCGCATCGCGGCGGCACGGTTCTGGATCTGGCTCTTCTCGTTCTGCATCGACACGACCAGGCCCGTCGGGAGGTGGGTGATCCGAACCGCGGAGTCGGTCGTGTTGACCGACTGTCCGCCGGGCCCCGACGAGCGGAACACGTCGACGCGGATGTCGCTCTCGGGCACCTCGACCTCGACGGCCTCCTCGAGCGCCGGAATGACCTCGACCGCCGCGAAACTCGTCTGACGCTTGTCGGCGGCACCGAACGGACTGATGCGGGCGAGGCGATGCGTGCCGGCCTCGACCGACAGCGTTCCGTACGCGTAGGGGGCATCCAACTCGAAGGTCGCGGACTTGATGCCCGCGCCTTCCGCGTAGGACGTGTCCATCACCTTCACGGAGTACTTGTGCCGCTCCGCCCACCGCAGGTACATGCGCAGCAGCATCTCGGCGAAGTCGGTGGCGTCGTCGCCGCCCGCACCGGAGCGGATCGTGACGACGGCGGGACGGTCGTCGTATTCACCGTCGAGCAGAGTCTGCACCTCGAGCTGGCCGATGACGTCCTGCAGCGCGACGATCTCCTTGCGCGCCTCTTCGGCGGTGTCCTCGTCGTCCATCTCCTGCGCGAGCTCGACGAGCACGTCCAGGTCGTCGAGGCGCTGCTCCACATCGGTGACCCGCTTGAGATCGGCTTGGCGGTGGCTGAGCGCGCTCGTGACTTTCTGCGCCTTCTCGACGTCGTCCCAGAGATCGGGAGCACCAGCCTGCTCGGACAGGCGCGCGATCTCGGCGCGCAGAGCATCGACATCGACCACCGCCTGGATATCGGAGAAGGTGGAACGCAGGGCCTGGATGTCGGCGGACGGATCGAAATCAAGCATGACACTCCAGACTAACGTGAAGAGAGTGAGCGCCGCCGTCCCCCCAGGGTCCGAACCCGAGATGGGGCGGATGCTGTGGCGTCTGGCCCCGATGGTCTACGGTCCGACGATCCTGTTCGGATTGGGCGAGGGTGCCGTCGTGCCGCTCCTCCCGATCATCGCGGCCGAACTCGGTGCCGATGTCCCGACCGCCGCCCTCGTCGCAGCGGCGCTGGTGGTCGGGCAGCTGTGCGGCAACATCCCGGCGGGCTGGGCCGTTGCGCGCGTCGGCGAGCGC
>NZ_JBASZT010000009.1:0-6567 GCF_049661145.1 Microbacterium sp.
CGCCTGCAGCACGCTCGGGTCGACGCGGGGCGCGCCGTGGACGGGGGTGATGTCGGGGAGCGCACGCAACCGGTCGAGCTCGCCATACACCGCGGGCGTGGACAGGCCGTCCGCGCTCGTGACGAGCACCCAGTCGAAGCGCCCGCGCACGAGCGCCGGAGCGAGCTCGTCGCCACGTCCCGTACCGATGGCGGTGCCGCCGAGCATCGCGAAGGGCACGTCGGCGCCGAGCTCCGCACCGAGCTGCTGCAGCTCCAGGCTGCTGAGCCCGGCGCCCAGCAACTCGTTGACGGCGACGAGGGATGCCGCGGCATCCGCCGACCCTCCCCCCATACCGCCGGCGACAGGCACGCCTTTGCGGATGTCCAGGTGGATGCCGCCGGTGAACCCGGTTCGCTGCGCGACGGCCTTGGCTGCCCGTACCGCGAGGTTGGAGCCGTCGAGCGGCACAGCGCTGACGTCGAAGTCGGAGGTGACCGCGACGGTGTAGCCGCCGGCATCCAGCGTCACCGTGAGGTCCTCATACGCCGACACGGCCTGGTAGACCGATGCGACGCGGTGATATCCGCCCGGCTGGAGGTCGCCGACGTCGAAGGCGATGTTGATCTTGCCGGGTGCGCGTACGCGCACGCGACGTTCGATCGTGGCGGCGGAGCTCACGCGGTGGCCGAGCGAGCCCAGAGGTCGACGTCGATGCTGTCGGCAAGGGCATCGATCCGCTCGAGCTCCTCGGTGTCGAAGGCCGGGCCGGCGAGGGCGGCGAGATTCTCGTCGAGCTGCGCGGCACGCGAGGCGCCGATGAGCGCCGAGGTCACGACCTCGTCGCGCAGCACCCACTGGATCGCCAGCTGCGCGAGAGTCTGCCCACGCTCCTTCGCGATGACGTCGAGGCTGCGGAGTGCGGCCAGCGCGACCTCACTGAGGCGCTGGCCTGGCAGCGACGAACGCTGTTGGGCGCGTTCGGCGGTCCCGTCCCCGAGGTACTTGTCGGTGAGGAGACCCTGGGCGAGCGGCGTGAAGGCGATCGCACCCATCCCCTCTTCACGCAGCGCATCCGTAAGGCCGTCCTCGACCCAGCGGTTGAGGATCGAGTACGCCGGCTGGTGGATGACGAGCGGCGTGCCGAGCGAGCGGGCGACGGCCTTCGCCTCGACGGTGCGTTCCGCGGAGTACGACGAGATGCCGACGTACAGCGCTTTGCCCTGTCGCACGAGCGTGTCGAGGGCACCGATCGTCTCCTCGAGCGGGGTCACGGGGTCGTAACGGTGCGAGTAGAAGATGTCGACGTATTCGACTGACATGCGCCGCAACGACTGTTCGGCGCTGGCGAGCAGGTACTTGCGGGAACCCCACTGACCGTAGGGGCCCTCCCACATGTCGTAGCCCGCCTTGGAGGAGATGATGAGTTCGTCGCGGTACGGCGTGAAATCCTCGCGGATCATGCGGCCGAAGTTCGTCTCGGCGGAGCCGTAGGGCGGACCATAGTTGTTCGCGAGGTCGAAGTGTGTGATGCCACGGTCGAACGCGTGGCGCAGCAGCGCCCGCTGGGAGTCGAAGGGGATGTTGTCGCCGAAGTTCCACCACAGCCCGAGCGACAGCGGTGGCAGGTAGAGGCCAGAGGTCCCGACCCGGCGGTACGATCTGTTCTCATAGCGGTCGGATGCCGCAGCGTACGGGCGGTGCAGGTCTCCACCGCGAGAGGGTGGGAAGCGGTTCTCGGTCACGGAACCAGGCTACTTCGCACCGCCGCCTCGCGGGGCATCGTCAGTGGTCCCCCGGCTCCGACTGGACGTACGCGAATGATGGTCAACCATCGACGAAAGGAGCAGCATGACGACTCTGCAGGCGCTTCCCGCGCAGCCCCACCCCTGGGCGCAGTTGATCGCGCGCGATGATGTGCGTTGGATCGACGGCGTGCTGCATCTCGTGCACACCGCGACCACACCCGAACAGGCCCGGCGCGACGATCTGCTGCTGATCGCGGATACGCTGGCGGATGCCGGGGTGTCCACCCTCCTCATCCGCCATGACCGCTCGGGGTGCGCGCTCGCGATCGACGCGTCCGACGCTCCCGCGGCCGCCGGAGCACTGCAGCGTCTCGCGGCGCGCGAGCCGCTCTACGTCAAGTCCAAGGGACTCGCGCCACGATTGGTCGCCGACTTGGCATCCGACCCGCTCGTCGCCGGTTCGCCTTCGTCGGTGCGCTTGTATCGACCGAGGACCACGGCGAACGGCGCGCTGCGCTACGGCCTGCCGTACGCCGCGCGCCTCGAGGTGTGGCGCAATGTGGACGGCGTCGTCACGGCGCCGCACCCCAACGCTCTCACCCGCCGCGTGTTCGCCGCCGCGGACCTCGAGCTCGTGACGGTCGAGCGCTTCGGCCGATCGTGGCAGACTCCGGCGGGCATGTTCGATCCGCAACCCGACGAGATCACCGCCGACATCGACATCGTGTTCTCGTGGGTTGACGGGTCGTCGAGTGAGTTCCAGCGACAGCGCGCGGCGCAGCTGGAGGAGTACGTCGTCGGTGAGGGCGATGACGGTCCGGCGCGTTACCGTCACGTCGACGAATTGCGCTACGCGCTGCGCAGTGTGCACCTCTATGCGCCGTGGGTGCGACGCATCTTCATCGCGACCGACTCGCCGCGGCCGGCGTGGCTCGCGGACGATCCGCGCGTGACGATCGTGCGCAGCGAAGAGTTCTTCGCCGATCCTGCGGTGCTGCCCACCCACAATTCGCACGCCGTGGAGGCACAGCTGCATCGCATCGAGGGACTGTCCGAGCACTTCCTCTATTCCAACGACGACATGTTCTTCGGCCGGCCGGTGACGCCGGAACTGTTCTTCACATCGGGCGGCGTCTCGAAGTTCGTCGAGTGCGGGGTACGCATCGGTACGGGAGCGCCGCTGCCCGCGCGCAGCGGCCACGACAATGCACTGCGCGTCAACCGCGCGCTGCTGCGAGAGCGGTTCGGCCGCAGCATCCTGCGCGATCTCGAGCACTGCGCGGCGCCGCTGCGGCGGAGCGTCATGGCCGAGTTGGAACGCGACTTCCCCGACGATTTCGCTCGCACGGCGGCCTCACGGTTCCGCTCCGCGACGGACATCTCGGTGACGAACAGCCTCTATCACTACTACGCGTTGATGACCGGGCGCGCCGTGACGACGACCGTCCCTCGTGTGCGCTACGTCCAGACGACACTGGCGTCGACGCCGCGGATCCTCGACCGGCTGGAGCGCAAGCGCGACGCGGACATGTTCTGCCTCAACGACGGCGGCGGGAGCGAGCTGCCCGAGGAGCT
Source organism: Microbacterium sp. (assembly GCF_049661145.1). Taxonomy (GTDB): domain Bacteria; phylum Actinomycetota; class Actinomycetes; order Actinomycetales; family Microbacteriaceae; genus Microbacterium. The sequence continues at coordinate 3,303 of NZ_JBASZT010000009.1, forward strand.
GCGCGTGCGGACACTGCGCGAGAGCCTAGAGCGCATGTTCCCGATCGCGGCTCCCTGGGAGCGCGACGCGGTCAGCGAACGACGGCGAGAGGACGTGTCGGCGGAGCCTCCCGCCGGGTGACGGCGACACCGCGGATGCCGGCGTCTTCGAGTCGCCGGCGCGCTGTCGCGGCATCGACGTACTCCATGACGCGCGGAGCGTCGATGGGCACCACCGAGTGCACGACGGTGTCGTCGAAGACGTGCACGAGGTTGAACGCCTGCGCGCCGTCCTGGGGACGGGTCCCGCCCACGGGCACCGTCAGGTCCTGCGCGTAGCAGGTGGAGGATGCGACGGAGACCGGGATGCCGGCGAACGTCGCGAACGTCGAGTAGTGCAGGTGCCCGGCGATGATGGCACGGACGTCGGTCCCGCGGAGGACCGCGGCGAGCCGCCGTTGGTCGCGCAACTCGACACTTGCGGCGAGCGCGAGCACGCTCGGAACCGGCGGGTGGTGCATGGCGAGGATCGTGCCGAGCGGCGCCGGGGTGGCGAGAGTGTCGGCGAGCCATGCCAGCTGGGCGTCGGTGATCTCGCCGTAGTGCTGACCCGGCACGGAGGTGTCGAGCGTGACGATGCGCAGGCCGTCGAACTCGTCGACACGGTCGACGGTCGCGGGCGGACGATCGGGGTCGGGAAGCTGGTCCCACAGGCCCGCGCGGAAGGCGGCACGATCGTCGTGGTTGCCCATGACCCACACGACGGGCGCGTGCAGGCGCGCGGCGAAGGGCTCGACGAGGGCGCGAAGGTCCGCGTAGGCGGCGGGCTCGCCGAGGTCGACGAGGTCGCCGGTGAAGACAATGGCGTCGGGGTGGACGCCGGAGGCCTCGATGACGTCGAGCGCCCGAGCGAGGTTGCGGCGACCGTCGACGACGTCCCAGATCTGCGAGCCGCCGGCGCGGAGGTGGGTGTCGCTGAGGTGCAGCAGCACCCGTTCGGGAGCCGGGTACTCGGCCATGCGCATAATGGACATATTACGAACATGTTACGCCGTACGCATGAGCACCCGCTGAACGGCGTCTGACGGTTCGGTAACGCGGGGGTATCTCAGCTACGGCACGAGCACGTCGCAGTACCGCTCAGCGGCGCGCGCGAGCCGCAGGTCGCTCGTCACGAGGGCGCCGCCCAGGGATTCCGCCAGTACGACGTAGGCGGCGTCGTAGCCGGAGATGTCGTGGCGCATGTCCCACATCCGCGGGAGCAGCCGCGTCGCGCCGTGGCGGACCAGTTCCAGGTTGAGGTAGTCGTCGATGCACTCGCGCGCCTCGGATGCCGTCAGTCGACCCGACGCCGCCATGCGCCGCAGCGCCGAGAAGACCTCGACATCGGCGACAGCGGGCACGTGGAGTTCCGCGTCGTTGAGTTCGCCGAAACCTCGATCGAGCGACTCGACGAGCGCGGACGCGTCGATGACGGCGATCACAGCCCGGCTCGCGCCTCGTGCAGCGCCTGGATGATCTGCTCCCTCGTGACGCGAGGCCCTCTCGCGCGCGCTGCCGCAAAGATCTCGGCGTTGCTTCGGGGGCGGACGAGCTCTGCCAGTTCGCGCGCGACGTAGTCGGACAGGGTCATGCGCTCCGCCGCCGCCCGCTCTTTGAGTCGGGCGTGGACGTCGTCTGGGAGGTTTCTCACTTGCAGCATCCGAGACATGATTCCAGGCTACATGCGCTACACATGTGGCGGAAGGCGGATCTGTGGATAACTCCTCGGCTCGTCAGCCGGTGGAGAGACGGGCGACGGCGACGAAGTCGTCGACCGTCAACTGTTCGCCGCGCGCCGTGGGATCGACGCCGGCCGCCGCAAGGACGTCGGACGCGGATGCCGCCGACCCCCCGAGCAGCGGCGCGAGCGCCTGCCGCAGCATCTTGCGCCGCTGCTGAAAGGCCGCATCGACGAGCCGGAACGTCCGTCGGCGCAGGCTCTCGTCGCCGCGCGCCTGCGGGTCGCGCCGGAACGCGACCAGCACGCTGTCGACGTTCGGCACCGGCCAGAACACCTGGCGCGAGACGGTTCCCGCGAGCCGCCACGGCCCGTACCACGCGGCCTTGACGCTCGGCGCGCCGTACACCTTCGACCCGGGCGGGGCCGCGAGACGCTCCCCCACCTCTGCCTGCACCATCACGACGCCGCGGTCGAGCTGCGCGAAGGTCTCCATGAAGTGAAGCAGCACCGGCACGCTGACGTTGTAGGGCAGGTTGGCGACGAGCACGTTCGGATCGCCCGGCAACTCGGTGACACGGAGCGCATCGGCATCCACCACCATGAGCGCATCGTCCGGGACGCCGTGCGCGGCGGCCGTCGCGGGCAGGCGCTCGGCGAGCCGGTGGTCGATCTCGACGGCGGTGACGCGGGCGCCCGTTTCGAGGATCGCGAGCGTGAGGGAGCCAAGGCCCGGCCCGACCTCGACGACGCGATCGGATGCCGACACCTGCGCGACCTGCACGATCTTGCGTACCGTGTTGGCATCGACGACGAAGTTCTGGCCGAGCTTCTTGGTCGGGGTGACATCCAGTTCGGCGGCGAGCGCGCGGATCTCGGTCGCGCCGAGCAGGGTCACGGGCATGCGCTCCAGCCTACTGAGCCAGGTGAGAGTCGGCCTCCGGTCGAAGGCCGTCTGACGGGGCGAGCTCGTGCACCCGGACGGGCGACGGCCAATGGGGCGCACCTGGTCGCCATGCGCCTGTGATTGCGACCACATGCGACCCCGCGAGCAACCGATGGCGGCCCTCGACGCTCGAGCGGGTCACAGTTGGTCGCTATGGAGCGCGGGATGCGGCCAGATGCGACCCGGAGAGCAAACCGGAGCCGCGCGGCCGACCGAGGCTGGGTGATCTTCCGTGGGTGATCTTCTGCACAGAGAGGCGATTCAGGCCGCCGCGGCGGCTCGGGCAGCGGCGGGCACCGCGTCGATCACGCGGCCTAGCGCCTCGTCACCCCTCGCATCACCATCGTGCGCGGCGGTGACGAACCAGGCCTCGAAGGCCGAGGGGGGCAGCGAGACGCCGGCATCCAGCATCGCGTGGAAGAACCGGGCGTACGCTGCGGTGTCCTGCCGCTGCGCGGTCGCGTAGTCGGGAACACCGCCAACGACCGCATCCCCGAAGAAGACGCTGAACAGCGTCCCGGCGCGCTGCACGACGTGCGGCACCCCGGCGGCGTCGAGCGCCGCATCCACCGCGACGGCGACGGTGTCGGATGCCGACGCGAGCCGCTCGTACGCCGCGG
>NZ_JBASZT010000010.1:0-7355 GCF_049661145.1 Microbacterium sp.
GCACCTTCCTCAACGTCAACGGCGACACGTTCGTCGCGATGCTCGTCGCCAACGCGAACAACGAACTCGACCGCGACGTCTACTACGGCAAGAAAGAAGTCACCACCGACGCCATCGACCTCGAGAAAATGAAAGAACAATTCGAGAAAGCCGACGCCGCCGACTGAGCACGGCCGACACTCCACGAGGCATCGTGCCCCTGCGCGGTGCCCCGTGGAGTGTCATGACAGGATCCCCCCACCCTGGCCCTCGTCCACGGCGACGTGGCAGCTGGCCGTCCCCGCAGAATCGAAAGGCCATGACCGTCAGCTCTGTCTTCAGCCCCACGTTGTACACGCCGGCGACGACACCGGTAAGCAAGCAGCTCGCTCTCGTCAACGGCTGGCATGCGGACGTGCGGCGCGTCGTCCTGTGCACCGAGGATGCGATCGCCGAGACCGACATCCCCCTCGCGATCGACAACCTCCGGGTGGTACTGGCGGGGGCCGAGCGCGATACCGGTACGACCACCTACGTGCGCGCACGGAACGTCGACGTGCTCCGTCAGATCCTCGACGTGCCTGGCGTCGAGAAGCTGCGCGGCTTCGTGATCCCCAAGGCCGATCCGGAATCGCTGTCGCACTACATCGACCTGCTCCAGGGCACCGACTTCACTGTCATGCCGATCCTCGAATCGCACCGGATGTTCGACTGGAGCTATCGCACCGCGCTGTTGCACGCCACGCTCGCGTACAGCTCGCACATCGAGTGCCTGCGCATCGGAGGGAACGACCTTCTCGGCTACCTCGGCATCCGTCGCCCCACCGCCCGCTTCACCATCTATGACACGCCGATCGGTGGTCTGATAGGCGAAATCATCCGCGAGTTCCGCGGGGTGGGCGGATTCACCGTCACCGCCCCCGTGTTCGAATGCTACGGGCCGGCATACGACGACCTGCTACGCGCGGAGGTCTCGCGGCACATCATGAACGGACTGTTCGGGCAGACGGTGATCCACCCCCGTCATCTCCGGCTGATCGAGGACATGTACCGGGTGTCATCTGACGACCTCGAGTCGGCACTGAGTCTGAAGGGCGCGACGACGGCGATCACGGGCCTCAACGACCGCATGGACGAACACACGACCCACTGGCGCTGGGCCGACACCGTGCTCGAGCGGTATCGCGTGTTCGGCGACGATCAGCAGCCGGCCGCGGTCGTCGGCCTCTGAGGCCCGCAAGCGCACAGCAAAGACCGCGGACCTGTGTACGTTCATCACGTCGCCTTGCACGACCTCGACCTCGTGGGTGGCGTGCTGGTCGACCGCAGCGGCGAGCGCTTCGACCGCGAGGCGTATGCGCGCTTCAAGTACGGCTACCTGCCGCCTGCTGCGGAGTACGGTCGGGGTCTCGCCGACTTGATCGGCGACGATCTGTTCGCGCGAGTCGGAGGCGATCCCGTCTGTGTCGTGTCTGCGCCGTACAAGCATCTGCCGACGGCATCCCATGCCATCGCTCGCACTCTTGTCAGCGTTCTCGGCCGTCTTGCGGTGATCGACCGAGGGATCGAGCCGCCGACGCTCGTGCCCTTCTTCAAGGCGATGCCGAGCGACGACAGCTATGCGCGAGGCAGTGCAGCCGACCGTTCCCGTGAGTTGGCCCGCCAGCGGTTCCGGATCGATGAGGCGTTGATCCGTGACGCGCACGTACTCGTCGTCGACGACCTCCGGGTCACCGGGTCGGCGGAACTGGCGACGGGTCGATACCTGGAGAGCCTCGCTCCCCGAGGGGTCTGGTACCTGCACGCGGCGCGGCTGTCGCCAGGGCTCGGCGCATCGCACCCCGCGTTCGAGAGCGAGCTCAACGAGAGCGTCGGTCATCGGGCGCACGACGTGCTGCGCGACATCGCCACCGGGCGCTTCGCGCTGAATACGCGCGTGCTGCGTCATGTGCTCGACTACGAGTCGGATGCCGAGTTCGAGACGATCGCGGAGGGGGCGCCGACCGACCTGCTGCGCGAAATGTTCGACGCCGCGATCGGAAGCGGGGTCGCGTACCACGAGAAGCGCGCGGAGCGGCTGGCTCTGCTGGCCGACGAGGTCGATCGGCGTGAGGGAGTGCTGCATCATGCTGACAGCCGTTGACGCGGGCTCCCGCGACTTCATCGTGCCCGCTCGGGTCACGTGCCTGAGCTTCGACATCTGGCGAACGCTGCTCGTGGGCAACCCAGAGTTCACGCGCCCCCGACTCGCGCTCCTCTTCGAGTTGCTCGGCTGGCCGGGCCGGGATGTCGAGTCACTGCGAGAAGCCTACCTGGCATCGGATCGGCACTTCGACGACCTCTCGGAGAGCACCGGCCTCGACTATCCGCTCGCCGTTCGCGTCGAGTTCATGTTCGGGATGCTGGGCATCGACGATACGGTGCCGGGACCGCAGGCCGTCGCCGCGATCCAGGCGCGACTCGGTGCGCTGCGGCTGGTCGACGCCTACATGCCGACCCTCACCGAGCCCGATGCGGTGGACACCCTGGCGCGGCTTCGCGATGCGGGATATCGCCTGGGACTGCTCAGCAACACTGGTCTCGACAACGAACAGGTGATGCGCCCCGTGCTCGAGAAGCTCGGCATCTGGCAGCTGTGCGATGTCCATCTGTTCAGCAGCGAGGAGGGCATCGCCAAGCCCAACCCGGAGATCTTCCATCGCCTGGCGGGTCGGTTCGGAGCACTGCCGGGCGAGGTACTGCACGTCGGGGACAACGCCAACGCCGACTATCGTGCCCGCGAGGCGGGTCTGTCATCGGTGCTCTACGCGCCGCAGGGTGCGCCCTCCCACGAAGCGATCCATTCGCTGCGGGAGTTGCTGCCGGCCTGACATGCCACGGCGTTCAGTACGGGTAGAACGACTCGAGCAGCCCGAACGACGCTGCGTACCCCTCCATCACGGAGTAACCGTCGTCGACCGCGGCGCGATAGAGCTCGGCGCGACGGGCTGGCCCCAGCGCGGCGAGAAACGCCTGCAGCGCGGGAAGGTCGGCCTCCAGAATCCGCTTGACCGTCCGGGTGATCAACACGAATCGGTCCGCGCTCATCAACGGCAGCAGATCGGAGAGCGCGGCGATGCGGGCGTGGTTCAGCGCGTCTTCGACCTGCGGGTTCTGCCGCGCGGTCTCGGGGTCGATGCGAAGGAGGCTGGCCACCGTCAGGCTCGCCCACGGAACGCCGTCCAGCAGCGTCAACACCGACCGCTCGATCGACCCGGTGACGCGGACGTCATCGATCAGCACGACGTGCCTCCCGGCGAAGTCGGCCGCGTCGAGGAAGTACCTCTTCTGCCGATTGCGTGCCTCACGCTCGGCCTGCGGGAGGCGTCCGTAGTCACCCGCCGCGAGCCGATGCTGATAGATCCGGGTACCCGACACTCGGGCGTCGGGTTGGCGTACACGCAGCTCACGCTCGGCGGCATCCGCCAGCAGCTTCGCGGCGTTGGGCAGCGACTTGTACGGCGTGCCGACGATCGTGATGCCTTCGCCGTAGTTGTCTCCGCCGGTTCCGCGCCGTGCGGCGAAGTGCTCGCTCAGCGCCCTCGCGAGCGTCGCCCCGTAGCGGGCGGCCTGGGCCTCGTCGCCATACTTGAAGCGACTGTACTCGTCCGCGGCGAACGGCTGCGGCGTCCATTCCGACGTCGCGTGAAACCCGCCGTCCCGGGCGGCGACGTCGTACAGAGCGAGGCGGAACTCGCGGTCACTGACCGTAGCCGGTGCAGACGGCGTCGATGTGGGTGACGTCGTCATGAGGCCTCCGATCGCGGGCGGTAGGTGGGAGAATACCTCATGCCCGTTTCCTCGCCGACTTCTCGCGCGCCCGCAGCGGAACCGGTCCGCGTCTGGATGGAGCACGGCTTCAGCCGCCGCGAGATCGCCCCCCGGATGCTGCGGGCCACGTCGCAGTTGGAGATCGTCAGTTCGACGCGGCAGCCGGTCGAAGGTACCGAGGCGCTGGACTTTCCGAGTGCTGGCACGGCCGACGCGATCGGGCGGATCAACAGCACCATCCGCGCGCACGCGATCGACGCCGTCTGGGTGCAGGACAGCGCCAGGTACGACCTGAGTGCCATCGAGGCCGACGTTCATGCCGCGGCCGATCCGAAGACGATCCGCCTCGTCGATGACAAGACGGCCTTCAACGAGTGGCTCGGCAAGGATGCGTACCGTCCGTTCTCACTCGAGGCGGTGGGCGTCGACGCGATTCGCGCTGCGTACGAACGCCGTCGTCGCGAGGGGCACGAGGTGTGCATCAAGCCCGTCTTCGGCGTGAACGGCGAGGGATACTGGCGGCTCAGCGATTCGTCCCGGTTCTCCGTGCTGAACCATCCCGATGAGCGCGTCATCCATCCCGAGGCGTATCTCACCGCTCTCACATTCCAGGAGCAGGGTCGGCGGCCGCGGCGGATGGTGTTGATGGACTACCTTCCAGGCCCCGAGGTCAGCGTCGACGTTCTGATGTGGTGGGGCAAGCCGCTCTCGCACGCGGCGCGCACCAAGCTCGACTCCGATCACCAGCGCATCGAATCGGACCACGAGGTGGTCCCGCACGCCCGCCGACTGGCCCGAACGCTCCGCCTGCACGGGATCGTGAGCCTGCAGTATCGTCGTGACGCCGCCGGCGCGTGGAAGATCCTCGAGATCAACCCGCGCCCGGCCGGCGGAAGCGTGCACAGCGATGACGCGGGCTTCGCCGTCGTCGCCGACTGGGCGCGGCTCGTCGCGGGGGAGATCGGGCCGGCCGACGTCAAGCAGCACGAGGCTTCCGTCGTGCACACGAAGCGGGTGCGGACGTAGCCAGGGAGCGCGCTCGCAGCGCGCGGGACGGCTCGACGGGCGACTCTAGGCTGAACCCATGATTCAGCCGAAAGTACCCGCGGCCGATCAGACCCTGCGTATTCTGCGGCTGCTCGCGGCAGCTCGCGGGCCGCTGCCCGCCGGGGTGATCGCGACGCGGCTCGACTTGCCGCGCTCGACCGTCTATCACCTGCTCGCGACGCTGCAGGAGCACGGATTCGTGCTGCATCTCGACGAGGAACGGCGGTACGGGCTCGGGGTTGCGGCGTTCGAGCTCAGCTCGGCATACCTGCGGCAGGAGCCGCTCGCGCGTATCGGACGTCCGCTCATGGCGGCACTCGTCGACCGGGTCGGCCTCTCGGGTCACTTCGCGGTGCCGCACGGTCGCGACGTGCTGTACGTCGTCGAGGAGCGGGCGAAGGGCGCGCCGGCGCTCATCACGGATGTCGATGTCCGGCTGCCGATGCACATCACCGCGAGCGGTCGGGCGATCCTCGCGGCGCTGCCGAAAGGCCAGGTGCGGGCGCTGTATCCGGACCGCAACGCCTTTGTGAGGGCAGATGCGCGGGCGGACCAGCTACGGACGGATGCCGGCGCGCCGGATGCCGGCACGGATGACCCGACGGAGGCCGTCGGTGGTGCCGGCGAGGACGGCCGCGAACGCGCCATCGACCGCTACTCGGCACTGCGCGCCGTGCTCGATGAGACGACGGCCCGCGGTTTCGCCGTCGAGCACGGGTCGGTGACGGCCGGGATCTCCTCGGTGTCGGTGGCTGTGCTCGATCACCGGGCGCTGCCTGTCGCGGCCGTCGCCGTGACGTTCTCCGACCGTCAGGTGCCCGAGGAACGGTACCCGCAACTCGCGCTCGAGGTGCGAGAGACCGCGCGCCGCGCGTCCGCGCGGCTCTACGGCGTCCGCGCGACGCCCTGACGCTTCGTTCAGTTCGAGGCGCCTTCCGGCTACATTTGGACCATGGTGGTCAGCCTGATCGACCTTGAGCGGCAGCGCGAAGCGGCACTGCCGCCTGTTCCCGTGCCGACCAGCTTGAGCGATTTGCGAGGGCCGGATGAGGGAACGGTGACGCTCCCTGTGTATCTCGATTGGTCGGCGACGAGCAGCTACGACCTCGGCATCCCTCGGCGCGTTAGGTCCCTGTACGAGGTGGTGCTGCGCGAGGCGAAGACCGTTGACGAGGTTTCGGTGCACCTGAACGCTCGAACGCTCGCCGCGGTATGGGACGAGTTGCGCCTGCCTCCGCGCATCAGGCGTGCGTGGGAGCACCGGTTCGCTGAGCTCGGCGCGCACGGTGCTTGACGGCTTCCATCTCCGCGTCGCCCAGATTCTCAGGAAAACGGCGGGAGAGGTTGGCTTTGCGCTGGGTGGGGGCTGTGGCCTTCACGCGCACCAGATCACCGATCGGCCGTCCAAGCTCTCAAGTAGCCCAAAGCGGGGCACCACAAGGGCGTGGCATCTATGTTACGCTTATCCTCCGCCGAGGAGGTGTCATGGAATCGCAATTCTGGGCCGACCTGCAGCACGACCTGCAGGACCCCGAGTTCGCGCGTGAGTACGCCGCTGAGTCCGTCCGTATCGCAACGATCGACTCACTGATCAACGATCTTGACGCGCTCCGCGGCAGCGAGGGCGTATCGAAAGCCGCTTTGGCCCGCGCTATCGGAACTGATCCGTCGGTTGTTCGCCGGCTGTTCTCCGCATCGGCGGTGAATCCGACAGTGGGTACGATCGCCGAAGTGGCGGCGGCTTTGGGCATGAAGCTTGTGCTGGAGCCGATGACCGAGGCGGAGAAGCTTCACATCACGGTGCCCATGCGAGCCAGCGCCGCGGCCTGACACTCACGCGATCGAGCGCGGGTTTCGCGAACGGTACTCCTTGCCAAGCGCTCTCACATCCGCATAGTCCTCATCGGAGAGCGTGGTGCGGAACTTCTTGCTGCGCCCGTCAACGATCACCAGAAGGGGCATATCCGTGCCCTCGGCGTCGTAGTCGAGGAGGCAGAACAGTCGGTAGTGCGTGCGGTTCGGCGGCCCGTCGACGCGAACCTCGAACCAGCCGGTCATCGCGCCGTGCATCGCTTCCCAGTAGCCCCCTCCAGAGAAGCGTTTGGGAGGGGCCGCAGCGACGGCCGCAAGCACGGCTCGCATCGTCGCTCGCGCCTTTGGTGGAAAGCTCTCAAGCTGCTTTCGCCCGGGGATCGACTGTGCCGGGTCGTCATCGGCATGCCTGCGGAAGAAGACGATCGCATTGGCGTCATCAGAGGAAGGGCGCCTACGAACGGCGGGAGGCGCTGGCGGCTTCTTCCTCGGACCCATGATCGTCCGATCGTACTTGCTTCAGCTGCGCCCGCCGGTCGGTCGCTCACCTGCTGCTGTAGACGGCGGCGATGTCCTCGGGCGGGATGCCGAGGTGCCGCCCGCCCTGCGCACGCACGCGGCCGCCGATCACGACGGTCGTCACATCGGCAGCCGTCGCCGTCATCACGAGCTGGGCCGGATCGCTGCCGGCTGTGCGCACCGAGGCC
>NZ_JBASZT010000011.1:0-5967 GCF_049661145.1 Microbacterium sp.
GCGAGGCCGAGCCCGGGCGCCATCGCCCCGCCCGACGCGCGGCCCTCCATCCGCTGCGCGAGCGGCTGGACGAGCACGCCGGTTCCCATGGTGATGCCGGTGACGATGCCGGCGACGACCGCATCGAAACCGCGCACGTGGAACACCGAGGGAGCGACCGCGAAGCTCATCGTCGCGGCGCCGAACACCCACGGTGCCGTCAGGGGGACGATCCCGAGGAACGCGCGGGATCTGATCGTGCTCCAGAACGACCGCGCTCGTCGCGGCGCGGGAGTGCGCTCGAGTCGTTCCTCTCGTTCCTCTCGCTCGATCGACGGGTCCGGCGCGCGCCACAGCACGGCGCCTACGGCGACCGAGAGCGCGATGTGCACGGCGTACGGCGTCACCTCCGGCAGGGGCACCCACTGCGCGACGACGCCGACGACGAGTGGCCCGCCGCCGAAGCGGACCGGTTGTCGTGCGAGAGGCCTGTCACCGTTCCCGGTCTCAGCACCGTTCCGGCTGCGGCGCCTTATAGCAGCCGGCCCGTTAGGAGCGGCCGTTCGGCCACCGTCCCTAGACAGAGGAGCGCCGACGTTGCTGCGGAGAGAACGACGGCGATGCGCGCGGGCCATCGCCGGTCGACGCGATCGGCGATCTCCGCGGCTAGGACGAGCGCGGGCACCAGGCCGATGGCATGGAAGCCGAACGCCAGCGCGACATGCATGGTGGTGCCAAGAACTGTGCTGAGTCTTCTGGGGACCCAGTCATTCCCGCCGTCCCGGTCGAGCGATATCGGCGTTCATGCTGTGGCGCCGATCCGCCGGGCTACGGATAGCGAGCCAGGGCGACATGAGAGAGGTGTGGGTCGGGGCGTCTATCCGTGGGGACGCACGTCGAACCGAAGCCCATCAGTTAGGCCCTATCAAGAATCTCGTCGTCTAGAATGATGCCGTCCGCGGAGTTCGCGGAGCGCATGAGCGCTTGGATCCATGAGGGGTTCAGCTCCGGGACATCGGGAGTGTCGAAGTCAAAACGCAGGGGGATTGACGGGTGCATCCAGATTGTTGAGCGGCCAGGGGAGCTCTCGGACTGGGTCCACGAGAGGGTGAAGCTCTCTTTTCGGCGGAGCTTGGCCGCAATCACAACCTTCAAATGTGCCAGAGTCCGATCATCAACATAGATCGGCTCCTCCATATGGGCGTAGTGAAAGACTCCCATCCTCGAACTATAACGGCTTGCCTTGAGGGACTAGGCGGATGACCGGCAGTTTCTAGAAGCGACGTATCCTACTCGTCTCGCCGCCGTCGGCAACGACGGGCGGTCCAGCTATTCGAACTGAGGGCGGCAGTGCGGGGCCTACCTCGGTGTCGAGGTAGCCCTATGTCTTCTGTCAAGCGGTGAGGGCGAGTTCGGCTGGTCCCGGTTGGTAGAGGATGCCGCCGCGGAGCATGGCGCAGAAGATGTCGGAGCGGCCTAGAGCTAGTGGGATGACGGCCCGGTTGTGACGCATGCCTTGGACGATCTTGGGGTTGTAGTAGGCACGTGATTCGGAGTCGCGGAGTGCGGCAAACGCGAAGAGGAGCATGGCCCGTTTCAGTATCTTGTTCCCGCCCCTGGAGGGATGCTCGCCGCAGATCGAGGTCCCAGATCGTCTGGTGATGGGCGAGGCCGGCGTAGCGGCGAGATGTCCGGCTGTAGCGTGACCCACGACCAGCAGTACCACGCTGCGCGATCTGAGCTGGTCCTGCGCCCGCAACAGGCGCTCGACGTTCGGGAGTGCTCGGTCGAACAGTCGCTTGTCTGCTCGTTCGAGCGCGACTGTGTGATGCTCGCCTTTGCCGACATTGAGTTCGACGAACACGTCGACTTCGTCATGTCCGCCCGTGCTGGTGACCACCATGTCCTCCGCTTTCACGCGGGACGGCGTCCGCAGCGGCGCATCTCTCGATCTACGTTATGGACGGCCTCGAGCATGCTCGGTTCCAGCCCTGTCAGTGATCACGCACCGCCAAGCAAGCCCGGTGCTAACACCTCCCGGATCATCGATGATAAAGAGGCAGCAATGATGCCGGGCCCGGCGGGCCGTTATCCCAACATGGCCGCCGAACGGGTCACGATGAAGGTACCGGCCGGGTGTCTGGGAGTTCGCCGGTGAGGAACTGGGCGTGTCCGCGTCCGAAAGACCAGTCCGCGGCACCGTTCTCGACGATGCTGACGATCAGATCGTCGCCATTGAGCCCGATGCGTTCATGCAGGTTCTCGGCGATGCGTGCGTAGAGTCGCTGCTTGGCGTTCTCCGGGCGGGTTTTGCTGATGACGCGCACGATGGTCAGGTCGTGGCTGCGGGTGTAACCGAGGTCGGTGTCCAGGGCGCGTAGTTCGAATGGCTCGTGCTGGGCGAGAACCTGGTACAGGTCGGTGGCAGGCACGTCGAACGCCTCCACGACTGCGGCGTGGATGCCATCGAGCAGCGCCGTGAGGCGGGTTTCGTCGTGTCCTCGGATCACGTCGACGACGATCAGGGGCATGGTTCAGGCTCCTTCGGTGAGGTGGCGGATGACATCGGTGGCGGGCCCGGTCGGGGCGGCCTGCCACCCGGTTCCGGCCCACAGATGCAGCCGGTCGGGATCTCCGGCTGCCGCGGCGGCCTGCCGGAGAGGTCGGGTGAGGTGGTGGATCGCCGGGTAGCCGATGGGCGCATCTCGGTGCCGGTCGGCGAACCCGTTGCGCAGAGCGCGAGCGGGCCTCCCCGTGAACGCACGTGTGAGAACGGTCTCCGTGAACGCGCGGTCGCCCAGGGCATGCTTGTGGGTGGGGGATGTGCCGGCCTCATCGGTGCGCAGCAGCATGGTGCCGACGGCTGCCGCCTGCGCTCCGGCGGTCAGGATGTCACGGATCGCATCTGGGCCGTCTATTCCGCCGGTGCCGATCACGGGAAGATCCACGGCTCGGAGCACCTGCCGCACGAGCGGGGGAGTGGACACCGGCTTGGGAGGGCGTTCGGGATCGAAGGTCGCGGAGTGGCCGCCGGCATCCGGGCCCTGCACGATCAGAGCGTCCGCGCCGGCGTCTTGTGCCTGCACCGCTTCCTGCGGGGTGGTGACCGTCGCCAGCACTCGGCTTCCCGCCTTCTTGAGGGAGGATATGGCCGATGCCTCTGGCAGGCCGAAGGTGAATGACACCACGGGCACAGGGTCGTCGAGCAGCAGATCGAGCTTCGCGTCCCACTGGTCGTCGTCCACGAGCGGCGTCGGGTCGAGGTCGAGTTCGTACGCCGCGGCTTCCGAGCTCAGCTCATCGACGTACGCGGCGAATGCGGCGGCGTTCACGACGTCGGTGGAGGGCACGAACAGGTTCACTCCGAAGCTCGATGCCGCGGAGCGTAGCTGGTGGACCTCTTCTGCTAGGGCAGCTGCGGTCTTGTATCCGCCTGCGAGGAACGGGAATGCGCCGGCGTCGGCGACAGCCCGTGCGAGGGCGAGGGTGGTGGGCCCGCCCGCCATCGGTGCGGCGGCGATCGGAAGCGGAGAGTCGAGCAGCGATTCGGTCATCGGGTGTCCTTTTTCACCGAGGGACGGCAGGTTGGGGCTCGGGGGTGGGCGAGTTCGCGGCGCGGTGGTCATGGGGGAAGCGGATGCGGAGCAGGAGCGCTCCGATCGCGGACAGGGTGACGATGCCTCCGGCGGCGAGCAGTGCGGTATGGAACCCGCCGGTCAGTAGCGGGGCGACGGCGACGGGGCCGATCGCTTGGCCGACGGCGTATACCGCCGACAGGACAGCGACCGCTGTCGGCACCTGCAGGTGCCGACCGGCGTCCAGGGCCAGCGTGGTGACGCCCATGAACGTCCCCCCGAACAACACGGCAGCGAGGATCGCGCCCGCCGCCCCGAGGTTGAGTGCAGCAACGACGATGCCGATGGCCTGCAATGTCAGAGCGACGGTCAGCAGGGTGGGGTGACTGGCCTTTCCGCTCAGCCATGCCCACAGCGCGCACGACGGAATCGCGGCGAGACCCACGACGATCCAGGTCGTCTTCCCCAGCTGCCCCGGCACGGCGGTCGCGACCGCGGCGACGAGGAACGTGCCGGCGATGATGTACCCCACGCCTTCGAGGAAGTACGCGAACACGAGCGGCACGAACCAGCGATGCGGGCGATGCACACGCGAAGCGTCAACCCGTGCCGTGGAGCTCGCAGACGCGATGCCAACCAAGTTCCAGCCCAGTACGGAGAGGAGTGCCGCGAGCAGCGTCGCGGCCACCCACGCCGCCCGCCAGTCCCCGATCGACGACACGAGCAGCACCGATACGCCCGACAAGGCGATCCCGGCGCCCACGCCGCCGTATGCCCATCCGACCAGATGCCGCGACCGGTGGGACACCCCTGACAGCACAGTGCTTGCGGCGGCGACGAACATCACCGCCGCGCCCGCGCCAGCGACCCCACGCAGGATGATCCACACCGGCGCGGAAGTCGTGACCGGCATGAGCGCGAGGGACGCGACGACCGATACGGCGCTGACCCGCACTGCCAGGGCGTTGCGCCCCAGTATCGGCATGATCATCGCTGCGATCGCGCCGAGGAGATAGCCGACGTAGTTGGCGGACGCCATCGCCGCCCCGAGCTGTGCACTCAGACCGACCTGGGACTGCATCAATGGGAGGATCGGCGTGAACACGAACCGGCCCACTCCGACGGCGGCAGCTAGCATGCTCCCCGAGCGAAGCGCGATACGCCACTCGCCGTCAGCATGGTCCCGCATCCGTCCGACTCCTCTTCAACGCCAGCGCGTCGTCTCACATTCGTGTCCGGTTTCGACGGTACGGAGAACGGTCGGTGAAGAGAATTGCCGATCATGCGCGATCTATGCTTGGGGAGTATGGATGTGGAGTTGCGACACCTACGAGCGTTTGCCGCGGTGGCCGATAGCCGCTCCTTCACTGCGGCCAGTCGGCAACTGCTGATCACCCAGCCCGCCCTCACTCGCACTATCCAGCAGTTGGAGGCGATCCTCGAGGTCAAGTTGCTGGATCGCACATCACGATCGGTCGAGCTGACCGAACCAGGGCGCACGTTCAGAGCCCGTGTACAGACGCTGCTTCGTGATCTTGACCTGGCTTGCGCCGAGCTACGCGGGGAACGAGACCTGCGCATCGGCTTCTCCTGGGCGCTGCCCGACCCTTGGGTGAGCGATGTCATCACCGCTTTCGAGGAGGCAACCGGTATCAGCGGGCGACTCCTGCGGCGCGACGACATCACCACGGCTCTGGAGAGCGGTGACGTCGATGTCGCCTTCGTGCGCCACTCCATCGACGACGAAGACGTGGCCACGCTGACGTTGTTCGAAGAACCGCGCGTCGCGGCCGTCAGTAGCCGATCCCCGCTCGCCGAGCGGAACACCCTCTCCTGGAACGAGCTCGGTCAGTACCCTGTCGTCGTCAACACGCGAAGCGGGAGTACCACGCCAAAACTCTGGCCGCTGGGGCGCCGCCCCGCTCAGACCATTGAGTGCGACAACTACGACGAGTGGATCACCCTCGTCGCGGCAAACAGGGGCGTAGGGGCGACGCCGTTGTCTGCGAGTGCTACGCATGCGCACGCCGGTGTCGTCTTCATTCCTATGAACGACGCGCCTCCTGTCCCCTTGCGTCTCGCGTGGCGTTGGCAACGGAACAGCGCCCTGCTTCGACGCTTCGTCGAACTCACCACGGAGCAGGGGCAGCCTTCCCGCTTCTGACTGTTCGCCATGGCACGCTACCGCCCCCGGAGGCGCCCTATGACGCCGAGGATCGACCCCTCCAAGCCGTAGGGAGCGTGCCGACTGTCCGCTGCTGAGCGCCACCCGTCGGACCTTTCCTCCTAGTGTCGCGTGTCGTTAGTTCGTGAATGGTTGCTGGTTTGGGAGAATTGGTTATGGCGAATTCTCCGGCTCCGGCTTTGCGGTTGTTCGATGGCGACAAGTCGGAGTTGCAGCGATGGACGCGCG
>NZ_JBASZT010000012.1:0-5749 GCF_049661145.1 Microbacterium sp.
GCTCCGGCTCGCTCCTGGTCGCCGCCCGCGCCGCCGCGTTCGGCCGCGATGTCGGGGCCGTGCCCGGCCCGATCACCAGCGTCTACAGCTCTGGCCCGCATGAGCTGCTGTGCAGCGGCACCGCGCGCGTCATCACCGGAGCCAACGACATCCAGCTACCGGAGCCCCCGGCCGCAGGCGGCCTCGACGCGCCCGGCGTCCAGACGAGCCGCAGCGAGCTGACCGTCAAGACCGTGCGCTCCTACGAGCCGAACCTGGGTTCGCGGGAGGGCAGGGCACGGGAAGACGACTCCCCCGCCTTCGTCGCCGCGACGCCTACTACCGCGCTGTCGAGCAGCGCCCCGCGGCTGTAGTGCTCACCCTCAGAAGCTGTGCTTTTGCTCCGTGTTGCCCCGAACTCGGCCCGAGTGGAGTAAAGTCAGTGCCATAACCACCCGGATGCTTCGGCTACCGGGCGCGGCCCCCGAGAAATCGGGGGCCTGCTTTTTTCTACACCCAAGTCGGTGGCTTGCGGATCGTTCGCCCCTCGCTGTCGCGCAGCGTTAGCGGAAGCTGGGACGCGGCGAGCGTTCCGCGGCGCACCTGGCGCACCGTCTCCACGCCTGCTGACTCGAACGCCTTGTTGTATCGCTCCCTGGCAACGGAGACGAGCGCGAGGGACTTGCCCCTACTGCTCAGCAGTTGCATCGGCGGCACAAGGTCCGAGTCGTTCGTCATGACGGCATAGGAGTCCGCCCGGTTCTCGAACGCATCCACAAGAAGATGGGTAGCCAGGGCGACATCGCTGCCCTTCTCCTCGGGCCGCTTCACGCGAATCGTCTTCACCCTGCCGTCCGCGTCAAGCTGTTCCGGGTGCAACGGCAGGTACTGCTTCACGAAGTTGAACTTGCCCTCGATGATCTCGACGTTCGTCGTGCGGAGGGCGCGCCAGTACACCTGCTGACGCTGGCCGATGCCAGGGTTGTTGGTCAAGGGCTTCACCGGGGCGGAGAAGAACTTCACGCCGACGACCTCGCGTTGCGGGAACAGGCGTCGGGATAGCGCCTCCAGATCGAGCCATCGGTACTGCGGGAACTCGTGCTGAAGCAGGCCCTTGTACAGCGCGAAGCCGTCAACGTAGACCATCACGGTGCGTCGCGCTCGCATCATCCGACCCTATTCCAGGAGCCCCGCGAAGGCGTCGTCCATGATGTCCGCGGTGATGGGGTCGACCATCTCTGCGGTCACGACGTAGCTGTTGCGGGTGACCTGCTCGTTCGCGTGCCCGAGCAGCCGGGAGGCGAGCGTGATGCCTGCGGCGGCTTCCACGATGGTCGCGGCCGTGCGCCGGAAGATGTGCGTGGAGAACTCGTCCGTGTTGATCGCCGCAGCCCGCAGCGCCTGCTCGTTGTCGTCGACGAACGTACGCAGCAGCCGCTCAAAGTTGCTTACGGTCATCGGCGTGCCGCTCTTGGTAGCGAACAGGGCTGCCTCCGGGTCGGTGCCGGTATGCGCGAGTTGACTACGGATCGCGGCGGCGGCGAAGCTCGGCAGGGCGATGCGGCGCTTCTGCCGCGTGCGCTTGGGGGCCTTCTTCCGCTTGCTGCCTTCCTTCTTGCTGTACTGGATCGTCGCGTCCACGAGCGCCGTCGGCGGGTCCGCGGTGATGTCCACGTCGCATCGGCGCAGCGCGAGCACCTCGCCGATGCGCTGGCTGGTGCCGACCATGATCCACATGCCGTTCTCCAGCACCGTCACATTGGGCCGCGGCCCGTGCCCATCTTCCAGCCGCCAGGCGTGCATGAGGCGCTGCACGATGATGAGCTGCGGCGGGGTGAGCACCGAAGTCTTCTTCTCCGGCAGCGGCAAGCGACGAGCGTCCCGCACCGGGTTCGACGTGAGAATGTCGTACTCGATGCCAGTCAGGCACACCTGGGACAGCACCGACCGGGCCTTCCGCGCCGCCGACAGCGATCGGCTCTCCCGAATCTCGGCCAGGATGCGGTTGCACCGGCGGACGGTGAAGTCTCGGAGCATCAGCTCGCCGCAGGTGGGGACGATGACGTTGCGGATCGTCGACTCGTACACATCGAGCGTGGAGTCCTCGACCGTGCCCGAATGCGTCTTGTCGTGCAGGAACACGACGCACGCCTCGGCGATGGTCGCGTCTCGCCTGATCGTCGGCCCGCCCGTCGCGGTGCGAATCGACTCGGCCTTGGCACGCAGCGCGGCAGTCGCCTCGTCCGCGGTCTCGCCGCTCGCCTTCACACGCTGCGTCTTGCCCAGCTCGTCTGCCAGGAGAGCGCGTGCCTGGAATCGGCCACTGGGCAGTTGGATGTTCTGGATCGCGCCGAGTTGGCCGGCGCGCAGCTTCGGCCTAGTCATCGCTGTCGAGGTCCTCGAACCAGACCAGCACCTCGCGGCGCAGGTAGCGGATGTGCCGACCCATGCGACGCCACGGCGGGCCGGTACGGGTCCGTCGCCACTCCTCGACCGTGCGCGGCGACACCTGGAGCATGGCCGCGACCTGCTCAGGGGTGAGGATCTCCGTCAGGGTCTCCGTGGTGCCGTCGCTCATACCCAACAGGTACGACACGGCTGCACGGAGTCGCTGTGCCCAGCACGGGCTCAGCCGGGGCGGTACGGGCACCCTCTGGTGAACGCCCCTCTGGACGGGGTTTACGGGACCGAAAACGGGACTTTGGGCTTGGAGAGCCACCGGGAACCTCTGATTCCGGCGGGCTCCCGGATGCAGAAAACCCCCGGAAATCCGAGGGGCTTCAGGGAGTCAGACTGGCCGTGGCGTCTCGAATCGATCAAAGAACAATTGAACCAGAATCAACCGTGTTGCCAATTACACCATACCCCAAGGGGTTCGGCCGAAGCCGTACCGAGGGTCTAGCTTATCCCAGGCTGTGCGGGCAGCCAAACTGCTGAGCGATCAGCGTTTCGACTCGCTCCGCTCGCTCAACGACCGGTGGCGCCCACCGCGAGACGCTGAACCAGCGCATCCAGGCGCCGAATTGTCTCGGCCTTGCCAAGCAGCTCCATCGACTCGAACAGCGGCGGCGACACCCGCCGGCCGCTCACGGCGACCCGCAGCGGACCGTAGGCAACGCGCGGCTTGAGGCCCAGCCCTTCGATCAATGCCCCGGCCAGCGCCTCCTGCAGCGCAGCCGCCGTGAAGGCCTGCTCCGGCACCAGCTCGAGTGCACCGACCGAGGCGACGAGCACCTCGCCCGCATTCGCGGGCAAGCCCTTCAGGGCGTCGTCGTCGTACGTCATCGCCTCGCCGGACTCGCGGAAGAGGAATGCGAGCAGTCCCGGCGCCTCCCCCAGCAACTGCATGCGCTCCTGCACGAGCGGCGCCGCGGCATCCAGCATCGCTCGCTGCGACGCCGTCGGCGGCTCCGACACGAGCCCCGCGGCCGCAAGATACGGCACCAGCCGGTCAGCGAAATCCTCGGCATCCAGCATGCGGATATGGTCTCCGTTGATCGACTGCGCCTTCTTCTCGTCGAACCGGGCCGGGTTGGGGTTGACGTCGGCGATGTCGAAGGCCGCAACGAGCTCGTCACGCGAGAAGACATCACGGTCGGCCGCGATCGACCACCCGAGCAGTGACAGATAGTTCAGCAGCCCCTCGTGGATGAAGCCGCTCTTGCGCAGCAGGAACAGGTCCGCCTTCGGGTCGCGCTTCGACAGCTTCTTGTTGCCGGTCTCGCCCAGGACGAGCGGCATGTGGCCGAACCGCGGCACGAACTCCGTCACGCCGGCATCGATCAACGCACCGTACAGCGCAAGCTGGCGCGCCGTCGACGGCATCAGGTCCTCACCCCGGATGACGTGCGTGATGCCCATCAGCGCATCGTCCACCGGATTGGTGAACGTGTAGAGCGCCTGTCCTCCGGCGCGCACGACGACGAAGTCGGGGAACGAGCCCGCCGGGAACGTCACCTCGCCGCGGATCAAGTCCACATACGTGAGATCACGATCGGGCACGCGCAGCCGGTACGCCGGCTCGCGCCCCTCGGCACGGAACGCGGCCTTCTGCTCCTCCGTCAACGAGCGGTCGAAGTTGTCGTAGCCGAGCTGCTTCGCCCGGCCGGCCGCCTCGTTGCGGGCATCGATCTCCTCCGCGGTCGAGTAGGACTCGTATACGGCACCGGCCGCGATGAGCGTGTCCAGCACCTCGGCATAGATCTCCCGCCGCTGGCTCTGCCGGTACGGGCCGTGCGGCCCACCCTTCTCGACGCCCTCGTCCCAGTCGATCTCCAGCCACGTCAGTGCGTCGACGAGTTGCCGGTAGCTCTCCTCGCTGTCACGGGCGGCATCGGTGTCCTCGACGCGGAAGATCAGCTTGCCGCCGGTGTGCCGCGCGTACGCCCAGTTGTACAGCGCAGTGCGGACCATGCCGACGTGCGGCAGGCCGGTCGGCGACGGACAGAAACGGACGCGGACATCGCTTCCAGAAGCGGTGGTGGTGCGGGGATCGATCGCGGCAGACATCCTGTCCAGTCTAGGACGGGGGATGCCGGGGCCTGCCGCTCGGTGCGAGTTGCGCGATCGGGCGGGCAGCGACGAGGCTTCGGAGGCGTCATGATGTGGGTCGCCGGCGGCCGCACCCGCAGGATGGCGCCTCCGATCGGCGGCGCTCACCGTTGGGAGGCGTCATGATGTGGGTCGCCGGCGGCCACACCCGCAGGATGGCGCCTCCGAACCCCGCACAGCCCACTCAGCCCACTCGGCCCGCTCAGCGCGCCGCGCGCGCATACGGCGACAGCACGGTGACGGCGACCACGACGACCAACGCCATGAGCGCGAGCCCGCCGTAGCCGATCGCCCCCAAAACGAACCCGGCGCCGATCGCGCCGACACCGCCCACGAGGCTCATGATGAGATCGCTGCGACCCTGCCGGCGCGTGCGCATGGCCTCCGACGACGACTCCGTGAGCAGCGCCGACCCCGCGACGGTCGACGCGCTCCAGCCGAGTCCCAGCAGCACCAGCGCGACGGTGACGGCGGTCGCCGAGTCCTGCCCGATCGCGGCGGTGACCAGCGAAGCCACGAGCAGCGCCTGTCCGACGAGGATCGTGGGGATGCGTCCGACTCGATCTGCGAGCACGCCGAACACGGGTGAGAGGGCAAACATCCCGGCAATGTGCAGGCTGATGGTCAGTCCGATGAGCTGCAGGTCGCCCCCGCCCGGCACGTGGAGCAGATGCACCGGCGTCATCGCCATGATCGCGACCATGACGCCGTGCGCCCCCGCGATGGCGACGATCGCGTACCTCGCCGCGCGCGGTCGGTCCGTGCGCGCGATCCCCGTGGCGGCACCGTCGGCCGACGACCCGGCGATCCGAAGCGCGACCAGCAGCGGATCGGGCCGCAGCGCCACGAGGTACAGCGCAACACCGAGCAGCTGCGCGACGACGGTGAACAGGTACGGACCGGTGAGCGCCAGCATCCCCACGGCGTCGCCGAGCACCTCCCCCGGCCCGACGAGGTTCGGTCCCAGCACCGCGCCGATCGTCGTCGCCCACACGACGAGCGACAGGTCGCGTCCGCGGGATGCCGCGGTCGCGAGATCCGTCGCGGCGAACCGGGATTGCAGGTTCGCCGCCTGAGCTGCGCCGATGAGCGCGAATCCCGCCAACAGCAGCGGGAACAGCCGCAGACCGGCCGCTGCGATCACCGCCGCGACGCCGACGAGTGCAATCAGCATGCCGCCCGCGAGGGCGATCCGGCGCCCGCGCCGACGGGCGAGCGC
>NZ_JBASZT010000013.1:0-19136 GCF_049661145.1 Microbacterium sp.
GCGCTGGACCGAGGCCGCGCCGACGCAGCACGAACCGCCCGCGCAGGGTGCCGGCGGCCCCGGCCTCATCGAGCGGGTACTCGCGTGGCTCCGTCGCGGATACCCCGAAGGCATTCCGGCCGCCGACTATGTGCCCGTGCTCGCGGTGCTGCGGCGGCGCCTCAGCGATGAGGAGGTAGGCCACATCGCCGACCAGCTCATCGCACAGGGTGCCGTCAACGGCGAGGTTTCGCGGGTCGATGCACGCGTGCTGGCGAGCAAAGTACTCGATGACCTTCCCTCCGACGACGACCTGCGGCGCGTCGAGGAGCGGCTCGCGGCCGTCGGGCTCGCGCTCGACTGACGTACGGGGTTCCTCGCAACTCTCGCCCCGGCTGTGCGAGACCGCCGTCAGCGCAGCACTTCGACGAGGGCGATCCACGATGCGAACAGTGCCGCGATGATCGCCGTGATGGCGCCGATGGCAAGCCACAGCAGACCCGCCGGGTCGCCGGCGATGAGCAGTATGCCGCCCACGATGTAGCTGACCGGTGCGAGGAAGGCGACCGCGGACTTGACGGGTCGCTGCCGGTTCGCGGGGTGCTTGTTCTGGTAGATCCGCACGGTCGCGTCGACGCCGAACCCCGCGATGATCACGCCACCAACGAGCACGAGCCACCCGAAGGCCGCCGGCTCCAGATCGGGTATCAGTCCCACGGCGCACACGACGATCGCGAGTACGAGACCGGCGATCGCCGAGGCAAGACGCGAGGTCAGCGAGGCGGCCTTGATGATGACCTCGATGTTCACGCTCGCGGCGACGATCACGAGGCCAGCGAGGGCCGCCGCCGCTCCCAGCATCGCCACGTCGAACTCATGCCAACTCTCGAGCGCGTCCATGCTCGGATCGTAGCGGGTGCGTCCCGCACCGGTGCAACATGTCGGGGCGCGTGTGCCGGGCTCCCTACAATAGTGCGGTGGGCGCGGCATCCTTGCGCCCGCCGGCATCCACGTTCCGCCTGCTGCGGTCGCGCGAGGCCGAATGTCCCCGGGGAGTTCCACACGTGGCGCTGATCGTCCAGAAGTACGGCGGGTCCTCCGTCGCCGACGCCGCGAGCATCAAGCGCGTCGCCAAACGAATCGTCGATACCCGCCGCGCCGGTCACGACGTCGTCGTCGCCGTGTCCGCGATGGGGGACACGACCGACGAGCTGCTCGACCTCGCCCACCAGGTCGCCCCGATCTCCGCCCCGCGCGAGCTCGACATGCTGCTGAGCTCGGGGGAGCGGATCTCGATGGCGCTACTGGCCATGGCGATCCACTCGATGGGCTTCGAGGCCCGGTCGTTCACCGGTAGCCAGGCCGGCATGATCACCGACGCGACGCACGGCGCCGCCCGGATCGTCGACGTGACGCCGGTGCGGCTGCGCGAGGCGCTCGACGAGGGCGCGATCGTCATCGTGGCCGGCTTCCAGGGGTTCAACCGGGACACCCGCGACATCACGACCCTCGGCCGCGGCGGTTCGGACACGACCGCCGTCGCGCTCGCTGCGGCGCTGGATGCCGACGTGTGCGAGATCTACAGCGATGTCGACGGGATCTTCACCGCCGACCCGCGCGTGATCCCGAGGGCGCGCAAGCTCGACGTGATCTCCGCCGAGGAGATGCTCGAGCTCGCCGCGAACGGCGCCAAGGTCCTGTACATCCGGGCCGTCGAGTACGCCCGCCGGCACGGCGTCGTCATCAACGCCCGATCCACGTTCAGTTCGGGCCCGGGGACGTTCGTCCTCGCGCCCGGCATGTCGGTGCCGGCCGGTATCGCACTGCCCAGTTCGGAGGAGTCCACCATGGAAGAGCCCATCGTCGCCGGGGTCGCCACTGACCTCAGCCAGGCGAAGATCACCCTGATCGGGGTCCCCGACGTCCCGGGGAAGGCCGCGGAGATCTTCACGGTCGTGGCGAAGAGCGGCGCGAACGTCGACATGATCGTGCAGAACGTGTCCGTCGCAGCCACCGGCCGCACCGACATCTCCTTCACGCTGCCGAAATCGGATGCCGCCGCGGCCCTCCGGGCACTCGGTTCCGAGCAGGCGGCCATCGGTTTCGGAAGTCTCGTCCACGATGACCAGATCGGCAAGCTCTCCGTCGTCGGCGCCGGCATGCGCAGCCACTCAGGTGTCTCGGCGACCCTCTTCGAGGCGCTGTCGACGGCGGGAGTGAACATCGAGATGATCTCCACGTCCGAGATCCGCATCTCCGTCGTGGTCCGCGGCGACGAGCTGGCTCCCGCGGCCCGCGTCGTGCACACCGCGTTCGGGCTCGACGGGGACGCGGACGCCGTCGTCTACGCCGGCACCGGCCGCTGACGACGGCATCCGCCCGCCCGCAGGGTCAGGCGGAGACGCCGGCGACCCAGGTCATGTCGGGATAGCGGTCGCCGACCGGGGTGAGCTCCTCGAGCGCGGCGCGCTGCTCGGCCGACAGAGCGACCTCCAGTGCCCCGAGGTTCTCCTCCAGGTAGCGGCGGCGCTTCGTGCCGGGGATCGGCACGACGTCGTCGCCCTGCCCCAGCAGCCACGCCAGCGCGACCTGGCCGGGTGTCGCCCCCGCTTCCGCAGCGATCGCGCGCACGCGATCGACGAGCGCGAGGTTCGTGTCGAGCGCGGACGCGGATGCCGACGGCATCCCGTGGCACCTCCACGAGCCCGATCCGCTCGTGGTACCGCAGCGTGTGGGGCGAGACACCGAGCGTGTCGGCGGCCTCGGCGATCGTCAACTCGCCCTCGATCTTGTCGGAGTCGACGAGCCGGTGGATCACCTCGACCGACAGCGGCCCGTCCAGTTCCTCCGCGGCGGCGAGAGCCCGGCGCATCAGTTCGTTGCTCATGCTCCGACGGTAGGCCTTCGAGCGCGCTCGAAGGCAAGCGCCCGGCATCCGCTGCTGATTCCCGAGCCGCTATGTTCCGCCCGAGCCGCTATGTTTCGACGCGTCGTTTCGTAGCGGCTGGGTCGAAACGTAGCGGCTCGGTGAAGGGGGCCGGGTAGAATCTGTGGTCATGACCCGCATCTCCGATTCAGGACTCTCCGTCGCCGTCGTCGGCGCCACCGGCCAGGTCGGGACCGTCATGCGCGAGATTCTCGCCGAGCGCGACTTTCCGATCCGCGAACTGCGCCTGTTCGCCACGGCGCGCAGCGCCGGAAAAGCGGTCGAGTTCGGCGGCGAGACGGTCATCGTCGAGGATGTCGCGACGGCGGATCCCGCGGGCATCGACATCGCGCTGTTCAGCGCCGGAGCGACCGGCTCCCGCGCCCACGCGCCGCGCTTCGCCGAGGCCGGTGCCATCGTCATCGACAACTCCAGCGCATGGCGCATGGATGCCGACGTGCCGCTCGTCGTGAGCGAGGTCAACCCCCACGCGATCGAGGACCTTCCCAAGGGCATCATCGCGAACCCCAACTGCACGACGATGGCCGCGATGCCCGTCCTCAAGCCCCTCGATGCCGTCGCGGGCCTCGAGCGTCTCATCGTGAGCACCTACCAGGCGGTCTCCGGCTCGGGTCTGGCCGGAGCGCAGGAACTCCTCGGTCAGGTCGAGGGCGTGCTCGCCCAGGGCCACACCCTCGACCTCGTCCACGACGGCGCCGCCGTCGACTTCCCGCAGCCCGAGAAGTACGTCGCGCCCATCGCGTTCGACGTCATCCCGTTCGCCGGCAACCTCGTCGACGACGGCGACAACGAGACCGACGAGGAGAAGAAGCTCCGAAACGAGAGCCGCAAGATCCTGGAGCTGCCGGACCTCCGCGTCGCGGGCACGTGCGTGCGCGTGCCGGTCTTCACCGGCCACTCGTTGGCGATTCACGCCGAGTTCCGCGACGACCTCACGCCCGAGCGGGCGCGCGAGATCCTCTCCACCGCCCCCGGCGTGACCCTCGAAGAGGTCCCGACGCCGCTGCAGGCCGCCGGCAACGACCCGAGCTACGTCGGCCGCATCCGCGCCGACCAGTCGGCTCCCGAGGGCAAGGGTCTCGTGCTGTTCGTCACGAACGACAATCTGCGCAAGGGCGCCGCCCTCAACGCGGTGCAGATCGCCGAGCTCGTCGCCGCGCGCTTCGGTGTCGCGGCGGTCGCGGCCCGCTGACGCGGCGCGTTGGCGTGTCGCGAAAGATCGCGGCACGGCAAGAACCGCGAACCTTGACGGATGCCGGGGTGCAGGCAGCGCACGAGAGCAGTGACAACCCCGCCTAGACTGGGTCATCGTGAGCGAACCCGTCGACGTCGTCCTGATCGGCGGTGGCATCATGAGTGCCACCCTGGGAACCCTGTTGCACCGTCTGCAGCCGGACTGGAAGATCGTCGTCCTGGAGCGTCTGAGCGGGACGGCGCTGGAATCCTCCAACGCGTGGAACAATGCCGGTACCGGTCACGCAGCGCTGTGCGAGCTGAACTACATGCCCGAGGCCAAGGACGGCTCCGTCGATGCGGCGAAGGCGGTCGCGATCAACGAGCAGTTCCAGCAGAGCCGGCAGTTGTGGTCGAGCCTCGTCGAGGAGGGTGTGCTCGACGGGCCGAAGACGTTCATCAACGCGACGCCGCACATGACGTTCGTGCGAGGCGAGAAGGACGTCGCTTATCTCCGCAAGCGCTACGAGGAGCTGAAGAAGCAGCCGCTGTTCGCGGGCATCGAGTACTCCGAGGACTCGCGCGTCATCAATCAATGGGCGCCGCTGCTGATGCAGAAGCGCAAGAAGGGCGAACCGTTCGCGGCGACGCGCGTGCCGGCCGGTACTGACGTCGACTTCGGTGCGCTCACGCGCCAACTGTTCGACCATCTGAAGAGCCAGGGGGTCGAGGTGTTCACGAACGTCGAGGCCCGCAAGCTCCGCAGGCGTCCCGACGGTACCTGGCGGGTCCTGTACCGCCGCAGTCTCGGCCGTACCCCGGGCTCCATCGACGCGCGGTTCGTGTTCGTCGGGGCGGGGGGCTGGGCGATCAAGCTGCTGCAGTCCTCGCGCATCCCGGAGATCGCAGGCTACGGCGTGTTTCCGATCGGCGGGCAGTTCCTGAAGACGAGCAACCCCGCGATCGTCGCGCAGCACAAGGCGAAGGTGTATTCGCAGGCATCCGTCGGCGCCCCACCCATGTCCGTGCCGCACCTGGACACCCGCGTCGTCGACGGCGAGGCGTCGCTGTTGTTCGGTCCGTTCGCGACGTTCAGCCCGAAGTTCCTCAAGCAGGGCCGCATCACCGACATCGTCGCGCAGGTGCGCTGGGGCAACCTGTGGCCGATGATCAAGGTCGCGATCGACAATCCGAGCCTCATCTCGTACCTCGTCGGCGAACTACTGAAAAACCATGCCAAGAAGGTCGACTCGCTGCGCGTGTTCATGCCGACCGCGAAGGACGAGGACTGGGAACTGATCCAGGCCGGTCAGCGTGCGCAGGTGATGAAGAAGGATGCCGACAAGGGCGGTGTTCTGCAGTTCGGCACCGAGGTGGTCACGTCTGCGGACGGCTCGATCGCGGGTCTGCTGGGGGCCTCGCCGGGGGCGTCGACCGCGGCATCCATCATGCTGGGGCTTCTGAAGACCTGCTTCCCGGACCGTATCGCGGAGTGGGAGCCGGAGCTGAAGAGGCTGATCCCGAGCTACGGCACGACCCTCAACCCTCGGCCGGAGGTCGCCGAGGCCGCGCTCGCGGAGACGGCGCACGTCCTGCAGATCAGCCGCTGATGCCAACGCGCCTCCCGGACGCAGGTTTTCTCGTTCCCAGCGGCGCAGCGCGCCGCTGAAAGGCTGACCCGTGGCGAAGCTGTACTTCCGCTATGGAGCGATGAACTCCGGCAAGTCGACGGCGCTGCTGCAGGCGGCGTTCAACTACGAAGAGCGCGGCCAGCACGTGCTGCTGGCCAAACCCGAGATAGACACGAAGGGTGCCGACCAGATCGCGAGCCGCCTCGGAGTGTCACGGACCGTCGATTTCCTGATCGCAGCGGATGCCGACCTGCGCGCACTCGTCGCAGCCCACGCCGCCCGGATCGGAAGGGTTGCCTGTCTGCTCCTCGACGAGGCGCAGTTCCTCGCACCGGCACAGGTCGACGACCTCCTCCGGATCGTCGTGGACGACGGCATTCCCGTGCTGGCATACGGCATCCGCACCGACTTCCAGACCCGCGCTTTCCCCGGGTCGGCGCGGCTGCTCGAACTCGCCCACAGCCTCGAGGAGCTCAAGACCATCTGCCGGTGCGGCCGCAAGGCGCTGTTCAACGCGCGGCTGGTCGGCGGGCGGTTCGTCTTCGATGGCGACCAGATCGCGATCGACGAGCTGTCGCATGAGAAGGTCACCTACGAGTCGATGTGCGCGCAGTGCTACCTGCGCGAGTCGGGCGGGCAGCTGAGCTGATGGTCCCTTGATGCCCTCGATGCTGCTTCGCCAGCTCACGATCGAGCGTATCGGGAGCAGCTGGCGTGCCTTCGCGGCGCCGCGGGGTCGCAAGTGGTCGCAACTACGCGCCCATACCGACCATTTGCGACCCCGTGAGGAACCGCATCCTCCGACAGGATCGCTCACTGGGGTCGTGGGGTCGCGAATGGTCGCAATATTGCGGGAGGTATCGCACGTCGCGTTTTTGCCGGCCGGAGCACAGCGGGCTATTGTGGTCAGACCACGATTTCTCACGGCGGATCCGGAAGGCGGCTGATGAGCGACACGACTCCAGCGCGCGCATGGCGCACCGTGCTCGAGAAGATCGAGGGCGACCTGCGGGCGGGCACTCTCGGTCCCGGTGATCGCCTGCCCCCTGAGCGGGAACTGGCGACGACGCTCGGCGTCGGGCGCTCCAGCGTGCGCGAGGCGCTGCGGGTGCTCGAGGTGATGGGACTCATTCGCACCGGCACCGGATCGGGTCCCACCGCCGGCGCCATCGTGACGGCGACCCCGAGCGGCGGGCTCGCCCAATTCCTGCGGCTGCAGGTCGCCGCGCAGGGCTTTCCGATCGCGGACGTCGTCGAGACCCGTCTGCTGCTGGAGGACTGGACGGTCGCCCACCTCGCCGGTGACGCCAACGCCGACCTCACCGACGCCGCGGCGACCCTGCGAGCGATGGGCGACCCCGCCATCGGCCCCGAGGACTTCCTGGCGCTGGACGCCCAGTTCCACCTGCGGATGGCGGAGGCCACCGGCAACCAGATCGTCTCCTCGACGATGGGGGGGCTGCGTACCGCGATCGAGAGCTACGTGCTCTCCGGTGCGGAGGGAATCGACGACTGGCGCGAAACGGTGGCGCGGTTGCAGCGTGAACATCACGGCATCGTCGATGCGATCGCGGCCGGCGACCCGCTGCTCGCGCGAGAACGCGTGCACGCGCACATCACCGGGTACTACACCCAGACCGGGCTCAGCGCCGTGCGCGCCGAGAATTGAGGAAGGAACACCATATGGTCCAGCGCCAACTGCCGAAGATCCCCGAACTGCTCGAGCTCATGCAGTTCAAAAAGCCCGAGCTGAACGGCACCAAACGGCGCCTCGAGTCGGCGCTCACGATCGATGATCTGCGGACGATCGCCAAGCGCCGCACCCCGAAAGCGGCGTTCGACTACACCGATGGCGCAGCCGAGGGCGAGCTGTCTCTGGCGCGTGCCCGACGCGCGTTCGAGGACATCGAGTTCCACCCCGACATCCTGCGTCCCGCGACCGATGTCAACACGTCGGTCGAGATCCTCGGCGGCCGCTCCGCGCTGCCGTTCGGCATCGCGCCGACGGGGTTCACGCGCCTGATGCAGACCGAGGGCGAGGTGGCGGGTGCCGGGGCGGCCGGTGCCGCCGGCATCCCCTTCACTCTCTCGACCCTGGGGACCACCTCGATCGAGAACGTCCGCGCGGCGAACCCCTACGGACGCAACTGGTTCCAGCTGTACGTCATGCGCGAGCGCGAGATCTCGTACGGCCTGGTCGAGCGCGCCGCGAAGGCCGGGTTCGACACCCTCATGTTCACCGTGGACACGCCGGTCGCCGGCGCGCGGCTGCGCGACAAGCGCAACGGGTTCTCGATTCCGCCGCAGCTGACCGTCGGCACGATCGTCAACGCGATCCCGCGGCCGTGGTGGTGGATCGACTTCCTCACGACCCCGAAGCTCGAGTTCGCGTCGCTGACGACCACAGGGGGTACGGTGGGCGAGCTGCTGAACGCCGCGATGGACCCCACGATCGGTTACGACGACCTGCAGATCATCCGCGACCTGTGGCCGGGCAAGATCGTCATCAAGGGCGTGCAGAACGTGCCCGACAGCAAGCGACTGATCGACCTCGGCGTCGACGGCATCGTGCTCTCGAACCACGGCGGCCGCCAGCTCGACCGCGCACCCATCCCGTTCCACCTGCTGCCCCACGTGGTGCGCGAGGTCGGCAAGGACGCGACCATCATGGTGGACACCGGCATCATGAACGGTGCCGACATCGTCGCCGCGATGGCGCTCGGCGCGAAGTTCACCCTCATCGGCCGCGCCTACCTGTACGGGCTGATGGCAGGCGGCCGCCGCGGCGTGGACCGCACGATCGCGATCCTGCGTACCGAGATCGAGCGCACGATGCAGCTGCTGGGAGTCTCGTCGATCGCGGAGCTCGAGCCGCGTCACGTCTCCCAGCTGCAACGGCTGGTGCCCGTGGCCGGCGTCGGTGGCGCTCCCGTTCTCGCCTGAACCCAGGCCTCTGCCCGCGAGAGAACAACCGGGCGCCGAGAGAACGGTTACCACCCGTTCTCTCGGCCTTGAGTTGTTCTCTCGCGGGACGTGCCGGAACGTGCCGGGGCGGGCGGCGGGAGCGGACGTCAGCGCGCGGGCAGGGTCGGGATGAGCTCGTCGAGGAAGGCGGCGGTGTCCTCCCAGCCTTCTACGGCCTGACAGGTGACGCCCATCGCAAGGACGGGGTAGTCATTCCCGTGCTCGTCGAGCCGGTCGCCGACGAACAGCATGTCGTCGAGCGGGACGCCGGTGACCTCGGCGAGCTGGCGCATGCCATAGGCCTTGTCGATGCCGCGGTGGGTGATGTCGACCGAGGTGGAGCCTCCGGAGCGCACCTCGAGGTCGGGGATTCGAGCTGCCACGGCGTCACGGAGCGCATTCTTCTTCTCGCCGGTCGGGTCCCAGGCGACCTTGGCCTCCAGCGGAGCCGCCTGACCGAGGGCGGAGAAGGTGATCTGCGAGCCGCGGTCCTCGAGGATCTCGCCCCAGGTCTGAGCCTCCCACAGGCCGAGGCGCCGAGCCTCCTCTTCGACAGCGGCCAGGGCGCGGGACTTCTCGTCGTCGGTGAGGGCGTGGGCGTACACGGTCTCGACGCCGTCGTCGCTCAGCCGGTAGTACTGCGTGCCGCAGGTCGGCATGAGGTGGAAACGGGCGCGCGTCGCGGCATCCGTGTCGGGGAGGCGCTGCACCACCTGGCTCTGGAACTGCTGCAGCTGCCCGCCGGAGATGATCGCAACCTCGACGCGCGCGGCCAGCGCAATCAGCAGATCGCCGATGCGGGCGTCGATGGCGCTCTTGGAGGGGGCAAGGGTGTCGTCGAGGTCGAACGCGACCAGGCGAGGTGAGGGCATCGGATGCGGTTCCAATCTGCGGCTGTTGCGACGAAGGGCCCCTGCCGGATCGTCTCCGGCGGAGCCCTTCTGCAGTCGGTGATCGACCTCTGCTCCAACGATTCCGAGCATGTCGTCGATCGACCGTTTCTAGAGAAGATCGTAGCGGAACCGACTCGAGCTTCAGGCATCCGTGGCCAGCCCTGTGGGCGCAAACGAATGTGACGACGCCACCTCGGCGAGCAATGACACGAGCTCGTCGGCGAAGAACCCGGGCGCTTCAGCGGCCCCGAAATGTCCGCCAGTGGGCGCGATCGAGAAGCGGCGCAGGTCGTAGAAGCGCTCCGCGTACTCTTTCGGCGCCGTGACGAAGTCCTCTGGAAAGAGTGTGATGCCAGTCGGAACCTGGGACACAGGCGCGACCCAGCCGGCCGACTCGACCTGTTCGTTGGTTGCGGCATCCGCGCTCCATTCGTCATTGCCACCGTCGCCTCCGTTCCCGTCGCCTCCGTCCCATTCGGTGGTATCGATGGACTCGGCGTAGAGGCGCAGCGCCGAACGCGCATCACCGGTGAACCAGTGCACACTCACCTCGGTGAGCAACGCGTCGAGTTCGGGCTCGGCCGCGCTCCAGTCGCGGACCTTGCTGCCGAGCCACGCAAGCAGCGCCACCGGCGAGTCACTCAGACCTGTGGCGAGGGCTGTTGGCTCGGTGGCTTGGATCCCGAAGTAGGCCGCCTGCTCGAACCAGGCATCCGCCTTCGCGAGATAGTGCTGCTCGGCTTCTGACGCGCTTGAGCGATCCACCTCGAATGCCCGAGTGAAGGGCACGTCGGTCAAGTGCAAAGCGGCGATCGCATCCGGATGCGTTGCCGCAAGCCGATCGGCGATGCCGGCTCCCCAGTCACCGCCCGAGACGGCGTAGCACTCGTAGCCGAGCCCGGTGACCAAGGCATGCAACTGCTCGGCAACGCCGGCGAGGCGCAGCGGGCCGCCGGGCTGACCGCTGAAGGCAAAGCCCGGAAGGGAGGGAACGATGACATCGTGCCCTGCCGCAACGAGCAGGGGGATGACGCCGCGGTAGCGCAGAAAGGAGTCGGGCCAGCCGTGTACAAGCAGCACCGGTGTTCCTGCACCCGCTGAGCGGGCGTGCACGAAGTGGATGCGGATGCCGTCGATCTGTGTCGTGAACTGTGGCAGACGGTTGATCCCCGCCTCGGCTGCTCGCCAGTCGAAGCCGCTTCTCCAGTAATGCGCCGCTTCACGCAACCAGGTGAGGCTCAGCCCCTTCTCGGTCAGATCGGGGTCGACGACGTTGGGCCAGCGTGCTGCGTCGAGCCGCGCGTTGAGGTCGTCGAGGTCGCCCTGCGGTACGTCGATGGCGAAAGAGTGGGTTTCCATGATGGTGCTCCCTTGATCGTGGGTGGGTCCCCTGTGAACCGCTGCAGAACAGTCTGTGCGGTTATCAGGTCGAATACTGTCCTGTTTAGCGAGACAATGGAGAAGTGACCGATCCCGAGACCGATCCCACAGCTCGCACGCTGCGGCTGCTGGAGCTCATGACGGCGCGTCGCTTCTGGCCAGGTGGCGAGCTCGCTGAACGGCTGGGAGCCACCGAGCGCACCCTTCGCCGCGATATTGAGCGGCTGCGAGGTCTCGGCTACCAAGTCGGTGCCGTGCGTGGACGGCATGGCGGCTATCGACTGCTTGGCGACGGCACCGTGCCTCCGCTGGTGTTCACCGCCGACGAAGCGGTACTGATCTCGGCGGCACTGACCGAGGCTGCCGAGTCGGGGGTGGTCGGCGACAGCGACTTGGCCGTGACAGCGCTGGCGAAGATCGAATCCATGCTGCCGTCGGCGGCTGCGGTGCGGGCCCGAGCGGTACGCTCTGCGGCATCCGTTGCTCTACCACGCTTTGAGAAGGTGGATCCCGCTGTGCTCGGGGTGCTGGCAATGGCCTGCCGCGACCGAGAGCGACTACGGATTCGATACACGCTCGCAGAATCACAGCAGGATGTGGGGCGTCGTGTCGAGCCCGTCCGTCTGGTCGCCCACCGGTGGCGCTGGTATGTGCTCGCCTGGGATCTCGAGCGCGAGGACTGGCGTACATTTCGGATTGATCGCATCACGCGGCCGGAGCCGACAGGAGTGCGCTTTCCTGCGCGCCCCGTGCCGGGTGAGGATGCCGCGCACTTCGTCGCCGAGCGGATCGACAGTTTGCAGCGCGAGTATGCTGCGACCATCCTCATATATGCTCCGCTCGCTGAGGTCGAGGAACACCTGGGCGGCTACGCCACGGGGTTCAGCGCGGTTCTCACCTCCGGCGGTGTTGAGGCAACCGAGTGGCGCATGGCAGACGCACGACCAGAGGTACTCGCGATGTCGCTCATATGGCTCATCTGGCCGTTCGAGGTGCTCGACTCCCCGGAACTGACCGAGGTGCTGCGCGCGTGCGCCGTGCGCTTTGCTGCGGCATCGCCCTCGGCCGTCGGATAGTCTCTATCACCGTCTCGAT
This sequence comes from Microbacterium sp., assembly GCF_049661145.1. Taxonomy (GTDB): domain Bacteria; phylum Actinomycetota; class Actinomycetes; order Actinomycetales; family Microbacteriaceae; genus Microbacterium. The sequence goes on from NZ_JBASZT010000013.1 coordinate 12,063, forward strand.
CGCAGAAGCGGGTTGATTCTCAATGAGTAAGGGACCGCCCCCTGGACGATCCCTTACTCACGACGTCGGGGTGACAGGATTTGAACCTGCGGCCTCTTCGTCCCGAACGAAGCGCGCTACCAAGCTGCGCCACACCCCGTGGCAACCCCCCGAGTCTACCCCGTCATAGGTACGGCGGACGAATCGACGGCGCGCAGAGTCAGCAAGGACGCCTCCGGTCGGCATCCGAAGCGCACCGGTGCATAGATCGAGTGACCGAGGCCCGCGGACACGTTCAGCGGCACGCGGCGACCCTCGGTGGTCCAAGTGCTGAGGCCGCGCGCCTGATCGAGGGGGATATCGCAGTTGGCGACGAGCGCGGAGCGGGAGAAGGGGATGCGGACCTGCCCACCGTGGGTGTGGCCGGCAAGGATCAGATCGGCGCCCAGTTCGGCGAAGCGGTCCAGCACCCGGCGGTACGGCGCGTGCGTCACGCCCAACCTGAGGGCCGCGGGGGGAGCAGCGCGGAAGGGCCGTGGACGGCGCACGGCCGTGATGGCGGCCGGGAGCGCGGCGAGGTCGTCGTCGTCGCGGTGCGCGTCGGCCACGCCGAAGGCCTCGATGCGGATGCCGGACACCTCGAGAGCCTTGGCCGTGTTGTCGAGGTCGGTCCATCCCAGCTCGTCGATGAAGTAGGCGTCCATCGCGGCCGTGTCGAGGGACTGCTGAGCATGCGAGCGCTGCGAGGGGCCTTCGAAGTAGCGCAGCGGGTTGCGTGCCGACGGTCCTACGGAGTCGTTCGATCCGTGCACGAACAGTCCGGGCACGCCGCGCAACGGCGCGAAGGCCGTGCGGATGCCGACGAGTCCCTCCTCGTGCCCGAGGTTGTCTCCGGTGTTGACGACGAGGTCGGGCTGCGTCTGCTCCGCGATCCGCGCAATCCACTTCTGCTTGCGGTGCTGCCACGGGGCCATGTGCGCATCGGAGAGATGCAGCACGGTCAACGTCGGGGCGCCCGCCGGCAGGATCGCGAGATCATGGCGTCGCACCGTGAACAGGAAGCGTTCGATACAGGTACCCCACACTGCGGCGCCCGCGGCGACCATCGCCGCCGAGGCGGTGACGGCGGCGACGGTTCTGCCCGAGGTCACTGCTGTCCGCCGCAGGACTCCGCCTGGTACTGGATCGTGATCGCCGTATTGCGGCTGACCATCGTTCCGGCCGGCGGGTTGGTTCCCGTGACGGTGCCGTCCCTCGGGGCGTCGTCCCGCTGCGTGCACGCGGCGTCGACGGACCCGAATCCGGCCCGGGCCAACGCGGCTGCGGCGTCGCGGGGCTTACCGCTGACGGCGGGAACTGCGACCCCCTGCCCATTGCTCGGCCGGATCGTGACGGTGGTACCGCCCGAGACCTTTCCGGCGCCGGGGTCCTGCTGGACGATGGTCCCTGCGCTCTCGACACTGTCGACTGCGTCACCGACCGTCACCCCGAAGCCTGCGGCCTCCAACGTCTGAGTCGCCCGATCGACCGACATGCCGATGACCGAGGGCAGATCGGTGAGGACCTGCTTGGTCAGCCCGGAATCCGGCGTCGGGAAGGCATCGCCGCCGAACTTGTCATTGGCCGCACCCTGCATCTTGGGCCAGATCGCGTTGCGGATGCGGGAGAGCTGCCAACCGCTCTCGCGGTGCTCGTTGAGCTTCGCGAACCCGTCGACGTTGCCGACCCAGACGACTGTGGCGACCTTCGTCGACGCGCCATCCATCCAGGTGTGCTCGTACTGATGGATACCGGTCTTGCCCAACACCGGCGTGCCGTCGCCGATTCGCGCGCCGACCCCGGTGCCGCTCATCACACCGACAAGAGCGTAGGCAGCGGTCGCGGCAACGGCTTCGGTGAGCCGGGGCTCGCACGTCGGCTGAGGCGTGATGTCGTTGCCCTGGGCATCCAACGCTCTGTCGATCGACTTCGGCTGACACAGGACACCCTTCCCTGCGACGGCGGCGTAGGCCTCAGCCATGTCGAGCGGCGCCACGGCCTGCGAACCGAGCACGTCGTAGGGCTGATTGTCCTGATCCAGGGCCGTGCCGTCACCGCGCGTCACGCCCATGTTCATGGCGGTCTGGTTCGTCGAACACACCGAGATCTTCTCCGCCATCGCAAGGAAGCCCGAGTTCAGAGAGTCGCGCGTGAAGTTGTAGACCGTGCCGCTGTAGCCGGAATTGTTCTCGAAGTTTCCGATGTGATTCGGCTGGCCGGAGTTGTCAGCGAAGGTCTTCTGGGTCGCGCCGTCGCAGGTCTGGACGTTCTTGACTCCGACTCGTCCGTTGATGACCTCGTTGACGGACTTGCCTTGATTCAGCCAGTTCAACAGGCTGAAAAGCTTGTAGGTCGAGCCCGCCGGGTGACCGATGCTGCCGTTGCCGCGGGTGTTGTAGTTGACCGAGGTCGTGGTCACCCCGTCGGCTTCGACGGCGTACGGACGGTTCTGGACCATGGACAGGACGCGACCAGTGCCCACCTCTACCTGCACGGCCGACGAACCGAGGTTCATATAGGGAACGCTGCCGGGGACGACAGCCATCGCATCCAGCGCCGTCTGCTGCAGGTCGGCATCGAGCGTGGTGTAGACCTTCAGACCCCCGCGGCGGAGGTTGGCGGCGCGTTCGTCGGTACTGTCTCCGAAGGCCGCGTCGGACTTGATGATGGACACGACGTACTCGCAGAAGAACTCGGCGCCGGCAGCCATCTTGCAACCCTGGTCGCGGTTGACGATGTTCGGCGTGATCGGCGTCGCGTACGCCTCATCGTATTCCGCCTGCGAGATCCTGCCGTCGTCGAGCATGCGCGCGAGGACATAGTTGCGTCGATTGAGAGTCAGGGAGTATCCGTCGGCCTCGCTGTTGACGGCATTGCCGGCCTTGTCGGTCGTGGTGCCCTCGGGCTTGTCGATCCGATAAGTATTGGGCACCTGCACCATGCCGGCGATCGCCGCCGCCTGCGCGATCGTCAGGTCCGCCGCCGACACGCCGAAGTAGTGCTCCGCCGCGGCGCCGATGCCGTAGACCGTGCCGCCGAAGTTCGTGATGTTGAGGTAGCCGAGGAGGATCTCCTCCTTCGAGGATTGCTTCTCGAGCTGGATCGCGTACCGCATCTCCTGCAGCTTGCGCTGGTAGCCCTCGGAGCCCGTGTTCACGGTCGTTGCCGTATAGCAGGCCTTGACCTTGTCCTGATCGCCGTTGGCCTCCGACTCGCAGTTCTGCTGCAGCACGTTCTTCACATACTGTTGGGTGATCGACGAACCACCGCGGTTCGAGCCGCTCGAGGCATTGCCGACGAGGGCGCTGACCGTACCGACGAAGTCGACGCCACCATGGGTGTAGAAGTTCTTGTCCTCGCTGGAGATGATCGCGTCATACATCACCGGGTTCACCTGGTCGAAGGTGACCGGGATGCGGTTCTGGTCATAGAACTCGGCCATCAGGACATCGTTGCCCGCGCTGTCCTTGCGGTAGATCTCCGTCGGAAGCATCAGCGGATCGATCTGCAGGAAGCTCGGCATGTTCTCGAACGTCTCCAGCGCGCTGCTGGCGGCGTAACCGGATACGGCGATCGCGGGGGTCACGGTCGCGGTCACGAGAATGCCGGCGATAGCGCTCAGTCCGACCAGACCCGCCAGGCCACCGAGCACACCGGTGGCCGTCCGTTTGAGTTGGGGCATAGGCTCGATGCTAGGGGACAACCCTGGGCGAACCCTTGGTAGGTCAGGGCCCATCCCCGCATCCGAGCTCGATCCGCGACCCCCGATCTGGAGACCCGTATGACCACGTGGGAGTACCTCACCACGCCGCTGCTGATCCACAACACGGCCGCCATCCTCAACAACTGGGGAAAGCAAGGGTGGGAGCTCGTGCAGGTCGTACCGGGTCCCGAAGGCGGCCTCGTGGCGTATCTCAAACGGCCCGCCTCGACCGCCGCCGCGCAGAACGCGGGCTTGGATGCCGCGGCTCAGGCCGCCAAGCAGTTCGAGGAGGCGTGAGCATGACGATCGCCGCCCGCCTCGCCGAGCTCGGGATCGAGCTGCCGCCCGTCGTGCCGCCGGTCGCCGCCTATGTGCCCGCCGTCGTCCACGGCGACCTCGTCTACACCTCCGGCCAGCTGCCGATGGTGTCCGGCGCGCTGCCCGCGACCGGCAAGGTCGGCGAAGGGCACGAGCTGGTCCCGGCATCCGACGCCAAGGACTACGCGCGACAGAGCGCCCTCAACGCCCTCGCCGCGGCGGCAGCCGCCGTCGGCGATCTGGAGCGGCTGACCGGCGTCGTCAAAGTCACCGGCTTCGTCGCCTCGGTGCCCGAGTTCACCGGTCAGCCGGGTGTCATCAACGGCGCGAGCGAAGTGCTCGGCGAGATCTTCGGCGACGCCGGCCGTCACGCGCGCTCCGCCGTCGGCGTGCCCGTGCTGCCGCTGGACTCGCCCGTCGAGGTCGAGGTCGTCTTCAGCTTCGCCTGACCGCCGCTACTTCACCTGCGCGCTGATGACGCTCATGACCATCGTGTCGGCGAGCGTCGTCGTGTCGCCGACTTCGCGACCCTCTGCGACGTCGCGTAGCAGGCGCCGCATGATCTTGCCGGAGCGGGTCTTGGGCAGCTCGCCCACGATGTACACGTCGCGCGGGCGCGCGATCGGTCCGATCTGCTCGCCGACCCAGCGTCGCAGCGTGTCGGCGAGACCCTCGGGGGAGTGGGCGTCGAGGTAGCTCTGCTTGATGATGGCGAACGCCACGACGGCCTGGCCGGTGGTCTCGTCCGACGCGCCGACGACGGCGGCCTCGGCGACGGCCTCGTTGCCCACGAGCGCGGACTCGATCTCGGTCGTCGACAGGCGGTGGCCCGACACGTTCATCACGTCGTCGACCCTGCCGAGGAACCAGACGTCGCCGTCCTCGTCCAGGCGTGCTCCATCGCCCGCGAAGTAATAGCCCTGCTTCTGGAACTTCTCCCAGTAGGTCTCCACGAATCGCTCCGGGTCGCCCCAGATGCCGCGCAGCATCGACGGCCAGGGCTTCGTGATCACGAGTAGTCCGCCGTTGCCGTTGCCGACGTGGTTGCCGTCGTCATCGACGACGTCGATCGAGATGCCCGGCAGCGGCACCTGGGCGCTACCGGGCTTGGTCTCGGTGACTCCCGGCAACGCCGACACCATGATCGCGCCGGTCTCGGTCTGCCACCACGTGTCGACGATCGGCGCGGTCTTGCCGCCGATGATCTTGTGATACCACATCCACGCCTCGGGGTTGATGGGCTCGCCCACCGAGCCGAGCAGCCGCAGCGAACTGAGGTCGAACTGCTTCGGGATGGCGCGGCCGAGCTTCATGAACGAGCGGATCGCGGTGGGCGCGGTGTAGAGGATCGTCACGCCGTACTTCTCCACGATCTCCCACCAGCGCCCCGGATGCGGGGAGTCCGGTGTCCCTTCGTAGAGCACCTGCGTCGCTCCGTTGGCGAGCGGTCCGTACGTCACGTAGGAGTGCCCGGTGATCCAGCCGATGTCGGCCGTGCACCAGAACACGTCTGTCTCGGGATGCAGGTCGTGCACGACACGATTCGTGAACGCCGCCTGGGTGAGGTAGCCGCCCGACGTGTGCAGAATGCCCTTCGGCTTACCCGTCGTGCCCGAGGTGTACAGGATGAACAGCGGGTTCTCGGCGGGAAAAGGCAGTGCTTCGTGATCGGCGGATGCCGAGGGCACGACGTCGTGCCACCAGATGTCGCGATCCTCGTTCCAGCCGACGTCATTACCGGTCCGCTTCACCACGAGCACGTGCTCCACGGTCTCCTGCGGACCGTTTCCGCGGTCGCCGAGCGCCTGGTCGACGGCGGGCTTGAGTGGTGAGACGCGGCCCTTGCGGTAGCCGCCGTCTGCAGTGATGACCAGCCGCGCCCCGGCGTCGTCGATGCGGGAGCGCAGACTGTCGGCCGAGAACCCGCCGAAGATGACGGAGTGGATCGCGCCGAGCCGCGCGACGGCGAGCATCGCGGCGATCGCCTCGGGGATCATCGGCATGTAGATGGCGACACGGTCGCCGTGGCCGATGCCGAGGTCGGTCAGTACGTTCGCGAGGCGCTTCACTTCGTCGGTGAGCTCCGCGTAGGTGATGCGGCGCGAGTCGCCGGGCTCACCCTCCCAGAGCAACGCGACACGGTCGCCGCGCCCTGCCTCGACGTGGCGATCGAGGCAGTTGTAGGCGACATTGAGCTCGCCGTCGGCGAACCACTGCGCGAACGGCGGGTTCGACCAGTCCAGCACCTGCGTGAACGGGGTGTGCCAGTGGAGCTCTCGGGCCTGTTCCGCCCAGAACGCCTCCCGATCGGCATCCGCCTGTTCGTACAGCGCAACCGTGGCGACGGCTTCGGCCGCGAATTCCGGCGACGGCGCGAAGCGCCTGGTCTCGTTCAGCAGGTGGTCGATCTGGCTGCTCATGTGCGCGCTCCTTTGCGGCGGACGAGGGCCGGGACACAGTACCCGACGATGCAGGAAACCTAGCGAGATCGCCCCCCTCGGCACTACCGCCGATAGTAGGGGATCGCCACGTCCTTCCAGACCCGCCATCCGGAGGAACAACGGCTACACCACGAAAAGCGACTTGACTGCCACAGCCGATATATCGCTCGCGACACGCCCCAACAACTGGAGTACCACCGTCCCGGTGCGTATGCTCGGTCGCGGCCGAACATCGATTCTGGCGTCGCGTGTCCCGATCACCCCCGTCCCGGGACATCGCGTGGCGGCATCCCGCTTTCCCCCAGTGGGATGCCGCCCCCCTCATCTTTTTCCCGCGCTCCTGGCTCTGTGCTCCTGGCCGATCGCGCCATCGCCCTCTCCCCAGCAGGCGATTTCGTCGAACTGTCCACCGATCGGCTCCTCCGCTCCCCGCCGCTGTCTGTGGCGGCATAGCTTCGGGACATGTCCCAGCCTTTCGTGGTCCGTCGCCGGGTCGCCTCATCGCCGGCGCCGCTCGCGTCACCGGAATCGGTGCGGCGGGGCACCGCGGTGCCTGCTCCAGCCGGTGCGCCCACGGCCGCCGCGGTGTCGCGA
>NZ_JBASZT010000014.1:0-3855 GCF_049661145.1 Microbacterium sp.
GCGGACGGATGCCGCGGCCTCCGGTGCCGGCGCGCCCGCCCCGTTGAACCGCGCCGCCCGTCGCGCCGCCGAGAAGAAGAAGTAGCCCCGACGAGACCCGCGGGCGGGTCGCGAATGGCCGCTTTGCGCTGAGGATTGCGACTATGTGCGACCCCGCCGGAGGCAAGCCCGGCCGGGCCGACGATATCCTGATCCGATGAGTCCCCGCATCCTCGACCAGTCCTCCAAGCTCAAAGACGTCCTCTACGAGATCCGCGGGGCAGCACTGGTGGAGGCCGACCGGCTCGAGGCCGACGGGCATCGCATCCTCAAGCTCAACACGGGGAACCCGGCCGTCTTCGGGTTCGAGGCGCCCTACCAGATCGTGCGCGACATGATCGAGGCGGTGCCGTACGCGCACGCGTACAGCGACAGCCGTGGCATCATGTCCGCGCGGCGCGCCGTCGTCTCGCGCTACGAGCAGGTCCCCGGCTTTCCGAAGTTCGATCCTGACGACGTCTACCTCGGCAACGGGGTCTCCGAGCTCATCACGATGACGATGCAGGCGCTGCTCGACACTGGAGACGAAGTCCTCATCCCGTCGCCCGACTACCCGCTGTGGACCGCCATGACGAGTCTCGCCGGCGGCACGCCGGTGCATTACCGCTGTGTCAACGATGGCGACTGGCAGCCCGACCTCGACGACATCCGCGAGAAGATCACCCCGGCCACGAAGGCCATCGTCGTCATCAACCCCAACAACCCCACGGGCGCCGTCTACTCGCGCGAAGTGCTGCAGGGAATCGTGGAGCTCGCGCGGGAGAACTCGCTGCTGCTGCTTTCCGACGAGATCTACGACCGCATCCTGTTCGACGACGCCGAGCACGTCCCGCTCGCGACCCTCGCACCGGACCTGCTCTGCCTCACCTTCAACGGGCTGTCGAAGACGTACCGGGTCGCCGGCTACCGTTCCGGGTGGCTCGTGATCACGGGCCCCAAGAAACACGCTGCGGGCTTTCTCGAGGGCATCCAGCTGCTCGCCTCGACGCGCCTTTGCCCCAATGTCCCGGCGCAGCACGCCGTGCAGGCGGCCCTCAGCGGCGTCCAGTCCATCGACGCGCTCATCGCTCCGACCGGCCGGCTGCACGAGCAGCGGGATGCCGCGTGGAGCGCGCTCGTGTCCATCCCGGGCGTCACGTGTCTCAAACCGCGCGGTGCGCTGTACGCGTTCCCGCGGTTCGATCCCGAGGTCTACGAGATCCGCGACGATGCGAAGTTCGTGTACGACTTCCTGGTGGCCGAGCACGTGCTGCTGGTGCAGGGAACCGGGTTCAACTGGCCGACGCCGGATCACTTCCGCATCGTGACGCTGCCCGAGGCCCGTGTGCTCACGGAGGCGATTCAGCGCCTCGGCAACTTCCTCGCGTCATATCGGCAGTGACACGAGGCCGGTCAGCTTTTCAGGGGCGCTGCCGCGCCGTGGGGGCGAGAGAACCTGCAGGGGTCGCGAGACTCTCGAGCTAGAGCAAGCCGAGCGATGTCGCGCGCCAGCGTCCGTCCCACCCCTCCAGGCGTACCGCTACTGCTCGCGTGCGTGCCGGCCCGGCCGCGATCACGACGCCCTCGATGACGCCGTCGGCCGGCGAGGAAGTGTGCGTGGACAGGATACGGTACGCCGGACGGGCGGGAGCGACCCCGCGCGCGCTGCGCGCCCGCGCCGACAGGTTGGCGCGCGTGACGAGGACGCGGAACGCGTCTTCGTCCAGCCACCGCGCCAGCTGCTCGACCTCGCGGACCCCCGCCAGGACCTCCAGCACACCGAGCGTCAGATTCTGCAGCAGCGGCGCCGGCTCCGGGAGCGACTCGGTGGGAGTCCGCTGGGGAGCGAAGTACTCGGCGATCTCGAGCGCAGATCCGTATCGCGTGGAGGTGCGGGCGGATCCGCCCTGGGGCTGGGTCATCCGAGACCTCCTGTGCGTGTTCGGGATGCCGGGGTGGCGTGCCCACGAGTACAACACAGCGTCTGCGACCGTGGGATGAGAATCCTCCAACCTGTGGACAAGTGCCCTGTGGACAGTTGTGTGCGGCATCCGCGGCATCCGCGTACTCTCCGGGGTGTGCGCTGGGATCGGTTCTTCGAAGACCTGGAAGATCAGCTCGACTCCGAATGGGAGGCCGAGCGCGCTGCGTTGGAGACGGAATCCGAGCGGCTGCGACTTTCGCGCGTCACGTTGCGCGAGCGACTCGTCGCACTCGCCGCCGCGGGGACGGCACGCCCTGCGGCATGCGAACTGACCGACGGAGGGACGTTGGAAGGTCGTGTCTCCCGCGTGGGCGCCGACTGGTTCGCTCTCGCCGCTGACCCGCCTGGTGACGGTCTGCGCCGCGCGGCTTCGCGCGCACTGTGGATCGTGCCGCTCGACGCCGTGCGCGCGCTGACGCTGCCGGCCCCCGACCTGCTCGGCAGCGTTCGCGACGCCGCACCGGGTGACACCCTCGGTCAGCGCATGGGGCTCGGGTTCGTCCTGCGCGATGTCGCGCGCCGCCGCGTCGGTGTCACCGTGCGGGTGGCCGGCGCCGCTGCGCTGCACGGGACGATCGATCGGGCCGCGGCCGATCACTTCGATCTCGCGCTCCATGACATCGATCAGCCTCGGCGTGCCGGGGCGGTGACCGGGTTCCGCGTGATCCCATTCGCCGCGATCGCTGCTGTGGGCCTGGCGGCGCCCATCGCACTGCCCTGATCGCACTGCCCTGATCTCACTGCCTTGAGCGCCGCACTTGGGGTCGCTCAGTCGGGGTTGCGCACGTTTCCGCGTCCCCACAACTCCGGAAAACTCGCGGCGTTCGATTCTCGCCACAGTGCGATGCGGCGGGCCTCCTCGGCCTGGTCGTCGAGATAGCCGGTGACGCTGTCGGCTTCGATGCGCCAGCGTGCTGGGGATCCGACCTTCATGCCGCGCAGGTGCCCGTCGAGCACGAGCGCGATGACTTCGTCGACGGGCAACTGGAGCATCTCGGCCACTTGGGCGGGGGTCAGCAGGTGCGCACCGGATTTCGGGGATTCGGGCATGAGGCAATTATGCGTGCGCCCCGACCGCTGGTCCCCTCTCCACGCCGCCCTGTGGATAACCTCGACGCCGGACGGCGAGAATCGATGACGATGGGGACATGAGCGAGCTCCCTGTCACCGCGCGCCCACGTCCGCGCGCCTTCTGGGCCGACGTGAGATTTCTGCTGGGCATTGCGTTGGTCGTGGTATCGGTGGCCGGCGTGTGGTTCGTCGTCGCGGCGGCCCGTCAGACCGCGCCCGTGTTCGCGGCCGCCCGCACGATCACGCCAGGGCAGGCGGTGGATGCCGACGACCTGCGTGTCGTCGAGGTCGCGCTCGGGCAGCTCGAGGAATCCTACGCGTCACCGGCGACCCTTCGGCCGGATGCTGTCGCCACGCGGACGATCACGGCGGGCGAGCTCGTCCCGCAGGATGCCGTCGGTGACGCCGCGCGGGCGCGCTCCACGACGATCGTCGTGCACAGTGCGACGGCGGTGCCCGCCGCTGTCGCCGCGGGATCCGATGTGGAACTGTGGGCGGCCCCGCAACGTGAGCGCGGGGTCTATGAGACGCCGCGCATCCTCGTCCCCTCCGCCACCGTCGTCTCCGTCGATCGCGATGAGACCATGATGGGCTCCGGCGGCACGGCCGTCGAGCTCGTCATCGCCCGCGCCGACGTCGCCGCAGCCCTCGCCGCCGTCACCGACGGGTCGAGCCTGTCGATCGTGCCGACCTCGGGAGGCACCCCGTGAGGGCGATCATCGCGCACGACGGTCCTCACGGGGTGCGCCTCGCCGAGCGTCTGCGCCGCGATGGCGTCGAGG
>NZ_JBASZT010000015.1:0-37807 GCF_049661145.1 Microbacterium sp.
CGGCGGCCGCGCCCGCAGGGACGCGCGACGCATTGGGGTCGCCGGCGGCGGCGATGGCCTCGTCGATCATCTTGCCGGGTTGCTCGATGCCGCGCTTGACACCGGAGCGAATGACGGGCTTGCCGGCGAAACGCTCGGGGCTGCGCACGTCGACGTCGACCGCGAAGATGACGGCATCCGCCGCCTCGATGATCTTCGGGTCGATCGCCTGGTATCCGCTGGAGCCCTGCGGCTCGACGGTGAGGTCGACACCCAGCTTCTTGCCCTCGGCGGTCAGCGCGTCGGCGGCCATGAACGTGTGGGCGATGCCCGTCGCGCACGCCGTCACGGCGACGATGCGGGCCGGACGGCCATCGATCTCGTGAGCCGAGTCGGCGGAGGGTGCCGGTGCAGCAGGAGCGGATGCCGGGGCGGGTGCCGCAGCGGCGGCCGGCGCGTCCGAGGTCGCGGCGACGACGAGGTCGACGATCTCCTGCGGAGTCTTCGCCGCGCGGAGCCCCGCCGTGAACTCCTCGCGCATGAAGCTGCGGGCGAGCTTGGAGAGCACCGCGAGGTGCTCCTCAGCCGCCGTGTCGGGCGCAGCGATCAGGAACACGAGGTCGGCCGGACCGTCGTCGGCACCGAAATCCACCCCGGGACGCAGCCGGGCGAACGAGAGGGAAGCCTGCGTGACGGCGCGATTCTTGGAGTGCGGAATAGCGATGCCGCCCGGAAGACCGGTCGCGTCGAGCTCTTCGCGGGCCATCGCTCCGCGCGCGAGCTCGGCGGCGTCGGTCGCGCGACCCGCGGCCGCGACCCGCGCGGCCAGCGCCGTGATGACGGCGGCTTTGTCGGTGCCGAGCGGCTCGTCGAGGCTGACGAGCGCCGGCGTGATGATGTCTGACACGGTTGACCTCCAGTGGTCGGGGATGGATCAGGGGGTGAGGGACCTCACCGGCACGTCGCCGGGGAGGAAGTCAGCGGGGGTGGGCGCCTGCGTTCCGGGGAGCGACGCGGCAGCCGATCCGTAGCGGATGCCGGTGCGCACGCACTCTTCGGGGTCTGCGCCGTCTTCATGGGCGAGGAGGAATCCGGCCAGCGAGCTGTCACCGGCTCCCACCGTGCTCCGCACTCGCGTCGGAGGCGGCGTGCCGAACCAGGCGCCGGAGGCCGTGACCAGCACGGCGCCGTCGCCGCCGAGGGTGACGAATGCGGCCCCGACCTTCGCGGGCACGAGCCCGGCTGCCACCGCGACCACCGCGTCGCACAGGGCGAGGCCGGGGTCTAGGGGGATGCCGGCGAGTTCGACGAGTTCCTCGTCGTTCGGCTTGATGAGGTCGGGGGCACCGCGCTCCACGACGGCCCGCAGGGCCGGGCCGGAGGTGTCGACGGCGATCTGCGGCGGGTTGGCGTGGGCGGCGCGCACCGCCTGAATGACCTCGACGTAGAAGTCCGTCGGCAGCCCTGGCGGTAGGGAGCCTGCCAGGACGAGCCACTGAGCGCCCCCGGAAGCCTCGACAGCAGCCGCGATGAGCGCCGCCCCGTCCGCCGTGTCGCGGGTGACACCCGGGAGGTTCACCTTGGTCGTCACGCCCTCGCCATCGACGATCGTGAGGTTGGCGCGCGCATTACCCGCCAGCGGCACTGCCACGACCGGAACCTCCGCGGCACGAAGGGCGACCGCGAAGGGGTCATCGGCATCCAGGGGAAGCACCGCGACGCTCGCGTGCTGCGAGCCAACGACGACGCGGGTGACGTTGATGCCTTTGCCGCCGGCATCCTCCCGCACTTCTCTTGCGCTTTGCACTTCCCCGACCCGGAGGGGACCCGCCAAGGTCACGGTCCGATCCAGCGAGGGGTTTGCGGTGACGGTGACGATCATGGGGTCCAGACCTCCACATCTGCGGCATCCAGCCGCTCGGCCAGCACGGGGGGCACCTCGACGTCGGTGACGAGGATGTCGAGGTCGCCGAGATCGGCGAATGAGACCAGCAGCTCGGCATCGAACTTGTCGGCATCAGCCAGCACGACGACGCGCCGGGCAGCGGCGATGATGGCGCGCTTGACAGCGGCCTCGTCGGGGTCGGGCGTGCTCAGCCCGAACTCGGCGGAGACGCCGTTGGTGCCGATGAAGGCGAGGTCGGGACGCAACCGCCCGATGGCCTCGACGGTCTGCGCGCCCACGGCCGCAGCCGTCAGCGTCCGCACCCGACCACCGATGGCTGTGAGGTTCAACCCCGACGCCCCGGCGAGCAGATGCGCGATCGTCATCGAATGCGTCACGACCTCGAGCGGGTGCCCGACTCCGACCGACCGTTGCGCGAGTGCGTGCGCGAGGGCCGCGGTGGACGTGCCGGCGTCGATGTAGATCGACCCTTCCGTGAGGGATCCGACGGCGTCCAAGGCGCGTGTCGCCATCGCGAGTTTGGCGTCGCTGCGCCGCTCCGACCGCTCTGCCAGTGAGGTCTCTGCCGTGCTGACTCTCGTGCGGGAGACGGCACCGCCGTGCACGCGGCGTACCGCGCCGGCGTGCTCCAGGGAATCGAGGTCGCGCCGGACCGTCTCGGTCGTGACCCCGAACCGCCGCGCGAGCTCGACGACCGCGACCCGGCCCTCTGTGGTGACCAGGTGCTCGATCAGCTGCTGGCGCTCCGTCGCGTACACGGTTCCTCCTCGAATAGCCACACGATACAACACAAACGCAGGCAGCCACAAGTGGTCTGACCACATCGGTTGCGCGAGGCGCAAACGCCGCCCGAACACGCCGTGCAACGAGAAGGACCCCAGCCGAAGCCGGGGCCCTTCTGACGACGTGGCGGGAGACTCAGGCCTCGCTCATCACGTTCACTTCGCGCTGGCCACGGGCCGCAAGCGCGGCGGCGCGGGCGGCGATGCGGCGCTCCTGCTCGATCTGGCCGGCGTCGAGCGTCTCCTGGTCGACGGGGAAGCTGTCGACCTTGTTCACGCCGTGGTACTTCTCGATGTACGCGTCGAGCTCGGGGCCCGACTCCCACGAGGTGATGAGGCAGTACCGAGGCTCGGTGCCGTAGTGGGCGGCGGCGTGCCAGAGGCGCTGAGTGTCGATGACCAGCTGGGCGCCCGCCGGGAGGGCGATGCGGGTCTCTTCGCTCGGGTCGGTGCGGTTCTCGCGGAGGACGAAGTAGCTGTCCTTGTCGTCGGTCAGGTTGAAGAACGACCGGACGACCCAGCCGGTGCCGTCGGGGTTCAGGCGGTTGTTATCGTCCTGGTGCAGGTTGTAGAGGCAATCCGCGTACGTGTTGGGCTGCAGCTCGATGATGCGGCAGCGGCCGACGTTGGAGCCCGGCTCCTTGGCCCGCGCGGTCAGGGTAGGTGCGATCTCGGTCTGCGAGTCGATCCACACGCCGTCCTTGTCGGTGCGCGGCGGCTTGTGGTTCCAGAATCCGTTGCATTCGATCTCACCCTTGGCCGAGGCCAGCGGTGCGAACCGCGTGTCGCCCGAGGACTTCCAGTCGACGTACTCGATGTCGAGCCATTCCTTCGGGTCGATCTGGCTGCCGTAGCTGTCGAGGACGACGTAGCCGGTCTCCTCGAGCGCAGCGCTCTTGATGTATGCCATGACGAGTATTGCCCTTTCTGCCGGACGAGCGAAGTTTTTACAAGCCCGACTGAGCAAGCCTACAGAGGGCCTTCGGCTTGGCCAGTAGACTCGACCGGGGTCTGCCAGTGAGCGATTCGGAGATCATGAGCAACGACACGCACGTCCCCGCCGCCAACGTCGCAGCCGTCGCCGTCGGCACGATCGGCTGGCTCTCGGCATCCGACACCACGATCGTGGTCCCCGTCTACCAGCGGCAGTATCGGTGGGACATCGGCGGGTGCGAGCAGCTTCTCGGCGACGTGCGCGCGGTCGCCGACGCCGGCACCGACGACACGCATTTCATCGGTTCGATCCTGTCGACGGCGGGCGGAACGGATGCCGACGGCGCGCATCTCGTGCTGATCGACGGCCAGCAGCGGATCACGACGCTCATGCTGCTCGTCGCGGCTCTGCATCACACTCTCCGCGATGACGACCCGCACCTGGCGGCCGACTTGGAGCGCGTGCTCGTGCGCGCCGACGATCCGCGCCGCACGAAGCTGCGGCCGCACCGCGAGTGGGCCGACGTGTTCGAGAGCGTCGTCCTCGCACGCCGCACCGAGGACGAGCACGACCGGGCCTCGCGCTTCGACGACAACTACGCGTTCTTCCGCAGTCAGATCCGCCCCGGCGAAGCGGCGCACATCTGGCGGGGGCTGCAGAAGCTCGAGCACGTGTCGATCACTCTCGGCGCCCACGCGAACGCGCAGCAGATCTTCGAGAGCCTCAACTCCACCGGCGAACCGCTGCGCGACCACGAGCTCATCCACAACTACGTTCTCATGGGGCTCTCGCACGCCGAGCAGACGGAGATCGAGAACGAGTTCTGGCTGCCGATCGAGCGCGCCACCGGCGAGCAGATCGGGGCCTTCTGGCGCCACTACCTCGTCATGCTCACGGGTCGCGAGGTCACCGCGACCGGGACAAGGGGCGTGTACGACGCGTTCCGCCACGAGTTCCCCCGTCTCGACGTCACCACGCTCCGCCGCCGAGCGGCGCAGTGGCGAGAGTTCGCGCGGATCTACAGGTTGCTGCTGGAGCCGAGCGAGACGCCCGACGCCTCCATCGGCGAGCAGTTCGCTTCTCTCGCGGTGTTCGGCCGCGGCATCTCCCCACTCGTCATGCGGCTGTACCGTGATCACCTGCACGGGGAGCTCGGCCACGATGACCTCATCGAGACGCTCGAGCACCTGCAGTCGCTGCTGCTGCGACGCACGGTCGTCGGCGTGACGACCGAGCGGCTGGTCGCTCGGCTGTGCCGGGCGACGAGCCTCGGCCGTGACGACCTCGTGCGCGCGATCGCGCGCATCACGCCTTCCGACGAGCGCACGCGCGTGGGCCTGAAGTACACCGCGCTGCCGCACGCCAGGTATGTGCTGGGTCGACTGTCGGGAGCGGGCCTCGACGGCGGATGGGACATCGAGCACGTCGCACCCCTCTCCCCCGGCGACGACTGGTCACCCGACGGCATCCGGCGCTGGGCCGACCTGTCCGACGATGAGCAGAACAGCTTCCGTGCGCTGGCCCCGACGCTCGGCAATCTGACGCTGCTGGAGGAGAGCCTGTTCGAGCGCGCCTTCGACGCGACCTACCCCGCCAAGCGCGACGTGTATCGCGACAGTGCGCTGCCGCTGACCCGCGAGGTGGCGGATGCCGATGCGTGGAGCACGGCGGCGATCGCGCGACGCACCGAAGCGCTGACTGGAAGGTTACTCGCGGTGTGGCGCCGTCCCGCCGTCGTCAGCATCGACGACGACAACCTCACGCCCATCCTCGACGCGAAGCAGCGCCGCGGCTGGCCGCGCGGCTGGGAGCGCGAGTTCGACTACGTCGAGTTCCGCGGCGAGCACTGGGAGGTGAAGGACGTCCGGTATCTGTTCAACCGCATCTTCAAGCGTCTCTGGGCGGAGTCTCCCACGTCGCGGCGGGCCGTCGTCGACTTCAGCGCGCGCCGTGGCGGGCCCGTCTACCCCGCGATGGCGTGGAACGGGCAGTGGGACCGGCTGGATGCCGGGGAGGCAGGCCCCTACCTCTATATGGGATGGGACTCGAAGTACATGCTGACGGCGGTGCAGGGCGTGCTCGACGAGGCCGACTGGGCGTCCGAGGTGTTCCTCAAGTACTCCTACATCGGCGACGCGATGCGCTGAAGCGAAAGTCTCGCCACCTGAGGCAGATTTTCGCGCCCCCACGGCGCGGTAGCGCCGCTGAAAAGCTGAAGCGAGAGTCTTCGTGACGTGACTCAGACTTCCCCGCCCCGCCGCGCGGCAGCGCCCCTGAAAAACTGATCCGATCGCGCTCGCGGCATCGTGCGTCGCGATGGGACATCGTGGTGCTCTCGCGAGACGGGTCGCGCTCGGCGTCTCCGCTGACATCCAAGAAGTGGATTGACGCAGCCGATTGACGCACACTTCTGCGGAGTTCCGCACTTCTGAGGACGAATCCGGGGAGATCGATCCGCAGAACTGCAGATCTCCGCAGAACTGTGAGTGCTCGCGACCTCCCGCACACCGCCCGCGAGCCCGGGCGCGGCCGCCTCAGCGGTCCCGCGACTCCCACCGGCGTACGAGCGGTGCGGCGACCGCATACCCGTCGCCGATGTCGTCGCCATAGATGCGGACGGTGCCCGGGTCGCGAGCGAAGGGTGCGTGCCCGTGCACGAACCGCACCGCGTCCCGGTGCAGGCCCAGGACGTCTTCGGGGATGTCGCCGCCGAGGACGACCTCTGCGGTGGGATCGTCGGCGATGCCGAAGAACACCGGGATCTCGTTGCAGTGGAGTGCGGCCCGCCGTGGAGCCGGTCCCCATCGATAGTCGTAAACCCAGGTGTTCTCCGGAGGCCTGCGCCGCTGCACGTCGACCACGGCCGCGCGAAACAGCGCTTCCGACAGGATGCGCGACCGCGTCCGACCGAGCTCCGGAATGCTGCCGAGAAACTCGTCCGCGTCGCCGGCGGCGATGCCGAGACCCGCCATGAACTGCCCGGCATCCGCACCGCTCATCGGCGTCTCCCCCGCTTCCCACGCCATCTCATCGGCGGTGGCACCCAGTACGAGCGGGATCTCAGCGCTCGCGCCGAGCCCCGCCACGACACCGTCGGGGAACAGCGCTCCGCCGCTCTGCGGCAGGAACGGGGTCGTTCCGAGCGAAGCGCCCGCAAGTTCGATCGTGCGATCGTCGAACTGCGCAAGGTCGGCGGTGTTCGTCCCCGGCGCTCCGAGCGCCTGCGCGAAAGCGGCACCACGCTGCAGAGCCTGCTCGGGCGTGGCGGATTCGAGAATGCCCGACAGCGCCCACGCCCGGTGGAACAGCCCGTCCGCCGTGCGCGTGCTCAGCAGCGCCAGCACCGCCCCACCGCCCGCGGACTGGCCCGCGATGGTCACCCGGCCCGGATCGCCTCCGAATGACGAGATGTGGTCCTGCACCCATCCGAGCGCGGCGATCCAGTCGAGCACGCCGCGGTCTGCGACGGCGCCGTCGACATGGCCGAACCCCGCGAAACCGAGGCGGTAGGAGATCGACACGACGACGATGCCGGCGCGGGCGAACGCGCGCCCGTCGTACCAGTTGCTCGCCGCCGACCCCGCTTGATAGCCGCCGCCATGGATCCACACGAGCACGGGAAGCGCAGGTCCGGCGTCCAGGTCGCCGATGGGGGCGAACACGTTGAGGTTCAGGATGTCGTCACCGGGGACGCTGGGCTCGGGCATCGCGAACCCGGGAGCAACGCGTTGCGGCGTCGCTCCCCACGCGCGCGCGTCGAACCCGTCCTCATGCGCGGCGCTCTTGCGCTGCGGCGGGGCGAAGCGGAGCGGCCCCACGGGTGCTTCGGCATAGGGAATGCCCCGGAACACGGCGACGTCATCCTTCGCGAGCCCCGTGATGGCGCCGGACCGCGTCGTGTGGACGACATCCCCGGCGTCCGCCCAGAACGTCTCGACCGGGGTCACTCCGCGCCGTCCGGCGAGGCATCGACCTCGAGCTCGAAATCTTCGAAGTCGAAACCGGGAGCGACGAGGCAGCTCACGAGCGCATCGTGCTCCGCAGGCAGCGTCCGCTGCCAGACTCCCGCGGGAACCAGTTGCTGCGGCGCGAACTCCGCGGAAGCCTCGCCGAGGCGGAGCACCGCGCCCGGCACGGGTTCGTCGCCGGGCCCTCCGAGCTGCAGGTCCACCGGCCCGAGACCCGACCAGATCCACACCTCGTCCGACGAGACCCGGTGCCACGCCGACGCCTCCCCCGCCGGAAGGAGAAAGACGATCAGCGTCGCGATGGGCCGACGCCGCTCGCCGCCCGTGTCGTCCACGACCGTGACAGTCTGCGTTCCGGCCCACGTGCGCCGGTACCAGCCGCCTTCGGGGTGCGGCTCCAGGTCGAGCACGTCGGCCAGCGCAGGGCGCGCGACCCATTCGATGACGGTTCCGTCGACGGCGCGCCTTGGCACGAGGTCCGGCCCGGTCACTTGCCCGACCCCGCCGCCACTCCCTCTTTCACGTAGCGCTGGAGCCCGAAGACCACGAAGAACGCGGGGATGCTGGCCAGGAGCGAGGCCGCCATGACCGCCGCCCATTGATTGAGCGGTGAGGTCGTCATGTTGAAGATGACGACGGTCATCGGGTACATCTCGGTGCGGGTGACAAGCGTCAGCCCGAACAGCAGGTCGCCCCACGTGAACAGGAACGTGAACACTGCGGCCGTGATGACCGAGTTGCGCGAGATCGGCACGACGATGCGGATGAGGTTCCCGATCGGGCCCACGCCGTCCAGTTGCGCCGCCTCCATGATCTCGGTGTCGATCCCGTACATGAACGAGCGCATGAGGATCACCGCGAACGGGATGCTCGCGGTGCAGTTTGCCAGCACCAGGCCGACGATCGAGTTGAGCAGGCCCCACGAGTTGAACATCGAGTAGAACGAGAGGGTCAGCACGACGCCGGGGATCATCTGAGCCAGCAGCAGTAACGTCATCGCTATCGACACTCCGCGCGAGCGCAGACGGCTGAGCGCGAACGCCGCCGGAATCGCGATGACGAGCGTCAGGGCGACCGCGCACACCGAGACGACCAGGCTCACCAGCAGGCCGCCGAGGCCGCCGGCGGCGAGCGCGTCGCCGTAGCCGTCGAACTGCGGCGCCGTAGGGAACCACTGCACGGTCGCGGACGACACTCCCGGCTGAAGCGACGCCGACGCCATGAGCCACAGCGGGAAAAGGAACAGGATGAGGAACGCCGTCGCCACCGCCGTCCAGCGCCACCCCCGCACGCGCGGCTCTTTCCCGGGAGGGATGGTCGCCTTGACCATCATCTCCGTGGCGGTCGAGTCGTGCTTCGCTCTTGCCATCAGTCCGCCTCCTGCCGACGTGACAGCCACACGTAGAACAGCGCGAACGACAGCGTCAGCACGAGCAGCACCGCGCCATAGGCGGCCGCAACGCCGAACTTGAACTCCTGGAACGCTTCGCGATAGGCGAGGATGCCAAGGGTCACGGTCGCATTCGCCGGTCCGCCGAATGTCAGCACGAGAACCAGATCGACGATGAGCAGGGAGTACACGACGCTCATCACGATGAGGACGGAGACGACCGGCAGGATCGTGGGGATGACGATCGAGAAGAGCCTGCGCCAGGCACCGGCACCGTCGAGTTGTGCCGCTTCGAGCTGATCGAGCGGCACCTGCTTGAGAGCGGCGCCGAGGATCGTGACCCAGTAGGGGATGCCGGACCACACGGCGACGGCGATCACGACGGGAAGGGCCGTCGTCTGGTCGGCGAGCCACAGCGGCGTTGGCAGGCCGAGGTTCCTGAGCACCGCATTGATCGGGCCGTCTCCGGCGAGCAGCCACTTCCAGATCGTCGCGACCACCACGGAGGGGAGCAGCCATGGCAGGAGGACGAGAACCGGCATCCACTTGCTGCCAGGGAAGCGGCGATTGAACAGCAGCGCGATCGCCAGGCCGATCACGAGTTGCGCCACGACCGCAACGACGGCGATGACGACCGTGTTGACGATCGCTCTGCCCAGAAGGGGAGAACCGAAGACGTCGACGAAGTTGCCGAATCCGACGAAGTCCGCCTTGCCGGTGATGAAGGTGCCGGCGTTGACGTCGGACGTCGCGAGGCGTACGCCGTAGATCACCGGGTAGACGAAGAAGACCCCGAAGAACAACGCCGCCGGCAGCAGGAACAGCCACAGCTCGGCGCTTCTCCGCTGGGAGAGCGAAAGCCGGAAGCGGCCGGGGCGTGGGGACCCCGGCCGCTCCCGCGCGACAGTCGATGTCACTACTGCGCCGCCTTGGCCAAGGCGTCTGCGGCGCTCACCCCGTTGACCGCGACATCCTGAAGGGCGTTGACATACACCGTCTGCAGTGGGGCCCAGTCGGTGCCGAGCGTGCCGGGGTTCCAGCTCGAGGCGACCGCGTCGACGAAAGTCTTCGCGTCGGGGTTCTGCTCGACGAAAGAGTCCTGCGCCGCGGTGAGCGCCGGGATGTAACCGCCTTGGACGGCGACTTCGACCTGGTTCTCCTCGGACGAGCGGCACTTGACCAACGCCGCGGCGGCCGCGACGCGCTTCGCGTCGGACTGCACGGGCACGCCGTACGCGTAGCCCAGCAGGTTGACGGTGGGCGTACCGCCTTCCGTGGTCGGGAAGGGCGCGACGCCGTAGTCGAGCTCGACGGCGCCGGGGACGATGTTCCACGGACCGGAGATCGTGATCGCAGCCTTCTCACCGAGCCACTGCTGCGGCGCGTCCCAGCCCCAGTTCACGAACTCCTTCGACAACGCGCCCTCGTCTACGAGCTTCTTATACAGGTCGACGGCGGCGACGGCACCCTCGCTGGTCGGGTCGGCCGGGTCGCCGCCGGCGCTCAGCAGGAACGACAGGAAGAAGAGGGTCGCGGAGCCGTCATCGGCACCGGAGAAGGCGGTCCCGTAGACGTCACCCGCGGTCAGCTGCTTGGCGACGGCGACGAGTTCGTCGAACGTCTTCGGGAACTCGGCGATGCCCGCCGCCGCGAACATCGCCTTGTTGTAGAACATCGCGTAGTTCTCGAGCTGCACCGGGAGCCCGACGAGCGTGTCGTCGTAGGTGCCGAGCCCGGCCACACTCTCGGTAAGACCGTCCGTCGTGATGCCGTAATCGCCGAGGTCGCTCAGGACCCCGGCCTCGGCCAACTGCGGCAGCTGGGTGTCCGTCGATAGGAGCGCGATGTCGGGAAGAGTGTTGGAGCTGGCCGCCTGAAGCAGCTTCGACGTGGTGTCGTTGGTGATGGTCTCGACCTTGACCGTCATCCCGAGGTCAGCAGCGCACGACTCGAAGTAGCCCTTCTGCAGGGTGTCATAAGGGTCGTACGGGATGCTGCTCCACACTGTGAGCTCGAGGCCGCTGAAGTCGTCGTCCGCCTCGCCGGAGGAGCTGCCACCGCCGTCGGAACTGCACGACGCGAGCCCGAGGACGAGGGCGGCGCCAGCGGCGGGGACGGTCCAGCGGCTGCGTCGGCGAAGAGTGCTCATGGTGCTTCCTTTCTCAGGCAGAGACCCATCGGGGCAGAGTCCCTTGCCACGTTCAGCACAGTCTGGCCAGCGCGCGAGGCCGCGTGCAAACTCGGACGCCGCTCGCCCGCGAGGATTTACACGGCTGTCACTTGATCGATACGCGGCCGTTCCTCAGCGCACGGCTCGGCTCATCAACGCTCACAGCTCCGCGGCGCGGTGCCGGATGACGCCGTCGACGATCGTCGCCTGCGCCTCGCTGCCGCCGGCCTCGACGAACTCCGCGAGCGCGTGACGCGGGCTGCGATCGGTGACGCGGAACACCGCAAGATCTGCCCGATACCCCGGCGCGAGCCGCCCGATCGCGCCGGGCCCGGCGTCGAGACCGAGCGCTGCCGCACCACCGAGAGTCGCGGCGGCGAACAGACGTGCATGCAGATCATCGTCGGCATAGCCTTGCGCACGTGCGATGCGGTAGAGCTCGGCCATGTCGTCGCGCACGCTCAACGACGGAGAGGACGACAGCGAATCGGTGCCGACCGCGATCGTGTTCCCCTCCCTCAAGTAGTCCGCGACGGGTGGATCGGCGAGGCCGATGACGCGATTGGACCGCGGGCACAGGGCCGCGACGACGCCGCGCTCGCGTAGCGTCGCACGGTCTTCGGCATCCACGTAGATGCCGTGCGCGATATGCGTGCGAGGCGACAGCACGCCGAGCGCGTCGAGGTAAGAGATGACACCCATTCCGACGCCGCCGCTCGCAAGGAGCCTCAGGTCCGGGTGGCCGAGCTCACGCCACCGCTCCGCGAGCATCCCGGTGCCGGTGCGGACGAACTCGTCCTCCGACGCGGACTCTGCGGCGTGTATGTGAAGCCGCAGGTCACGCTGGGCCGCGATATCGGCGAGGTCCCGAAGCACGAGTCCATCGAGCGAGTACAGCGCGTGCGGAGACAGCCCGTGGGCCGGAGGGGTCGGCACCGTTTCGAGATCGGCGAGCACGCGGTCGGCGCCGTCCTGCAGCCAGGCCTCCTCCTTCCAGCCGAACACCTCCCAGAAGACGATGCCGTGCAGCCCGCCGTCGTGAACGGCGTTCCGTGCGCCGAGATCGGTCACGATCTCAGCCACGGCCGTCGTCCCGGCGCGCAGACTCAGAGCCACGCCGTCGGCCGCAGAGGCGCCCCAGTCCCGCTCGAGCACATAGAACTCGTTGAAGCGCGCACCCCACTGTTCGAACGACGTGTAGGTGCCGCGACCGACGACGGCCATGTCGGAGTACTGCAGGTGGGTGTGCGCGTTGACGAGGCCCGGAGTGAGGATGCCGTCCCACTCGTGGACGAGCGCGGGCGGCGACGGCAGGCGCAACGACACGTCGGCGTACGTCCCGACGTCGCGCACGACACCGGCCGCGACCGCGACCGCGCCATCGACGATCGCCGTGCGCGCGTCGGGAAAGACGACGCGAGCCCGATGCACCTCGATCGCGCCGGCCGCGTCACTCATCGTCGTCCCCCGGAACCCACGACGTCAGGAAGGCCTGCTGGCGCGCCGACGGGTGGTCGATCCCGCCGCCGATGCTCGCGAGCGCGAGCGCCGCAACGTGGTCATCGAGTTCGCGTGGCAGCAGGTGCACATCGTGGGTGAGCGTTTCTCTCTCGGCGAGCAGGTAGCCAACAGCAGCCAGCTGAACCCCGAACGAGAGGTCCATGATCTGGATCGGATTGCCCTCGGCGGCGCTCACGTTGATGCAGTGGCCGTCGTCGAGAATGCGCACCATGCGGCCGCCGGGCAGGCGCCACGTGCCGATGTCGCCGTTGCGGGAGATTTCGTATGCCCCGGCATCCCGCGCTTCGTCGAGCGCGATCTCGTTCGGCACGCCGCCGCCGACGGCGACAGCAGCGCCGTCCGGTAGCGCCAACAGGTGTTCGAGAGCGACCGTGCCGGCGATGCCCGTCGCGGAGATGAGCACGTCGGCATGTGCGGCAGCGCGCGAGAGGGGCTCGACTCGATAGCCGGCGTAAGCGGCCTGCAGCGCCGCCACCGCGTCGACCTCCGAAACCGTGACGCGCGCTCCCAGGGCGGCGGCGTGACGGGCAATCCCGGTTCCCACGCGTCCAAAGCCGGCGACGACGACCTCGCGTCCGGCCAGCGGTTCACCGAGAATGTCGGCGACCGCCAGCACGACGGACTGCCCGGTGCCGCACGCATTGTCGAACAGCGACTTCGTACGCGCATCGTTGCCGGCGACCACCGGGAACGCGAGACTCCCCTCGGCCGCCATCGTACGCAACGGACGCACGCCGCTCGTGGTCTGCTCCGTCGCTCCGATGATGTCCGGAAGGATGCCGGCACGCCGCGTGTGCGCGAGACGGATGACCCACGAGCCGTCATCGATGATGACTTCGGGCCGGTGATCGAGCGCCGCGAGGGCGTGCGCCAGATCATCGCCACCGCGCGCGTCCGAGCGGGCATACACGGGGATGCCCTCGTGCACGAGGGCAGCGGCGACCGCGTCGTCGGTGTTCCTGCCGGAACACATCACGACCACCTCGGCGCCCACTTCCGCGAGGCCGAGCGCGACCGACGCCGTCTTGGGCTCGAGCACGTCGCTGACCAGGACGCGGATGCCGCGAACAGCTCCCGATGCCGCGAGCTCGGCGGCGACCGCCTTCGACGCCGGCATGAACTCGCGCGCCCACGCGATGCGGTCGGCGCCGCTCGGCCACAGTCGGGGATCGAGGATCGATCCGGTCATCCGCGTACCGCCTTCGCGAACAGCGCGTCGGCGGCGGCCGCATCGGCGCCGACAGCGGCGGCGCGAACCGTTGCGAGCGAGGCAGCGACGACGAGGTCGGCGAGGTACCACTCCACGGCGTTGCCAGGGCGGGTGGCCGTGCCACTGCTCGCGGTGAAGTCCTCGCCGAACGGAGGGGGCAGTTCTACGATCCAGCGCCGAGATCGGAGATCCGGCCGCCCGACGAAGGCCCGGGACTCGATGCCCTCCCCCGGCGCAACCACGAGCGATCCGGGTGAAGTGCCGGCATCCGCGAGCACACCCGTGAGGTCGTCGGCGACTACGCCGTCGCCCTCACCCGTGACGAAGGTCGTCTCGGCGGCGATGCCGGCGACGGCGTCGACCGGGACGACGTCGTGACCGTGGAGCGCGAAGCGCACGGCAGCCGCGTCGTCGTCGGTCGCGAGCGTGACGCGGCTCCCCACCCGGGTGAGCATCGCGACGAGCGCACTCGCCAGGGGCCCCGCGCCGACGACGGTCGTGCGAACGCCGCTGAGCACGAGGTTGGTGCGTTGGGCGAAAGCCCGCAGCACCTGTTCCGCGCGGGTGTGTGCAAACACCTCGGCGAACGTCGGCAGTCCGCGTGAGCCGTCGGGGCCATGCCCGATCCGCACGTGCCACCGCTCCTCGACCGCTGTGGCGATCCCCTCCGGCAGGTGCGGCACATCGGCTGCCCATACGATCCGTCGGCGCTCTGCGCATGCCCATTCGTGCGCTCCCGCCACGCGACCGGCCAACGGCAGCAGCTGCGGGAGATCGGGACCCGGGGTGGGAACGAGGGGTCCGACTGACATGGGTAGACAATAGGTGCGTTCGGTCGCGATCGCCAAAATCGAGCCGCCCGGAGACGCGAGCGGCCAGCAGGCTACCCATAGGATGACGCCATCCGCCCCCGATCCCGTGAGGAAGCCATGACCGACGCGCACACCCCCGCGGCTCCCACGCCCGAAGCCGGCAAGCAGTGGATCGTCGTCGACACCGATACTGGCATCGACGACGCCCACTCGCTGCTGTACCTCCTCGCGCAGCCGGACGTGCAGATCCTCGGGATCACGACGATCTACGGCAACTGTCACGTCGAGGACTCCGCCCGCAACGTCGCTTACGTACTCGGGATCGCGCAGCAACCCGGCATCCCCATCTACGGCGGCGCAGCCGGCCCGATCGAGGGCGAGGCGTCCATCGCGTGGTTCGTCCACGGGCACGACGGCCTCGGCGATCGGGGCTACGTGCGCCCGGACCCCGCGCTGGCCACCGGGAGCGCCGCGGACTACCTCGTACGCATCGCGAATGCGCACCCGGGGCAGATCGACCTCCATCCGCTCGGACCACTGACGAACATCGCGCTGGCGCTGGAGAAGGATCCGCTGCTGCTGACGAAGTTCCGGTCCGTCGTCATCATGGGCGGCGCGGGCCCCTACCCGGCGCCCGGGAGTGCCGTGCGCACGGATGCCAACACGGCGAACGACCGCGTCGCGGCGGAGCGCGTCTTCGGCGCGCCCAACAACGACAACGTCATCATGGTCGGTACCAACGTCACTGGCGGGGCGGTCCTCGAAGAGCACGTCACCGCCCTGCTGCTCGACTCCGACCTTCCGTCGGCCCGCTTCGCCGGAGAGATCCTCGACGCCTATTGCGACTTCTACCAGCACAAGTCGGGCCGCCGGGTCTCGTCGGCACACGACGGCTTGGCATCCGTCATCCTCCACCGCCCCGAGATCGTGACGGCGACCCTGTCGGGGCCGGTGGACTTCACCCCCGACAACGGCTCGCTCGCAACGCGCGTCGCGCTCACGGCGGATGGATCGCCACTCGCGTGGGGCACTCCGGACGGTCCGTCCACGCGCGCGGTCACGGGCGTGGATTACACGGCGTTCCGCCGTCGGTTCGTGCACGCCCTCGCCTACGGCACCACGCGCGACCCGATCGATCGCGCCGGCACCCGCACGCCGCCTGCCGGATGGCCGTGCGGTCGACCGTCGGCGTGAGCGGGGCCGGTTGCGGGAGCGCTGCTCAGGGCGCGTAGTTCTGGATTGTGCCCTTGGTGCGGTCGGTGAGCTCGGGAATGCGGGCGTTCAGTTCGGCGATGGCCTCGGACACGTCGAACCTCGTGAGCTTTCCATCGCGAACCACGACCTCGCCCGCGACCAGGACGGTGCGCACGTCACTGGCCCGCGCGCTGAGGACGAGCGCGGCGGCGAGGTCGTGCATCGGCTGCATGTGCGGGCCGGAGGGATCGAGGAGCACGATGTCGGCCTGGTAGCCCGGCAGGATGGCCCCCAGCACGTCTCCCAGGCCGAACGTCGCCGCGCTCTGACGCGTGGCGAGGTCGAGCGCATGCGCCGAGGTCAGCCACGTGGCGTCGAGGGCGGCATCCTTCTGCTTGAGCGACATCATCCGCAGACTCTCGAACATGTCCAGCGTGTTGTGGGAGGCGGGTCCGTCGGTACCGATGCCGACGGTGATTCCGGCGTCGTGCAGCACCCGCACCGGCGTCGTCGGGTGCGCGTGTTTCATATACACCTTGCTGCATACCGGGACACCGACACGATCCGCGTACGGGCTCAGCCACTCGATGTCGCTCTCGACGATCCCCGCGCCGTGCGCGATGATCGCGCCGGTGGCGAGGATGCCGGTGTCGTGCAGCACCTGCACGGGCGTGACGCCGCGCTTGGTGAGGCTCGACTCGGTCTGACTTATGCTCTCCGCGGCATGGATGTGCGTGCGGATGCCGAGTCGCGCCGCGTGAGCGGCCGTCCGCTCCAGGTCGGCATCGTCGACGGTGTATGTCGCGTGCGGTCCCATCGCGGTCGTGATGCGGCCGCCCGCGGCGCCGTTCCACTCCTCTGCGAATCGCGCGGAACGGCCGATCCCCTCGGCGCCCTCGCTCGAGAAGAAGGTGGAGGCAAGGAGGGCGCGCGCTCCGGTCTCCTCAACGGCGCGGGCGATCTGTTCAGTGGCGAAATAGTGATCGGCGAACGCCGTGACCCCGCCGAGGAGCATCTCGCCGATCGCGAGCTTCGCGCCGAGGTAGACGTCACGGTCGGTGAGGTTGACCTCCATCGGCCAGATGTACTTGGAGAACCAGTCGTGGGTCGAGACGTCCTCGGCCGATCCGCGGAACATCGTCATGGGCGAGTGCGTGTGCCCGTTCATGAGCCCCGGGAATGCGACCATGCCGACGGCATCGACGCGCTCGCGCGCGGCGTCGAGGACGGCGGCGGGAACGGATGCCGACGGCACCACCCACGAGATGACGCCGTTCGCGATCCCGATCGCGTGGTCGGCGAGGAATGTCACCGTCCCCCTGGCGGCCTTGTCCTCCTGCGGCAGATCGGGGTAGCCGGGCGCGGGGCGCGTCGTCGAGGTCAGGACGGTAGCGCCGAGGATGACGGTGTCTACGGTGGGAAGGTCGGAGCCGGTCATGGGCCGACGATAGCGGATGCGCCGACGTGGAGTGGGAGCATGTGACCATGCGGATCGAGAATGTCGATGTCTGGAACGGTGAACAGTTGTTGTCGGGCGTCGATCTGGAGTGGTTCGTCGAGGGCGCCGACGCGACGATCGCCCGGGTCGAGGCGAGCAAGCGGGTCGATGCGCCGGGCACGCGCCTCGGTGTGATCCCGGGACTCATCGACACGCACGTCCATCTCATCGGCTATGCCGGCACCGGCCACACCGACTTCCTGTCGTGGCCGGTGACGACCCGTCCCGAGGAGCAGGTGCTCCACGGCCTCGCGAACGCGCGGACGGCGCTGCGAGCGGGGGTGACCACCCTCCGGGACCTCTCCGCCGACGACATCCAGTTCTCACTCGCTCGTGCCCTGAATGCCGGGATCGTCGAGGGTCCTCGGCTCCTGGCGTACGGGATGGTCAGCATGACCGCCGGTCACGGCGACCTGTTCACGCCGCCGGCCGTCACGCAGCGGCGGCCGACAGCCGATGGTGCCGACGCCTGCCGCAAGCTCGTGCGGCAGTGGGCGCGCGCGGGAGCCGACGGGATAAAGATCGCGACGAGCGGTGGTGTGCTCTCGGTGGGTGATAAGGCGTCATGGCGCAATCACACTCGCGAAGAGCTCGACGCCATCGTCGATGAAGCGCACGCGCTCTCGCTTCCGGTCGCCGCGCACGCCCACACGGCAGAGGGCATCGGCATCGCGCTCGACGTGGGAGCCGACTCCATCGAGCACGGGACTCTCGTCACGGCGGAGCAGTCCCGGAGCATCGCGGCGTCGGGCGTATCGATCGCGCCGACCATTCTCATCAACGACCGCATCGCGTCGGGAGCGCGGGCCGTCTCGCCCGAGCAGTCGGCGAAGGCGGCAGAGCTCGTGTCACAGCGCGACGCGCTGTTTCGTGGCGCCGTCGACGCCGGCGTCGACTTCGTTCTCGGAACGGATGCCAATGGACATCACGTCGCCTTCGGCGACCAGATGGAGGAGATCCGCGCGATGGCGAAGCTGTTCGAGTGGGATGCCGCGCGCGCACTCGCGTCGGCCACCACGCGCGCAGCCTCGGTGATCGGGCGGGCCGATTCGCTCGGCAGGCTCACCGTGGGCTACACCGCGGACTTCGTTGTGATGCGGGGGCGCCCTTGGGAGGATCTCGTCGACCTTGACGTCTCGCGCATCGTCGCCGTCGTCTCACGCGGTCGCGTCGTCGCGGGTTCGCTCCCGATGCGACGCGACCTGCGGCCGGGGACCGCAAGCTCCCCACGATGCGAGGTCTAGGACGTGGGTGACGTGATCCGACTCGGTACGGACGCGTGAACGTGGGTTCCCGCTGGTGAACTCTCAACGACGAAGGTGCCGTTGCTGAGGGCTATGGCCTGTCGGATGAGGCGAAGGCCCACATGGCCTTCGTCGGCAGGCGAGTTCGGGGAGAAGCCTCGTCCGTTGTCGGTGACATCGAGCTCAGTGCGTCCGTTCTTGTCGCGGAGGTGCACGGCGACAAGAGTGGGCGCGGCGTGATCGAGTGCGTTGCGGATGACTTCCTGCGCCACCTGGTAGACGAGCGCGGCCACCTCGGGGCTGGCGGCGATCGGTTCGTCGATGCGGAGGGTGATTCGGGTCGTGGACGCAGTGAGCTCTGCAACGAGGTTGTGCAGGCTGCGTTCGAGAGAGTCGTTGAATGGGGCGGGCGTGAGTCCGGTCAGTATGGCGCGCAGCTCAGAGATATCCGCATCCACGACACCACCGAGGCGGGAGAGGATCGCCGCGTGCTCTGCGTTGAAGCTGACTTGATGGACGCCCAGGTTCTCGAGCGTGAGGCCGATGCTGGCAAGATCCTGGATGATGCCGTCGTGGAGCCGGGCCGCAAGGCGTTGCCGTTCTCTGTCGGACGCGGCGAGAGCGGTACGAAGCAGCTTCTGCCGCTCGTTCTCCGCACGGTGGACACGGCGGGCCAGGCGGACGGAGAGCGGAAGAGTCGCAGCGCCGAGGATGAGGGGACCAAGGACTGCGACGGGGAGCATAGCGGCGAGCATGCTGGTCAGCGTGGATGGACCACTGGCGGGCAGGTAGAGCTCAAGACGAATGGGTTCCCCCTGGGCGTCCTCGAATCCGATGAACGCTTCCAGAGCTCCCGGCTGCCCGAATTCGTGCTGATGCTCTGCGTCGTCGGGGACATCGAAGACGACGACTTCGCCGTCATCGAGGCGCGCCGCGAGGTCGGGGTCGAACGGGCGGCGAGTGCCTTCATTCCGTGGTTCATCGGAGAACAACACCACGACGTCTTCACCCTCCACGTGCCAGACCTTGGCCCTGTCAATGACGCCCGCGTCGATGAAGGGCTGCATCTCGGCAAGAAAGGCCGCACGAGTTTCGCGCCCGCCGCTGGTGATGTCAGTACGGGCGAGCGGGGCGGCGACGGTGTGCGCGACGGTGTCGGCGATCGAGGCAGCGTTGGCGTGGGTCGCCTCGATCGCCGCGGCTGTGGAGATGCCCACTGCCAACACCGCGACTGTCGCGGTGACCAGCGCGGTGGACAGTGCGTGCACGACAACGGCGCGTCGTGCTGGTCGGGGGATGATCGTGCGTGTCACTCGGGCTCCAGGAGGAGGATGCCGACGCGCGTTGCCGTGATGACCGCTTCGAGTTGGCTGCGTGCGCCGAGCTTCGCGAGAAGCGACTTCACGTGATCGCGAACGGTGAACTCTGACAACCCCATGACGTTTGCGGCGCCCCGGACATCGGTACCTGTGGCAAGCAACGCGAGAACCTCGCGTTCGCGCGGAGTCAGGATGACCTCGTCCGCGCGACCGTGTGGGCTGGCGGGGAATGCGCGATCTCGGAGTGCGGCGAGGACGTCCGAGAAGGTGCCACGCTTGGGAAGGACGCGGTCGGCGCCGCCGCCGAGTGCTCGACGGGCGAGGTCGGAGCGTGGGTGTGCAGTCAGCACGACGATGTGGGCGCGAGGGGCGATGCGGCGCAGTTCGCTGACGACAGTCGTTCCGTCCCCGTCGGGAAGTCCGAGATCCACGACGGCCGCGTCGAAGGGCACCGCTCCGGCGATGGACCGCGCCCCCTGCACGCTGTGCGCGACACCGACGCAGCAGAGGTCTTGCTGAGCGTCGAGACGCTCTCTCATCAGGTCTGCGAGCGTCTGGTGATCTTCGACGAGGAGAACACGGGTGGGCACCCCCCAAATTTTAGGGAAGGCGCGCGGAATATCCCAAGCTTAGGCTTGCCTAAGCCGTTCGGCATCCCATTCACTGCAGAAGGTTGTTCCTCATCATGCGATTTGCGCGCCCCCGTGTCGCTCTCTTATCCACCATGGTCGTTTCGGCCTTCCTCCTCTCCGCCTGCGTGCCCGCTGCGGACACCGCCGACCCGCAGCCGAGCACCGACGGGGAACGGACGCTGGTGGTGTACTCCGGTCGCGCCGAGGATCTCGTCGGTCCCATCATCGAGCAGTTCGAGGAGTCTTCCGGGATCACGGTGAAGGTGCGGTACGCGAACAGCATCGAGATGGCCGCGCAGCTTCTCGAAGAGGGTGAGCGCACTCCCGCGCAAGTGTTCCTCTCACAGGAGGCCGGCGCGCTGGGCGCACTACGCGACGCGGGACTGCTCACCGAGCTGCCGGAGGTCGTCACGGGAGCCGTCGAGCCCCACTACACCTCAGAGGACGGCGCGTGGGTGGGCCTGACAGGCCGAGCCCGCGTGGCGATCTATGACTCGGAGAAGCTGAGCGCCGATGAGGTGCCCGCCGATGTGCACGAGTTCACCGATCCGGCGTGGCGGGGGCGCATCGGGTTCGCGCCGACCAACGCCTCGTTCCAATCGTTCCTGACCGCGATGCGGGTGCTGGAAGGAGAAGCCGCTGCGGAGGAGTGGCTGAACGGACTCATTGCCAACGAGGCGGAGATCTTCACCGGCAACGACCCGCTGGTCGAGGCTGTCAACACAGGGGCGCTGGAAGTCGGCCTCACCAATCACTACTACTGGGTGCCGCTGGCGGCGGAGGCGGGGAGCGCCGACGCCGTGCGCGCGCAGCTGAAGTTCGGGGACCCTGGCACGGTCAGTGCGCTGGTCAACGTGACCGGCGCGGGAATCCTGACCGGGTCGGAGGAATCTGCGGAGGCGCTGGAGTTCGTGGAGTTCCTCGTCTCGGAGCAGGCGCAGACCTTCTTCGTGGAGGAGACCGGAGAGTACTCACTGATCCCTGGCGCGCCATCGCCAGCGGACGTTCCCTCGCTCGAGGATCTCGGCGGACCCGAGATCGACTACTCCCAGCTCGCCGACCTGGAGGGCACACTGGCTCTGCTGACGAAGGTCGGACTGATCTGACCCCTTTCCGCGCCCCAGGCACGGGGAGGTCACCGGGTCGGCGGCCTCCCCTACTCCTGCTGCTCGCCGGGACCACGACGGCGGCGATCGCCGCGATCCCGCTCGTGTACCTCGTCATCCGTCTCGCCGAGGCCGACCCAGCGGCCGTTTCGGGCGCCTTGCTGCGCGAACGCACTCTCGTTCTCACGACGACTTCGCTCGCACTGTCGATCACTGTCTCGATCGTATGCCTTGCGCTAGGGGTCCCGGCCGGATGGGCGCTCGCGCGGATCCGACTTCCCATGGCCGGGCTGTGGCCTGTGCTGGCGGCCCTGCCGCTTGCCATCCCTTCGTATCTGATGGCGTTCGCCTGGGTGTCGACCTGGCCGGGCCTGAGCGGGTTCTGGCCCCTTGCCGCGATCATGATCCTCGCCTGCACGCCCTATGTGACCCTCCCCGTGGCCGCCGCCTTCCGGCTTGCGGACCGGCGGCCCGCAGACGCCGCCCGCACACTGGGCCGCAGCCCCTTGGGCGCGTTCCGGGCCGCGACACTGCCGCAGATCGCACCGGCCGCTCTTGCCGGAGCGCTGCTGGCTGCGCTGTACACCCTGTCCGACTTCGGGTCCCCGTCGCTGTTGCGCGTACAGACGCTCACGTGGGCCGTCTACTCCGCGTTCGAGGGAGGCTTGAACCGAACGCTCGCCGCAGCGACCGCGCTCGTCCTGGTCGCCCTTTCCCTCACCCTCGTCCTCATCGAACGCACCGTCCGCGGCCACGCCCGGCGCGGGGGGCACCCCGCCGCAGCGATCGCGCCAGCTCCGCGAATCGCAGAACCGGTGACACGATCTGTCACGATGTCTGGATTGATGGTCCTCGCGGCCGTGAGCCTCGGCATCCCCGCGATCGCGCTCCTGCGGCGAGGGCTCGAGAGTCGGCCGACCGAGCTCGACTGGGCGCGGCTCCTGGAAAGCACCTGGACCACACTCACATTAAGTCTCGGAGGTGCGCTCCTTGCGGTCGCGATCGGCCTGCCGGTCGCGACGCTGGCCGCACGCTACTGGTCCCGGCTCATCGCAGTTCTCGAGTCGGTCGTATACCTCGGCAACGGGATCCCTGGACTCGTCGTCGGCCTGTCGCTCGTGTTCTTCACACTGAACGTGCTGCCCGATCTCTACCAGAGCGCACTCGCGCTGTGCCTCGCCTATGCGGTGATCTTCCTCCCCAAGGCCGTCGGATCCGCTCGCTCTGCGATCGAACAGGTACCTGCCTCCCTCGAGGACATCTCCCACAACCTCGGTCGTAGCACCGCCACTACCTGGGCGACTGTCACCGCGCGGCTCTCCGCGCCCGGCATCGCCACCGGCGGGTTCCTGGTGGCCGTCACCGCGATGAAGGAGCTCCCCGCCACGCTGATGCTGCTGCCGATTGGCGCCAACACCCTCGCCACCGAGCTCTGGCGACACACCACGATGACCGCGTATGCTGCCGCCGCCCCTATGCGATCGCCCTCGTCCTGGTGGCCAGCATCCCCGCGTACCTCCTCTCCCGACCGGAGTACCATGCAGCTCGACGTTGACGACCTCATCGCTTGGCATCCCACCCGTAGCGCTGACCTACGCGTACTCGACCAGGTCACCTTCACCGTCCCCGCCGGTGCGATGGCTGCGGTTCTTGGGCCCAGTGGCAGCGGCAAGAGCACGCTTTTGCGTGCCATCAGCGGCCTGCACCGCCACGCCACCGGCAGCATACGACTCGGGCAGCGATCGCTCGACGGTCTCCCCCCTCAGCGGCGTCGAGTGGGTCTCGTTCCGCAGGATGGCGCCCTCTTCCCCCACCTCACTACCGCCGAGAACATCGCGTTCGGGTTGCCGCGCCTGCGCCGGCACACTGCGCGCGTCGGTGAGATACTCGACCTGCTTGATCTCACCCCTTACGCGCACCGGCTTCCGCATCAGCTGTCCGGAGGACAGGCTCAGCGGGTCGCCGTCGCGCGCGCACTGGCCCCGGCACCCGACGTGCTACTGCTGGACGAGCCATTCTCCGCCCTCGACGCCGGCCTGCGCACCGCCGTTCGCGACCGGGTGAGGTCCGCGCTTACCGAGACGGGGACCACCGCCGTGCTGGTGACCCATGACCAGGCCGAAGCGCTCTCCATGGCGAGTCGGCTCATCGTTCTCGCCGACGGACGCGTCCGCCAGATGGGCACTCCCGAATCGGTGTACACGGCGCCCGCGGACTTGTGGACCGGTATCTTCCTCGGCGAGGCGAACGTGCTCGAAGCGAAGACCGATGGTCGCCGCACCGCGACACACCTCGGAATCCTCGGCCACCCGGTGACGGGCCCCGGCGAAGTGACCATCCTCATTCGCCCAGAACAGATCGAACTGGCCGCGACTCCTGCGGCGTCCAACGCTACCGTCGGCTCGATCCAGTACTTCGGTCACGACGCTCTCCTGAGCGTCATGCTGGATAGCGGGCACATGGTCCGCGCGCGGGTGCCCGCACCAGTCGTGCACGGCAAGGGCGACCGTGTGGCCGCCACCGTCACCACGGAGGTACGGGCCTACCCTCGACGACTCTCCGGGCCACACGCGTCAGCGGTCGGGCCACATTCCTGAACGGCCCCCATCACCCAGATCGCAGTGCCACAGTAGGTGGCATCCGTGAGGCCCTGATGGCCGGAAAAATGCCCGCGAGCGCGCCGATGAGGATCGCGCACCCGATGCCCCCGACCCACGCCTGCGCGGGTATGACGATGGTCCAACCTTTCGACGTGGCGTAGATGGCTGTCGCCGCGACTCCGGTCAGCACACCGACGATGCCGCCGATGATCGCCAGCAGGATCGACTCGGTGAGGAACTGTGTCCGGA
Source organism: Microbacterium sp. (assembly GCF_049661145.1). Classification (GTDB taxonomy): domain Bacteria; phylum Actinomycetota; class Actinomycetes; order Actinomycetales; family Microbacteriaceae; genus Microbacterium. Next base: position 24,515 of record NZ_JBASZT010000015.1, read on the forward strand.
TCTGCGCCTTCGTCTCGCGACATGACCCAGACTTTCCCGCCCCACGGCGCGGCAGCGCTCCTGTAAGAGCTGACCCGGGCGGGGCGCTCCGAAGACCGGGGCGCCCCGCGTGTCAGGCTTCCAGCACCAAGTCCGTGAGGGGCGTCGAGCAGCACGGCAAGAACTTGCCCGCGTCGATTTCGCGGGCCCGGATGCCACCCTGGTGGTTCATATCGACGTCGCCGTCGAGCTTGACGATCTTGCAGGTTCCGCACATGCCGTCTTGGCAGTTGGCCGGGATGCGCACGCCCGCACGCTGGGCCACGCGCAGAATCCGCTCGTCGGGGTTGATCCGCACGTTGAGCTTGCTGCGGACGAACGACATCGTGAGACTTCCCTCCCCCACCGTGGCGAACTCGGCACCGTCGATCGGCGAATCAGCATCACTGACGCGTGAAACCGGAGTCTCCGGGACGACCGGCGTAGCCGTGAGGTGCACGTTCACCGGAACACCAATGCCACCCCCATCGACCTCCGCGTCAGGACCGTAGAGGTCTGGTTCGGCACCGTCCGCGTCGGCAGCCTCTTCGGCCACGTCCGACGCCAGCGCCACTTCCTCGGCATACTCTGCCCGAGTCTGATGGTCACCCGTGAAGAACTCCATGTTGATCGACGTGTCATCGACTCCCACGCTCCGAAGCAGCTCTTCAGCCGTACGGAGGTACTCCTCGGGACCGCACGCGTATACCTGGCGGCCATTCGCATCGGGAGCGATCTCGTTCAGCATGCCGGCTGAGATGCGCCCGGCCATCCAGGCCCAGTCATCGGGAGCCCGGTGCCCGCCCAGCGACCAGTACACCTTGATGCGGGAATCGGTCGCCGCGAGATACTCCAGCAGGTCTGAGAAGGCGAATCCCCCGGGCCGCGTCGCATGGTAGAGAAGCACGACGTCCGCATCTCCGGGCAGATCGTGGATCGTGTACACCATCGACATGATGGGCGTGATGCCGGCCCCCGCGGCGAGCAGCAGGTAGCGCGCGCGGCGATCGGCATCTGGTAGGTGGAAAGCGCCCACAGGCCCCAGCATGTCGAGCACCATACCCGGACGAAGGAAGTCGTGCGCCCAGGGCGAGACGAGTCCCTTCGGGTCGCGTTTGATCGTGATCGTGAATGTGTGCGGCCTCGTGGGCGGGCTGGAGATCGAGTAGCTGCGGTCGACCGGATCGGCATCCGGTCCGTGCACAGGAAACTCGATGTTGAGGTACTGCCCCGAACGAAACGAGAGCGGTGCGCCATCGACACGACGAAACATGAAGGTCATCATGTCGCCGGGCTCATCACACACCTCGACGCACTCCGCGAGAAACTCCTGCGGACGGTACGGTGCGAGCGCACGCGCTACGGATGCCACCTCCGCTCGGCCGACGTCGTTGGTACTCGTCTCGGCCGCCGCGCGGAGAGCGCGATTCCACGGCATTTCGAGCCCGCTGATGCGCAGCGGCTCATGCGAGTGGATCGGTGAGGTACTGAAGCTCATGCGAGGTGCTCGCGCATGCGCTGCGTGTACCAGTTGATGAACGCCTCCACCTGATACTCGCTGTCCATATAGGGCCCTTGCTCGTAGAACGGGCTCGCGGCTCCCTTCTGGCAGAGCTCGACGAACGCCTTGTCCTGCAGGTTCGTCTGCTTCCACACGTGCGTGAGCTCATCGACGTCGTAGTCGACGCCTTCGACGGCGTCGTCGGCGACGAGCCAGGTCGTACGCACGATCGTGTGACCGACGTCGATCGGGAACACCGTGAAGGTCACGATGTGGTCCGACAGGAAATGGAACCAGGAGTTGGGCTGCAAGTGCAGCGAGCAGCGGCCGAGACGGAAGTCACGAAGGCTGCCGAGCAGCTTCTTGGAAAGGCGGCGGCCCGTCGCAGAGAACGATTCGCCCGCACCGTCGAGCGATTCGCGCGAGATGCGGAAGCCGGCGATGCGCGTGTCGAGTTCTTCGAGCACCTCGTGATGGAGGCCGTAGCGGTCGCAGCGCGCTTCGAGGGCCAGCTTGGCCTCGACGTTGCGCTCCCATACCTCTTCGAGGTGCGGGGGGATCATCCCCTCTTGCAGACCCCACGTCGGAAAAAGCGAGCACGCGAGTTCAGGGTGTCCGTCGCAGTGGTAACACTCACGGTTGTTCTCCATGACGAGCTTCCAGTTACCCTCTTCCACGATGGTCTGCTGGTAGGCGACCTTCGTCTTCGAGATGTCGTGCGGCTCGAGGTAGGGCTCGATCAGCGGGATGACGTCATCGAAGTCTGCGGGCGGCTCGGCGGAGATGTTGACGAAGACGAGCCCTGCCACGACGCGGCTGTGCGCCTTCTTCAGCCCGAAGCAACTCGTGTCGAGCTTCTCGCCCGGTGCCGTCGACGCGTGGACGAGAGTGCCGTCGGGCGCGTAGGTCCACGAGTGGTAACCGCAGACGAGGTTGCCGGTCGATCCGCTTTCAGCGGTGAGCACGCGCGCGCCGCGGTGGCGGCAGATGTTGTGCAGGACATTGACGCCGCCGTCGTCGTCGCGAAGCACGATCAGGGCGTACGGCCCGAAGTCGAACGTGACGTAGTCGCCCGGCTCGGGAATCTCGGCGATGCTGCAGGCGAAAATCCAATACCTCGCGAAGATCCCCTCCATGTCGGCCTTGAAGATCTCGGGGTCCGTGTAGAACGGCCCCTCAAGCGAATAGCCCTTGCGCCGACGCTCGAGCAGCGCGGAGAGCTCGGCCTCGGTGTCTTCTGAAATGAGCGACGATCTGGCGGGCGTGTCAGGACGAGGCCGCGTAAGCGTGTAGTTCATCTTCTCTCCAGGTGGAATGGGGGTGGAGCGCGATGGTGGGTGCTCTGGAGAGTAACCATCATGCAAAACAGTGGCCAAATCAACGAGATTATTGTGCAGAATATTGGTGTGATTGATCATCGCCTCGCGACCCTGCGCGCGTTCGCCCTGTGCGGGACCGTCTCCGCCACCGCCGAGCTGGTCGGCGCCTCGGCATCCACCGTGTCGACGCATCTGCGTGAACTTCAGCGCGAGTTCGGTGTGAAGCTCGTCACCAAGGACGGCCGTGGCTTGAGACTCACCTCCGCGGGCCGCCGCCTCGTGACCGGATCAGATGCCCTGGTCGAAGCGTGGGAACGCATTCGGGCGGACGTGCTGCGCGGCGAGCAGCAAGGCCCCATCGCGTTCGGCATCGGCGGATTCTCGACCGCAGCCGCCAATCTCCTCGCGCCGCTCGCCGGTCACCTGCGCGAGACGCAAGCCGGTGCACGCGTGCATGTGATCGAGGCAGACCCCGAACGCTGCCTCGAACTTCTCGCGGCGGAGCGACTCGACCTCGCGCTCGTGATCGCCGCGCAAGCCACCGTCACGAACGAGCGAGACGACCGCTTCGACCAGGTCAGCCTCTTCGATGACCCCCTCGACGTCATGATGCCGACGTGGCACACCCTGGCGTCTCGCAAAGTCGTGACTCTGCGCGAGCTCGCACGAGAAGACTGGATCACCGACCAGCGCGGCGGCCCCTACCGCGCACTCTTCACCGCCGCATTCACCGCCGCCGGCGTCACCCCCCGCATCGCACACGAAGCGGTGGAATGGGAAACAGCGATCGCACTGGTCGGCGCGGGAATGGGGATGGGGCTCGTGCCACGCCTGATGAGAGTCGAAGGGTTCGAGAACGTCGTCCGCGTCGGCTTGTCCGGACCCGAACGCCCCTCACGCAGAGTGCTCGCTGTCGTACGCCGCGGCAGCATGGACGCACCACTCGTGCAGGAGTCGCTACGTTTCCTCAACCGCCGCGTGCGTGAAGTGCTGGCACATCGGCGCGCCGTGACGGCCTGACGCCGGCGGATATCGAAACCCGGGGTGCGGCTGACATGGGAACTCCCCTGATTGCCGCTTGAAATCAGGGGAGTAGCTGCTGGGGTACCTGGACTCGAACCAAGAACAATTGAGGGCCTCGGAGTCCAGTTCCCGACCGGTGCTGATCGGCATCGATCCGCGCCGTTGCGCGGATCTCATGGCATTGGTGTACCCGGTACCTACGGGTTGATACTGGCCGTTTCGGATGATTTTGAGGGGTTTCTGATGACGTTGTTGATGACCTTCACCGAGCAGGGGACTTGCTCGGCGCAAGGAGTTCTTTGCGATGGTGCAGCCCGCCGGCAAGACCAGCGCCTTCCTTTACTTGATGGCAGGTGGTAGTCTTTGTGATTAGGAGGTAGTAATGAGTGATACGACGGCAACCCGAAGCACGGCGAGCACAGTGCAGCTCGCTACCCGTATCGAGACGTCCCAAGAGCAACTGTTCCGTGAAACCGCACGGCGGCTGGGGACCACGCCCGCTGACGCAATGCGGGTCTTCGTTGCTGCATTCAATCAGCACCGAGGGTTCCCGTTCGACGTGCGCTTGGCCGCCGACGTTGAGCCGTTCGACACGGAAGACGACGCGACTGAGTTCGCTTCCCGCGCGGCAGGGAAGCTGGTTGATGCAGCGCGGTGAAATCTGGACGCTGCGCGATGACCGCTACGCGGCCAAAGCGCGTCCGGTCGTCGTCGTGCAAGGCGATCTTGACCAGTTTGATTCGGTAGTGCTGTGCCTGCTCACTTCATTCGAGCGGCCAGACGCCGAGCGCGTACAAGTCGATCCGGCTCCAGACAACGGTCTCCACAAGACCAGTTACGTGATGGCGGACAAGCTCGTCACGGTGCGTCAGGACGAACTCGGGAACCGGGTTGGGTCACTCACCGCCGAGCAGATGCGTGCGGTCTCTCGGCAGCTGGCGCGAGTACTCGCACTGAGCAAAGACGATCTCGACTAAGCCCCGCTACCGACTACTCCTGCTGCGATGCGCAGAACAAGCGCCTGGCAATCAAACCTTCTTCCTACAGGCCGCGTGTCGACCCGTCACGGCGCGGGTCGCCGCGGTAAGGGTCACGTTCCGTCAGCTCGGTGAGTAGCTGTTCGCGTTCGGCGAGTGCTTGCTGTCGTGCTTCGTGTTCGGCGCGGGTGGCTTCGATCCGTGCGGCGGCGTCGCGGATTGGTAGAGCACGGAGGTAGTCGGCCTCGGCTCGTAGCGCGGTGGCTTGCTGGCGCGCCTGGCCTGCTTGCCGTGCTGGGTTCGGCAGCCGCATCCCGACCCGGTGGCGCATCGCGGCCTGCGGCCCATACTCGCTGACCAACAGCGCCCGGTGCTCCTGCTTGTGCCGCGCTCGCATCTCGTCACGCTCGGCTCTAGCGGCTTCGAGATGCTGGGCGGCGTCGATCACGCGGGGGTCGGCCCCGGCACGACGCTCGGCCTGTTGTGCTGCCCACTCGCGCAGCGTCGCGGCGGCGCGGGGTAGCTCGCCCCAGCCACCACCAGGGGCAACCCGCCTCGGCCAGTACTCCCACAGCGAAACTGACGCCCTGGGAGGGTTATTGATGACGCTTCTGCTGACATCGGGCAGAGGGCGGCCGGTCAGCAGATGACTGTCAGAGGGATTCTTCCGCGGAACGACGAGGATCGCATGGCTGGGGTACCTGGACTCGAACCAAGAACAATTGATTTGGTCGATCCACCCGGTTCAGCCCGTGCTCCGTCCAGGAACCCGCCTACCTATGCCGATATGGATGCCTCAAGTCTACAACGAGCCCGTGTTGACCCGTGGTAAATCGGGGCTCCCCGGCGGCTATTCGGGACCGAAAACGGGACCCCCGCGTCCGCCCGGATGTCACGGCCGCACAAGCCAGTTGCCTGGACTGTCGCCTCACCCAAAGAACTCGGATTCGGTCACGTCAGTCGTTCTCGGTAAGACTGGAACTCATGACGCTCTCACTCCCGCGCAATCTTGAGAGGTGGCTCCATGCCCCCTCCCACGGGGAGGTCGAGGCGCGCTGGGTGCCTGGATTGGACGCCGGAGAGCGGAAGGCCCTACACGCCGTTGGTGGCATATCTCGCGCCCTAGTATCGCCGGAACACATCGCCGACCTCCCAGAGGAAGTCCGCTCCTGGATGCGCGATGGAGCCGAGCCTCCAACCGAGGACATGGAGGAACTGCGAACCGTCCTCGCCGCTGACCCGGATGGCACGTTGGCGTTGCTCTACTCGGCGGTGGTTCGGAAGGCCCATCGCCGACAGCTCGGCACTTTCTTCACTCCGTCCAACGAAGTCAAGCTGATGCTCGACCTCTGGACGAACACCGAGGGCTCTAGCCCCAAGAGCGTGATCGACGTCGGTGCAGGAGTAGGTGTCTTCACGGCCGAAGCTGCGAAGCGATGGCCGGAAGCTCGGGTGTTCGCAGTCGACATCAACCCGATCACGCTCGGGCTCTTGGCTGTTCGGCTCTTCTCCGATGCCGCGACGAGTGATGCCGAGGACTTTTCCACGAGGGTGAAGCTGGTGCGCGCTGACTACACCGACTGGATCATCTCAGACGATGCACCCCCGCCCGGCGGACGCCTGATCCTTGGGAACCCGCCGTACACCCGCGCCCAGCTCTTGAGCCTCGGAGATCGGCAACGCCTGGCCCGGCTCACCGACGACATTTGCGGATCGCGGGCAAGCCTGTCCACGCTAATCACCGCGCTCTCGATCAAGCAACTTGGCCCGTCGGACGGCCTGAGCCTGCTGCTGCCCGCTCAGTGGCTGGAGTCCCACTACGCGCGCGACCTTCGTGCCGCCATGTGGAACGACAAGAGTCGCCGGGTCGAACTTCGGTTAGTCGAGTCGGAAGACCTCTTTGGCGGCGCTCAAGTGGATGCTGTTGCGCTGCTCATCGGAACGAAGTCCGATGAGCCACGACCATTCCGAGTCGCCCGATGGCGTGAGGCATCAGGCGTAGAGCTTGACCGCGCCGGCGCGGTTCCTGCATCGTGGCGTCCAACCTTCGACATCACCACAGCTCCCGCTGCGGCACCGCACCAGCTTGAGCCGGTGCCGCTCTCAGAATTGGCTGGTGTGCATCGTGGCGTCGCTACTGGCGCGAACGCCACGTTCGTCATCTCGGCAGCAGAGGCAAAGCCGTTGCCAGTGGAGGCGCTCACGCGGGTTGTGACGCGGCTGAACGAGCTACCTGAGGCGCTAGACGAGCAGACCCTAAATTCAGTGTCGGATCGCGCCGTCCGCTATCTCTTGACCGCTACCGAGGCACTCGTCGCCAAGCACCCGGCTCTGAGGAAACTGGTCGACGCCGCGATAGCAGCAAAGGTAAACGAGCGTGTGCTCTGCGCGCGCAGGACGGTGTGGTTTGACCTCACCGCTGAGGTTCGGAAGCCCGACGTGCTGATTGGTTCAATGACGCAGGACCGTTTCAAGCTGGTGGAGAACCTGATCGGCGCGACGATTACCAACAACCTGTATGGGATCACCTGGAAGCCCGAGGTCTCCACCGATCAACAGCAGGCAGTAATCGCGTGGCTGCGCTCCGAGGATGGACAGACGGCGCTGAAGGGGGCAGCCCGCCGACAAGGTGCAGGTCTCCTCAAGCTTGAGCCGGGTGGACTTCGGCAGGTGCTCATTCCCGCCTCAGCAATCGAGGGTGATCAGTCGACCGCTGAAGGAACTCCCGAGAGCAGCGCGCTGACTGGCAAGTAGACCCTCGCTTCGGTCCAGTGACCATTCCCGTCGTCAGGTAGGTATCGCTCGAACTCAGACACCCGGCACCAGCCAAGGATTGTCACGGAGTCCGCCGCCACAGCGCACGCGACGAGCGCCCACTGGCGGGGGTGTCGACGACCGACTTCGTATTCGTTGCGGGTCAGGAAGAAACGGAAGGTCTTGCCACTACCCGATGTCGACGCCTTGACTTCGAGCATCCTTGGGTCCGCACGCACGGTAGGAGCGGTGATGTCATAGCCGAAGCGGTCGCTTACCAGGCTTACTCGCTTGACCTGCTCGGCGAGATCACGGCGACCGACTTCGACCAGCTCTTCGACGCACCAGCGCACCACTGCATTCTCGCCGAGTGCGCCGATCTCGGCGCGACGAACTGCATCAGCAAAGTCATCCTCGAGCCCGGGTGCGTCACCCAGAAGCCTGGCCAGCAGAGGTAACGCCGTGTCGTCAGGCAACGCCAGAAGCGGGACTACGGACTCGTGAAGCGATGCTCGCCCAACCTGCGGCAAGATCAGGCCGGCATCGAGCAGGAACCGGTAGGCGTTGTCAAGGTCTTGGCGCGGGAAACGTCCCTGGGTCACCGCGTGGTGGAAGGTTCGCTCGAGGGTCGGTTGATCAGTGCCGATCGGGTCGATGGCACGCGCCACCCAAAGGGCAGCCGTCACCTGGAAGTCGGTAGGCATCAGCGCCTAGTCCCGTCGCCGACCTAGCTCTGCAAGCACCTCTTCGAGGTCGGCCTGATCGTCAAGAACGGCAGCCGGTTCTTCATCGTCGGGGAGCGATAGCTCGACCAAGTGGTCGTCGGCCAGAAGCTGCGCCAGCCGCTCCACCTTCGCCTCCACACGACTGTCGACGCGGTCGTCGATGGTGCCGTTGGCGGAGAAGATCGTGAAGTTCGTTTCGACGTCTGGCTCCAACCCGAGTCGATGGATGCGGTCGAGCGACTGCAGATACTGGCCCGCGTTGAAGGTGCGATCCAAGTAGATTGCGTCGTGGCATTCGCGATGGAGACTGACGCCTTCGGCGAGCGCCGCCGGATTCGCCAATAGCACCTTGCAGTTCGGGTCAAACCGAAACCGCTCGATCTCACGCTCCCGAGTCCGCTTGCCGGCCGGGGCATCGTCGGAGCTCGGCACTCCGCCATAGACGACGGCCGGCTCCAACGCGGCCAGTTGCTGCTCAAGGTCGAGCAAGTTGCCTGGGAAGTTCGACCACACCAAGGTCTTGTTGTTTTCGGCTCGATTGGCGTTCTCGAACACCAGGCGACAGACTGCCTCGATCTTCGCGGAGATCTCGTGGTCGGCGTAGCTCTCCACCAATTCCGCGAGAGGCGATCCGGCCGGAATCGCCAATGGCGGGAAGCGGTACGCGCGGGCCGCGTCGGCACTGGAACGTAGGAGGCGTGGACTCGATGCCGCCTGAAGCAGATACATCGTAACCTCGCCCATCTGAGCGAACATCAGAGCGTCGCGCCTCGACAGGTCAAGCAGCCCCGCATAGCGGTTCAGGAGTGCGTCGTAAATCTGCTGCTGGAGCGGGTGCATGTCCAGACGAACTCGGCGAATACGAGGCTCTGGAATTTCCAGCTCGGTCTTGGTGGTGCGGACGAATAGCGGCGAGATCGCCTCGTTGATTGCGCGCATCGCACGGGCCGGTGGCTGTGGTGCCAGCGCCCAATCTGGAATCTGCGCTGTAGCCCTGCCGGACGGCCAGAGGAAGTTGAGCAGGAAAACGATGTCCTTTGCCTGGTTAGGCGCGGGGGTTCCGGTGAGGACGTCGCGGCGAATGACGTGCGGCGCAAGAGCGAGCAGCGCCCGGCCCCACTCCCCCGTGATGCCACGCTTGGCCCGGTGCGCTTCGTCCAGCACCAGGTGGACTCTGTGGTTGGTGGCCCACGCGATTAGATCGTCGACGGCACCCGGTAGCCGCTGGTAGTTGACCAGCACCACGTCCGCACTTGGGACACCGTCACTCTTTACACGAGCGACATTCGGCGCTGGCGACAGGACTGCGTCGGCATCCTCCTCCCATGCGCCGAAGGCAGACAGCGGCGCGACTACCAACAACTTGTCGACACGTCCCTTCGCCTCCTCGATGGCGTGAGCGACGTAAGCGACGGTCGTCTTGCCTGCACCGGGAACCGAGAAGTTGGCGCCGTGATTGAGCGAGATCAGCTTCGCTAGGTCACGGCTCTGGAAGTCTCGTAGTGTCCGACTCAGCTGGTAGCGCCCGCTTGCAAGGGCAGCATCCAGGTCGACCGCAGGCGGAGTTTCGGCGGATGACAGGTCTCGCAGGAAGGCAATGTCCTTCTCGTCCCTGCCGAGCAAGGTCTTGACTCGCTCATCGGCAGAGAGCGTCACGGTGTGCGCTCGGAGCGCCCCACGCAGCCGTTGTTTGCTTCGTAGGAACGAGTCAACTCCTGTGCGGATTTCCGTCCGCGACCCGTTCATGTCGCCGCTGACGACCAGTGCGATCTCGGTCCAAGCATCGTTCGGGATACCTGTGCCGGTAAGGACGATACGCGCCGGCCTCCCCTCGAAACCAGCGTGAAGCTGGCCTGTCACTCGGTAGGCTCCTCGTCAGCCTCCATTGCTGGGATCGCACTCAGGAGATCGTTGGCCTCTTCGAGCCTGGACTGGATAGTGTCGAGCGACGTTCGCAGATCGCCGAGCCTGGGGGTGAAGTCCGCATCCTCTGCCACATCCTCGATCGCTTCAAGAAGACGCTTCAGCGACTGAGCGGCGTTGTCGGCCTCCGTCTGTGGCCGGGTCAGCCGGTTCGAATTCTTGCGCCGCTGCGCCGACTCGTCGAGGCCCTCCCGGACGGCAGCCTTCAATACCTTTTGAATCTCCTGACCTGTGCGGGTCGAGCCATCCGGCAGCGTGATCTCCTGGTCCGGATCCTGCGCCGACTGCACGGCCAAGTCGAGTAAGGTCTGCGCAGCCGCCGTCTTCGGCGAGTCGACCTCGTCCTCACCACCGAGCAGATCAAGCCCGGCAGGGGCCACCTCGGTGATGGCATCCTCACTCGACTCCGGCGCGACAGCTGTCGCGTGATCGTGGATCAGCTCGCCGTCCTTTCCTGCGTCGACAAGGTGCGGCAGGACATCGCGCTGTACCCACTCCTCGGTAACGTTACGAAGCTGGTGAACGGAATCGTGATCAGTGAAGAACGACAGCAGCCACTGACGGATGAAGTCGTCGCCCGCCTGGCGGTCGGGGTGCAGACTGTCGATCTCCTGAACCTTGTTGCGAAGGGCCAGCCAGTTCTCTTGCTGGTTCTCCTCACGGATGAAGGCGGAGATCGGCAACGGCTTGGAGGGGAGCGTCCGCGCTCGATTCATCAAGACGAGCACTTCGCGCAACTCCTTGACGCGCTTGGCGCTGATGCCGCGCTCCTGGGCAGCGATGGCCTGATCCGAGAGTCCACTGTCTGCGAGTGCCTGGAGCATCTGCAGGTATCCGACGAGGTTGTAGTCGTCGATGAAGGGGTTCTGTCGCTGGAAAGTGTTCTCAAGCAGGAGCTGCTCAGCATTGCCAACGTCGGCCGGAAGGACTGCCACGCGGATCGTCGAGGCTGGTGCAATCTTGCCCTCTTTAAGAAGGTCTCGCAGCAGTACGCAACGCGAGTTGCCGTTGATGAGTTTGCCGCTCCGGGTGATGACACCGACCTGTTCCTGGCCGTCAGCCCGAAGGCTCTCCTTCAGATCGTCGCGGTGCCGATGGGATTGGCGCACGAGATTCGCGACGACCTCCTGGGACTCTGCCGACTCGGGATCGCTCTCGACGAGCGCGCGCTTGGGATGACTGTCGAGGTAGGCCGAGATGCGGAAGCTCCGCGCGTTGAGAATCGGCACGTTGAGGGGCAGCTCAATCACCGGCAACAGTCGGCGGCTCCCGCCCAGCGACAGCCCTGTCTGCTCGCCACCACCCGGCTGGTCGCGGTGCGCGTTTAGCGCCTGAGTGATGTGAAGTTCGCGGCTAGCTGCGGTCACGCTGGTTCCCCGGTCTCGTTTATCGGCTGCCGTCCAGACTACTTACAGCGTCCGACTTCCTGCCTCTTCCGAGCAGCCGTCCTAAGTCGCTGTCAGTGAGGCGAGCGGCCGACCGAGGGATTCAAACGCTCTCGATACTGCTCAGAACAGTGTCGGCGCGCCGGGCCGCGTCGAAGCCGAGACTCCGAACGCCTCGACGGGGCTCAGCTCGGCCCAGGGAGAGCTGGGGCGGAGCCGCTGGAGCAGGACGGCCTTCACATCCGTCCAGAGGTCGGGTCGCACGGTGCCTGCGTCGCGCTCGCAGGCGTCGATGAGGTCTTCCAGGAAGCGGGTGCGGCGGTCAGGCGTGGAGAGCTGCTCGTCGTAGAAGCCGTGGATGTCGTAGTGCGCGATGAACCCGAAGTAGCCGTGGTTGGAGACGGCTTGGTAGAGCGGCTCGGTGAACCGCTCGCGCGGGTAGTCGTCTGCGATGAATCGAAGCAGCGTGTTCACGAACCGCGCCTTGCGCTCGGCTGTGCCCGACGGCCAGCCCGAGTCCATGAACATCTCGGCGCGGTAGCGCGGCAACGGCATCGGTCGCTCCCTTGCCCATGCGCGGTGTGCGCACAGGGAAGGTGCGACGGCAGGCCCGGCTACGGGCTCGTCAAGCGCGCGACGAGGTGAGCAGCGGGGCGTCCGCGCTGATCGTGTATGCCGCCGACTCACGCTCGGCGAGTCGCCGGTCACGCCGCTCGGCGACGCGCGCCCGGATCAGGAGGATCAGCGTGATCGGGCCGTTGACGAGAAACTTCAGCGCGTTCCAGATGAACAGCAGCACGAGCAGGTTGAGCCAGCCCGGCCCGCCGTCAGCGATCCAGACGGTCAGCAGCCACGCGCCGAGCAGGTACGGCACGGCGATCAGCATGGCGGGCACGCCCCACTTCAGGCCGCGTCGCGTCCGCAGAGCGGCGAGCAGGACGTTCGTCGGCATGTAGGTCCGCAGAAACAGCCGAACCCGGATGCTGAGATTCCAGAGCAGTCGGAACATGGTGTCCGCCTCCTGAGAGGGTGCGTAGCTCCGCCGAGGAGGTAGATCATGTGGTGAGCGTCCCGAGGGGACCGTCGCAAGCAACCTAGAAATCGTGGCTACTACCTCGACACCCAGGGTACGCCCGACCTGCGACACGCGGAAGGGACGCAACGGGAGGCGCTAAAACCCCCGGTCGGGAGGCGCCGCGCTGACCGCGTGCACGGACCCCTCTTTCGGTTTGGTAGACTCGATTCTCGGCCCGGTGGGGTGTGGTGTAATTGGCAACACAGCGGTTTCTGGTACCGCCATTCTTGGTTCGAGTCCAGGCACCCCAGCCAAAGGCACGTCGGCTAGCAAGAGCAAGCCGATCATCGTGTCGACTCCCGTCGGTCTCGCGCTAGGCGCGGGGCCGACGAGAGCGATCGCCTTTACAGGCGCGGCGCGGCGGCCCTGGCGACAGGTGCCGTCGGCTCCGGTTCGGCGGCGCGTGCCGCGATCTGCTGCGCGCGGAGGATCGACGCGCGTGCTTGTGCAGCGTCGGCACGTTGCCGAGCATCGTCGCCGATAAGTCCGAGCGTGCTGGTCTCGTCGATGCCGTAGGTGTCGCGGTACGCGGCGACGGTGCGGGCTTCGCGCCGCCAGAGCGCGGCGAGCTGCGGGTCGGCGGGCTCGGTGCC
>NZ_JBASZT010000016.1:0-2297 GCF_049661145.1 Microbacterium sp.
GGCTCGCGCCCAGCCGCATGTCGGGCTGCTCGCGGGTCGCGCGCGCGAGCGCGACGGCATATTCCTCGACGGCGGGGGAGACGTGCACGCTGCGGGCCCACGCGATGAGATCCCGCACGTGGGCGGCGCCGACGACGGGCGTGAGCTGCTCCAGAGGGTTGACGGCATCGCGCTGGCGGAGCATGAGGGCTTCGCTGGCGGCATCCGGGTAGCCCATGGAGATGCGCATCATGAAGCGGTCCCGCTGCGCTTCGGGCAGGGCGTAGGTGCCCTCCATCTCGAGCGGGTTCTGCGTCGCGACGACGAGGAACGGGTCGGCGAGCAGATGGCTCGTACCGTCGACGGTGACCTGACGTTCCTCCATCGCCTCCAGCAGGGCGGACTGGGTCTTGGGAGAGGAACGGTTGATCTCGTCGGCGATGACGATCTGCGCGAAGATCGCGCCGGGCTTGAACTCGAACTCCCGGTCTACGGGGTTGTACACGCTCACGCCGGTGACGTCTCCCGGCAGCAGGTCGGGCGTGAACTGGATGCGCCGCACGCTCGCGTCGACGGACGCCGCCAGCGCTCTGGCGAGCATCGTCTTGCCGACGCCGGGGACGTCCTCGATGAGCAGGTGGCCCTCGGCGAGCAGGCACACGAGTGCCGCGCGGACGGCGGTGGGTTTGCCGTCGATGACCCGACTGACGGAGTCCGTGATCGCGTCTGTCGAGCGGGCGAACGCGTCGGCGGTGAGCGGACTGTCGGGCATGCGTCTCCCTGTCTGGGCGGCCTGTCTCAGCGGCGGTCGCAGCGTCGGTGCTTGCTCGATGCTAACCCCGGGCGGTGACCCGGTGGCTGGACGTCGGGTAAACTCGCACACAGCTCTCCGCGAGGCGGCATCCAGGCCAACTCCCCCAGGACGGAAACGTAGCAAGGGTAACCGGGCTCTGCCGGGTTCGCGGAGAGTCTCTTCTTTCGGCGCCCGCCCCGTTCCGTGGCGGCGCGGTGGTGGACCGGAGCGACGTCGTCGAGGTGCGGGCACCCGCGGGATTCCCGAACGGCTCCCCGGCAATCACCCCGTGGCCCGCCCGCCGAGGTACCGGCTCGCGAGAGCTCCATCGACGCTCCACCGGCCCGCGCCGGTGCCGATGAGGGCGAGCGACGCGCTGAACATGATGAACGCGAATCCCGAGCCCGACCCATCCTGGGCGAGCACGATCGGCTCACCAGGGTGCACCCAGATGAGTGCCCCCGCCATGACGGCGGCCAGGCCCAACGCGACGAGCCGGGTGACGACGCCGACCAGCAGCGCGACTCCGCCGAGCAACTGCATGTACGCGCCGAAGTACGCCGTCACCTCGGGGAGCGGAATTCCCGCGCCACGGTAGTTCTCGACGTTCGCGCCGGCGTCACCGGGCTGGGTCGCATCGCCCCAGCCGTGGGCGATGAACACAATGCCCACGGCGACGCGGAGGACGAGAAGCCCGGCATCCGATCCGAATCGTCGGGCGCCCTCGCCGAGGTCCAGGCGGGAGATGAGGGAGGTGGTCTTCTGATCGGTCATGTCCTCCACTGCACCATCACCGGCAACGTGAGGGAAGGATCGATCCGCTCCCTGCTTATACCCTGGAGGCATGGATGTCGCCGACGTACGCGATCTGCGCCACTTCGTCGCGGTTGCCGAGCAGCTCAACTTCTCGCGGGCCGCCGATCAGCTCGGCATCGCCCAGCCGTCACTGTCCCGCGCCATCCGCAGTCTTGAGACCCGCTGGGGAGCACCGCTGTTCGAGCGGGACACCCGGTCCGTGCGCCTCACCCCGTTCGGCGCCGCCATGCTCGACGACGCGCGTCACGCGCTCGACGTCGTCGCCGCTGTCTCCCGCCGAGCGGAGCGCGCCGCCGCGACGCATCCCATGCTGGTGGTGACCGCGAAGCCGGGCATCGCCACCGGCATGCTGAGGCAGATCACCCGCGCGTACGCGACGACACCCGGTGCGATCCGAACCACGACGCTCGTCAGCGGCTATCGGGAGCAGGCGGACATGGTACGGGACGGTCGCGCCGACGTCGCCCTGCTGGGTTCGTACTTCGATGCGCGTGGCCTGAATACCGCGCAACTGAGCCTCGAGTCTCGCGTCGCGGCGCTTTCGGCGCGTCACCGGCTCGCGTCCCGGGCACAGTTGCGGTGCTCTGACCCGGATCCGCGAGTAGTGGTTGTTGGTGTGTGATTTCGGGTTCTCGTGCTTCGGTCCGCCGGGGTTCGCTGGTTCGGGCGTGACGGTGTCGCGCCTGTCGCGGCGTTGGGCGGAGGTTCC
>NZ_JBASZT010000017.1:0-1507 GCF_049661145.1 Microbacterium sp.
GCCCGGCGCGCCTGGTCGTGACGACGGGGGGCACGGGGGTCTCCCCGACGGACGTGACGCCCGAGCAGACGGCGCCGCTGCTCGTGCGTCACTTGCCCGGCATCGCGGAGGAGTTGCGGCGGCGCGGGGCGGCCTCGACCCCGTTCGCCGTCCTCAGCCGCGGGTTGGCGGGCGTCGCGGCATCCGGCGCGGTCGTGGTGAACCTGCCCGGTTCCGTCGGCGGCGTTCGCGACGGAATCGCTGTGCTCGACGCCGTGCTGGACCACCTCGTCGATCAGATCGCCGGAGGTGATCACAGCTGACCCGAAAGTCTCGCATCCCCGACGCAGACTTTCTCGCCCCACGGCGCGGCAGCGCCACTGAAAAAGCTGACCCGAAAGTCCCGCCACCTGAGGCAGATTTTCGCGCCCCCACGGCGCGGCAGCGCCACTGAAAAGCTGAAGCGAAAGTCTCGTGACATGACTCAGACTTTCCCGCCCTACGGCGCGGCAGCGCCACTGAAGAGCTGACCCGCGACCCGCGTGCCGCTCGTCAGGTGCCCCACGCCGGGTTCGGAGGCGTCGAACCGCGGATGCCGTGGCCTCCCGCCCGCAGCGTGCCGCCTCCGAGCGGCGATGCGACACACCGGCTCCGGGACGCTGAGACTCGCATGGTGTCTCGGGGCTCGGCTCGCTACCGTGGGAGGGTGCGCGACAGGTCGTGGAGATGAGCTCGTCGACGGCTGGGCGCGTGCTGCGCGCCGAGGTGACGGCGGCATCCCTCGATCCGGGCGCGATCGCGGCACAGGTCGGTGACGACGCGGCGGGCGCCGTCGTCACGTTCGCGGGCGTCGTGCGCGATCATGACCACGGCCGAGCCGTCACGGCGCTGGACTACACGGCGCACCCGTCGGCGAGCGAGGTCATCGTCGCGGTCTGCGCCGAGATCTCCGCCGAGTACCCCGCCACGCGAGTGGCGGCGGTCCACCGCGTTGGTGCACTACGGATCGGCGACGTCGCCATCGTCTGCGCTGTCGCCTCCGCCCACCGGGCCGACGCATTCGCCGCCTGCGCACGACTCGTCGACGAGTTGAAGGCCCGGTTGCCCATCTGGAAGGAGCAGTATTTCGCCGACGGCGGTTCGGAGTGGGTCGGAGCGCTCTAGCGTCGCCTCCGCGCGCTCGGCGGCGACGATCGGCGTCAGTTCTTCAGGGGCGCTGCCGCGCCGTGGGGGCGCCAAAGTCTGCCTCAGGGGGCGAGACTCTCGGGTCAGCGGGCGAGATCGCGACGGATGCCGGTGATCACCCGGTGCGCGACGGCGGGGTCGGCAGCGGCAAGCGCGTCCAGTCCCTCGATCGGGTAGCCGGTGGCGAGCCAGGACTGCGCAATCCCCGGCACGTCGAGCGCCGCCTGCGCGCCAGTGCCCGCGTCAGTGCCTGTGACCGCGTCAGTGCCTGTGCCCGCGTCAGTGCTGCCCGTCACCGACGGCGCGCGTGCGTCCAGTGCGGCCACCGCCGCCTCGGAGCGTC
>NZ_JBASZT010000018.1:0-1705 GCF_049661145.1 Microbacterium sp.
CATCGACGCGGTCGGCTCCGAGCTCCCGCAGTGCGACCAGGGCTGAGGTCGCCGTCGCCCCGGCGCCCACGATGCGGGCGCGATCCACCGCAGCGATGCCGTGATCGCGGAGGTCCGCCGCCATGCCGCCGACGTCGGTGTTGAAACCGCGCCGTGCGCCGCCGCGCGGATCGTCGCCGCCCAGGACGAGCGTGTTCACCGCCCCGGTGAGCTCGGCCGGTCGGTCGCGGGTCGTCGCCGCTTCGTACGCGGCCGCCTTCAGCGGGAATGTCAGTGAAAGCCCGCGGAACCGAGGGTCGAGTCCGTCCAGTGCGGCGGCGAAGCCCGCGAGGTCGACGCGGCGGCGGTCGTAGCTCCAGTCCCAGCCGAGACGCGTGTACGCGGCGGCGTGCAGGCGCGGCGACAGGCTGTGCGAGACGGGGTCGCCCCAGACCTCCAGTCGGGTGGCGCCGGTCAGCATCCGCGGTTGTCGTTCTCGCTGCACCACTTCTCCCACTGGCCGATCGCCGCCTCGTGCTCGGCGTACGTGGCGGAGAAGATGGTCTCGCCGGTGTCTATGTTCCACGTGACGAAATAGAGCCAGTCGCCCTCCGCGGGGTGCATGGCCGCATCGATGGCGGTGTCGCCGGGATTGGAGATCGGCGTCGCGGGAAGGCCGTCGATCACGTAGGTGTTCCAGGCGTTGTCGTCCTCGAGGGCCTCCTTCGAGGAACTCGCGGTCCCGTCGTGCATCTCGCCGTATCCGTACTGCGCCGTGGAGTCCATCTGCAGCTTCATGCCGTCGGCGAGGCGGTTCGCGATGACGCGCGAGACCTTGGCGAAGTCGTCCGGCAACCGGGCCTCGCGCTCGATGATCGACGCCGTGATGAGGACCTGCTGACGCTGGTCGGCGGGCACGCCCGCGGCATCCAGCGACTGCACGGCACGATTGACGAGTGTCGTGATGACGTCGGTCGCAGTGACACCGGGGTCGAACGTGTAGGTCGCCGGGAACAGCCATCCCTCCAGAGTGTCGGCGGAGACGCCGTACGCGGACGGGTCCGCTGTCGCCGCCTGCAGGTCCTCCAGCGGAATCGCGAGGCTCTCCGACAGCCGCTGCAGCGTCTGCTCCGCAGTCAGACCCTCGGGCAGCTGCGCGGTGAACTCCCGCTTGCTCGCGGGGTCCAGCAACGAGTCCAGTGCCGCCGCCGATGTCATCTTTTGCTGCAGGGCGTAGACCCCCGGTTGGAAGGTCGGGTTCTGCGCCGACTCCACGAGGTAGTCGTAGAACGCGTCGGAGGTCTTGGTGACTCCGGCGTCGAACAGGGTCGTTGAGATCGTGGCACCGGTGTCGCCGGACACGATCGTCACGAGTGCCTCGCCTTCGGCGATCCCGGCCTCGTAGTCCTTGGGCTCCTCCCAGCCCATGAACGCACGGATCTTGTCCTCGTAGGTGTTCCACACGGCGAATCCCCCCGCGACGACTCCGCCGAGGATCGCGAGGATCACGCCGAACACGACCCAACCGGCGATGCGGCTCTTGCGACGATCGCGAGCATGGCGCACCTCGCGCGCACGCTCCGCCTCGTCCGGGCCCGCGAACAGAGCATCCAAATGAGCGGGAGCCTCTGGCACGGATGTCGGCCTCCGGGAAGGGGCCGCAGCGGAGGGCGCGGCAGCGGAGGGCGCGGCAGCCGAGGGGGCGGCGGTGGGTCCAGCGGCAGCC
>NZ_JBASZT010000019.1:0-14358 GCF_049661145.1 Microbacterium sp.
CGCCGGTGCCGATCCGCGCGAGCGGAACGGCGAGCGCGGTGTGCAGGATGTCGGCGAGCGAGCCCACTGATGCGAAGGCGCGCTCCGCGGCGGTGGCATCGCGCGACGTTGCGTCGGATGCCGATGCGTCGGATGCGGTGACGGGCGGGTCGGCGTGGACCACGGCATCCCTTCGCCGGCGCGATGCCAGGGCCTCGCCGACGGCGGCGTAGGGGATGCCGTCGCCGTCGACGAGCCCACAAGCGTGGAGGCCGGCGCGCACGGGTCCGACCGGCACGGCGGCTACCGTTTCGAGCACCGCGCCGGCCGCCGTGTCGAGCACCGCGCCGGCCGCCGCGAGGGCGTTGGCCTCGTCGGCGGTCAGCGTCGTGAGCGCTCGGTCGATCGACGCGGGATCGAGCAACGCCTCTGCTGCGTCGAAGGCGTCGTTCCACGCGACTCCGGGCGCGATGCCCCGCGCGATCAGCAGCGCGATGAGCGACGCGTCGTCATGCTGCAACAGTTCGTGCGCAAGCGAGCGGGCGTCGGTGGCGGTCACGTCAGAGACCTTCGCATTGGCTTTTCAGTGGCGCTGCCGCGCCCTGGGGCGAGAAAGTCTGGGTCATGTCACGAGACTTTCGAGTTGGCTTTTCAGTGGCGCTGCCGCGCCCTGGGGCGAGAAAGTCTGGGTCATGTCACGAGACCTTCGCATCAGCGGCCCTTGCCGACTCGGGCCTTTCGCACAAAAGTCATGATGAGCACCGTCATCAGCAGCACGAAGGCGATGATCGGTGCGATGTACACCGTTGTGCCGACCGCCGGCCACAGTCCCTCGTTGAAGTCGTCGTGCCGCATTCCGGTGGCCGAGCCGATCATGATCGCGACGAAGCAGAGCACCGAGAGCAGCAACAGGCCCAGCGACATGAAAGCGAGAACGCGATCGATCCGGCGGACCGGCAGATCGTCGGCGGCACCGGGGGTGCGGGAGGGCGTGGCGGGCATCGCCCCTCAGACTACTACCGACCTCCCGCTTCCCGGCTCCGGGGGTGCCGTAGGCTGGCATCGGGGCATCCGCCCCGCTGTGTCTGTGTCACTGCGCCCGTCCTGGGCGCCGACGAGCGAGGTTTTGCGATGCCCACCGGCAAGGTCAGGTTCTACGACGACGAGAAGGGCTTCGGCTTCATCACCACTGATGACGGCCAGGACGTCTTCCTCCACGCGACGGCGCTCCCCGCCGGCGTCGAGGGTCTCAAGGCCGGAACGCGCCTGGACTTCGGCGTGGCCGACGGCAAGCGCGGACTCCAGGCTCTCGCCGTGCGCGTCTTGGACGCTCCGGTGAGCCTCAGCAAGCGCAACCGGATGAAGCCCGACGACATGGCGGTCGTCGTCGAGGACCTCGTGAAGCTGCTCGATAACGTCGGCGGCGATCTGCGCCGCGGGCACTACCCGAACGCGGGTCACAGCAAGAAGGTCGCGGCGATACTGCGCAAGGTGGCCGATGAGCTCGATGCCTGACGCCGAGTCGACGGCCGTGGCGCCCGCCGAACCCGACGTGCGCCTGCGGGAGGGGCACGACCTCGCGCTCGCGGCACTGCACGAGATCACCGCGCCCGCCACGGTGGGACCGCCCGTCGGCTACACATGGGAGGACGACGGCGTCGTCTCGCTGCGCTTCGGCAACACGATGGAGGGCTACCCGGGCTGGTTCTGGACGGTGAGTCTCGCCGTCGTCGAGGACGCCGAGCCCACCGTGCTCGAGGTCGAACTGCTCCCCGGCGAGGGGGCGCTGGTGGCGCCGGAGTGGGTGCCGTGGGCGGTGCGTCTGGCCGAGTATCACGCCGCTCAGGCCGCGCTCGCGGCCGAAGACGGCGACGTGGCGGATGCCGAGGACGACGAGCTCGATGACGACGTCGACGCCGAGCTCGACGACCTCGACGATCTGGATGCCGCCGACTTCGACGACGACGGATCACCGATTCTGCACTCCGGCGACGTGGACGGTGTCGACATCGACGTCCTCGACGACTCCGACGAAGAGGACGAGCCCGCCGAGGACGACTCCCGCGACTGAGCCGTCCCCGTGCGGGGCGGTGGGCGGCCTCCTCACCCCACCGGATGATTCGCTCGGAAGACGCCGCGCGGGTCCACGGCTTCGCGGATCGCACGCAGGTGGTCGGTGCTCGGACCGAACAGTCCTCGCGGATCTCTCGGGCGTTCGGCGACGTTGAGATAGCTGCGCTCCGAATGCCACGGGGCCAGCTCGCCCAGCAAGTGCGTCACCGCCGCGTTGACGGCCGCGCAGGCGGCGGGCGTCGGCACCGCGCCGACCGCGAACACCAGGAACTCGCCGTCGAGGCCGGCCACGGCCCCGCCGCCGTTCGCGCCCAGTGCGAGCGCGCCGCCCAGGTGCCGCAGTTTCGCCGAGAGCAGCACGGCGCCGCACTCTCCGGCGGCGATCGTCAGGAAGGCATCGAGCGCCTCCGCCGACAGTTCGCGCAGCAGGGTGCCGTCCGAAGCGCTCGCCACCGGACCCGGCGGATCCAGGTGGAGTTTCGTCAGCCGGTCGACGGGCTGCACCTCGAACGTGTCGATTTCCGGGTCGAGGCGGCGCAGTTCTGCGAGCAACGCTCCCGCGGCCGCCGGCGCTTCCTGAAAGACCGCCTCGACCACGACGAACGCGCGGCCCGCGAACGGCGGCGGGACCTCGGGCGCCGCAGGGAACCGGAGCACGCGGCCGATCGAGGTCACCGCGTCGCCGATCCCTGCGGTCCAGTCGCGCCACGCGTGCAGCACCTCGGCCGCTCGGTCAACGGGCCAGAAGAGCGCGCCCGCGTACACCGTCTCGATCGGGAAGAGCCGGAACTCGACGGCCGTGACGACGCCGAACGAGCCTCCGCCGCCGCGGAGCGCCCAGAACAGGTCGCGATCTCTTTCGGCATCCACTCGCCGCAGCAGTCCGTCGGCGGTGACGAGCTCGACGGCGGTGACATGGTTCGCCGCGAGCCCGTGCGATCTTCCGAACCAGCTGAGGCCGCCGCCGAGGGTGTAGCCGACGACGCCGACGTCGGCGGATGAGCCCGCGAGCGCCGCCAGGCCGTGCGCCGCGGCCGGCGCGACGACCTCGCCCCAGACGGTTCCCGCCTCCACCCGCGCGATCCGCTGGGTGGCGTCGATCGAGACCGCCCGCATCAGATCGGCGCGCAGCAGTACCGTGCCCTGCAGGTCGCCCAGCGGGGCGGCGTTGTGCCCCGTGCCCTGCGGCGCCAGCCTCAGACCGTGCCGTGTGGCGAAGCGCACGGCCGTCGCGACGTCGAACGCGTCGGCGGGGCGGAGGACGATTGCCGGCCGCTGATCGACGTTCAGCGCCCACGCGCGCCGTGCGCTGTCCCAGTCGGCATCCGACGGCGTGGAGATCCGGCCGGAGAACTCGGCGCGCAGCCGCGCGACGTCGCGATCGGTGAGGTCGTCCGCGTCGTGTGCGGTCGTGCTCGTGACGCACATCGGTCAGTTGCTCCGCGGCGGGGCCCACAGGCGCACGGCGGTGCCGATGAGCCAGACGTCGATGAGGAGCTGGCCGGGGAACAGTGCGGACATCGCGGGATCGCCGGTCAGCGCCAGCAGCGGGGACGCGATGCCGAAGGTGAGGGCGCCGGCGATCGCGAACGCGGCGAGGATCCACGCGAGGGCCGTGCGCGCGCGGCGTGCGAGCTGCACCGCGAGGATCGCCGTCGTGAACGCCATGAGCGGCGTCGTGAAGACCGAAAGAGTGAGATGGGCATCGGTCATCGGTGTCGCCTCGCCGGCCGCGTGAGCGGCGTGTTCCGCTCCCGCGAGCAGGTGCGGCAGGGTCTCGATCGCCGCGAGCGCCCACGCGACGATCACGACCGTGATCCACGGGCAGACGGCGTCGAGAGCGCCGGAGCGGCGGACGAGGACGAACCCGGCGACGCCGATGACGATGCCCGTCAGGACGAGGACGTGGGAGAGCCCCCACATCGACGAGCCGAGCATGCTTCCCAGCGCCTCGTCGAGCGTGTCGCCCGATCCGTGGGGGTGCAGCATCCCACCGGCGCCCATGGCGAGCCCCGCGGCGGCGAGGAGGAGCGCGCCGACGCGTCGCTCGATGAGGCGTGCGCGAGATCGCCGGGATGCCGGGCGGGTGCCGGTGGTCGTGCCGGCTGCGACGCCGGGAACGGGGGATGCGGTGGTGCTCATGATGTCTCCTTTGGGTGAGTATTACTTAGTGAATGAGTAACGCTCAGTCAATATACACACGCTCAGCGAAGTTGTACAGTGGGAAGCGGAGACCTTGCGGGAGGGCATATGACGACCACGCGAAGCCGCGCGTACCGTTCGGCGGTGCGCGACGAGCAGGCCGAACGCACGCGGCGGCGCATCGCTCAGGCGGCGCGGGAGAGATTCGTCGAGAGCGGCTGGGGCGGCACCAGCATCCGCTCCGTCGCGACGGCGGCCGGTGTCTCGGAAGCCACTGTGTTCGCCGTGTACGGCAGCAAGGCCGGGGTCGCGCTCTCGTTGATCGACAGCGCGGATGCCGACGCGGACACCGCGCGGCTGATCGCAGAGGTCGAGGCGGCGGTAGGCGACCCGAGGCGGCAGCTCGCCGCGATGATCGGATTCGACAGGCGGCTGTACGAGCGTGCCGGCGAGGTGCTGCGCGTGATCATCGAGGGCGGCCGCACCGAGCCGGCGCTCGCGGTGGCCTACGCCGAGGGACGAGCGCGCGGGAATCAGGGCCGACGGCGGTTCTTCGCGTCATGGCCGGAAGGAACGCTCCGCCGGGGCATGACCGTCGACGACGCGCTCGACGCGTACGCCATCGCGGTCTCGATCGATGTGTACGACATCGCGCTGTCCGAGCGCGGATGGACCGCGGACCGGCTCGAACAGTGGTGGGTGACCTCGCTCAGCGAGGCCATTCTGGCTCCCGACGCCGCCGACCACGCCGCCCGTCGGTGACCGAGCGCGCGTCACGTCACGGTCGGCGCGGCATTCGACGAGCGGGACTCAGGCCCGCATCGCGTCCAAGGTGTAGTCGATCGCCTTGATGAGCTGGCGCACATCGTCGGGTTCGATGGAGACGAACGTTGCGATGCGCAGCTGGTTGCGGCCGAGCTTGCGGTAGGGCTCGGTGTCCACGATCCCGTTCGAGCGGAGGCTGGACGCGAGGGCCTTGGCATCCACCGTCTCATCGAAGTCGATCGTGACGACGACGGGAGAGCGGTCGGCGGGGTCGGCGACGAACGGCGTCGCGAACGAGGACTCCTCTGCCCAGGCGTAGAGTGCATCGGACGATTCCGAGGTGCGCGATGCCGCCCACCCCAGGCCGCCGCGGTCATTGAGCCACTCCAACTGCTTGTCCAGCAGGAACAGCGTGGCGACGGCAGGAGTGTTGAGGGTCTGGTTCAGCCGCGAGTTGACGAGGGCATCCTTCAGACTCAGGAACGCGGGGATGTACCGGCCGGATGCCGCGACGCGCTCGATCCGTTCGATGGCGGCGGGGGAGACCGCGGCGAACCACAGACCACCGTCCGAGCCGAGGTTCTTCTGCGGCGCGAAGTAGTAGACGTCGGCCTGGGAGACGGCGAAGTTGATGCCGCCGGCGGCGCTGGTCGCGTCGATGACGGTGAGTGCGCCCTCATCGCCGACGACGCGCTCGACGGGAGCAGCGACGCCGGTCGAGGTCTCGTTGTGCGGCCAGGCGTACACATCGACGCCTTCGACGGCCTCGGAGACCGCTCGGGAGCCCGGCTCGGCCTTGCGCACGTCGGGCGCCTCCAGCCAGGGCGCGGCGGCAGCGGCGGCGAACTTTCCGCCGAACTCGCCGAACACGAGGTTCTGCGCGCGGTTCTCGATCAAGCCGAATGCGGCAGCGTCCCAGAAGGCCGACGATCCGCCGTTTCCGAGGATGATCTCGTAGCCGTTGGGCAGGCGCAGCAGGTCGGACAGTCCCGCCCGGACCTGACCGACGAGGTTCTTGATCGGCGCCTGCCGATGCGAGGTCCCCAGCAGCACCGCGCCGGGGCCGGCGAGGGCGGCAACCTGCTCCGGCCTGATCTTGGACGGGCCGCAGCCGAAGCGTCCGTCGGCGGGCAGAATCTCGCGGGGCAGAGTCACGTGGGGCATGCACCGATTGTAGAGTCGCCACGCTCTGCGATCCGACTTCGGACCGTGACAAACGACTAGGCTGAAAGAGGCACTCCCGTGCTCACCGCCCCGTGATTCAAGGCCAGCCATGACCGATCTGATCGATACCACCGAGATGTATCTGCGCACCATCCTCGAGCTCGAGGAGGAAGGCATCGTGCCGCTGCGCGCGCGCATCTCCGAGCGCCTCGGTCACTCCGGCCCGACCGTCTCGCAGACGATCGGTCGCATGGAGCGCGACGGCCTCGTCGTCGTGTCGGAGGACCGGTCG
The DNA here is from genome assembly GCF_049661145.1 of Microbacterium sp. GTDB lineage: Bacteria > Actinomycetota > Actinomycetes > Actinomycetales > Microbacteriaceae > Microbacterium. The sequence continues at coordinate 6,416 of NZ_JBASZT010000019.1, forward strand.
TTGGAGTTGACGACGCCGGGACGCAAGAAGGCCATCGACGTCATGCGCAAGCATCGGCTCGCCGAACGGCTGTTGAGCGACGTCATCGGCCTCGACTGGGCGTATGTGCACGAAGAGGCCTGCCGCTGGGAGCACGTCATGAGCGAACTCGTCGAGCGGCGGCTCATCGAATTGCTCGGGCACCCGACCGAGTCGCCGTACGGCAACCCGATCCCCGGTCTCGACCAGCTCGGCGACGTGCCCGCCCGCACGTTCGATGAGGGCGTCGTCGGACTCGTGCGACAGCTCAACAGCACCGGCGGCCCGGTCACCGGTACCGTGCGCCGTCTCGCCGAGCCGGCGCAGGTCGACCCCGAGCTGCTCGCGCAGCTGCGTGAGGCCGGCGTGATGCCCGGGGCGACCGGCGAGTATCGCTTCAGCGAGGGATACGTGCTCGTTCAGATGGACGGACAGAGCGAAGGTCTGGAGCTGCCTGTCGAGGTCGCCTCGCATATCTTCCTGGTGGATGCCGCGCCTCACCCGTGAGCATCGCCGTCGATCCGGAGGCGTCGCAACGTGTCTGGACATCGCCCGGCAAACACCTGAACGCGGAGGTCTCAACGTGACATATTCGTTACCATCCGGTAGCCTCTAAAAATCCAACGGCGAGAAGCCCGCCACGGATCTCCGCACGAGTTGCCTCATCGGTTCGTCGTTCGTGTGGTGAAGCCCGTACATCTGTGCCCCGACACTGAATGCCGACGAACCAGCATCCTTCTCCCGAGGAAGGCGGCGGAGGCGCCGGAGGACCTTTGGCTGAACAGCACGACTCGCCGCGGGACATGCCCGATTCCGAAGCGACGACACCCGACAGGCGCGTTCGCACGCGCCGATCCGGCGTGACTCGCCGTGTCACTCGCACCCGCTCGGCTGCAGTTGTCGCAACCGCGACCGCACAGCCCGCGCAGAAAGCCTCCCGTCGCCGACGGGGTTCAGCCCACCCGATGCGCAGCTTCGTGACCATCGCTGCCGTCGCGGGTCTCGTCGCCACCGTCGCGATCCCGGCCTTCGCCGCGACGAACACGGGGTCGGCCGAGGCCGTCACGTTGCAGCAGGTGGCAGCAGAGAACGCGCAGTCCCTCGTCGTCGCCTCCGAGACGACCCCCGCGGCGCTCGCCCGTGACAGCTACTCCGCGACGACTCCCGAGGAGATTCAGGCGAAGAAGGATGAGGAGGCCGCCAAGGCCGCGGCCGCCGCTCGCATCGCCGCCGCCTCTTCCGGATCTGCGGCGTACCGAGGCGCGATCGCGCAGTCGATCGCGCCGGCAGGCTCGGTCGTGCGTCCGTTGACGTCGTTCACGAGCTTCGGCACCCCCTACGCAGGCCACAAGGGCACGGACTACATGGCGCCGCTCGGCACACCGATCTACGCGATCGCCGACGGCGTCGTCGTCGAGTCCACCGAGAGCGGCCCCGGCTGGGGCGTCTACGTCAAGATCGCACACAACATCGGCGGCAACACCGTCACGTCCCTGTATGCGCACATGATGTACGGCAGCCGCCGCGTCACGGTCGGACAGACCGTCTCCGCCGGCCAACTCATCGGCCAGGTCAGCGATACCGGACGTGCCTACGGCACGCACCTGCACCTGGAGATCTACGTCAACGGCTCGTGGGTGAACGCGGAGAGCTGGCTCGTCGCCAACGCCAGTTGAAGCGCGACACGCGGCATCCGTTCACCTCTCGTTTCGCGTCGCGGTGCGTCACTGTATTACCCTGAACCCGACGCTCGCAGAGCCGAGGGGGAGCCGATGAACGCAGCACCTCGCATTCGAACCGTGAATGCGCTCGGTCGCTATGTGCTTCGGCATCGTGTGCACGACTGCCGCGACATCCGTCGTGGCATCAAGGCGCTGTCTTCATGACAGCGCCTTTTTTCGTGCCTGCGCCGCCTCGTCCGCGTGAGCTCGCACACCGGAGCGCCGTCGAAGCCATCACGGCCGGTCGAGAGGAAGCCACATGCGCACCCTGGTACTGAACGCGGGATACGAACCCCTTGCCGTCGTCTCGTTCAAGCGGGCACTCGTGCTCGTGATGAACGAGAAGGCCGTCGTCATCGAGCGGATCGAGGACAATCCGGTGTGGGGTATCCGCGGCTCATGCGATCGACCCGCGGTGATCGTGCTGACGCGGTACGTGCGGGTCCCGGGAGCACGGCGCGTGCCGGTGACCCGCCGCGGGGTGCTGAGACGCGACGCGCACCGCTGCGCCTACTGCGGCAAGGGCGCGACGACGATCGACCATGTGCTGCCCCGCTCGCGCGGCGGTGCGGACTCGTGGGAGAACCTCGTCGCGTGCTGCCTGCGCTGCAACAACGTGAAGGGCGACCGCACTCCGCAGGAGATGGGATGGGAGCTGCGCTGGCTACCGCAGCCGCCGCATGGCGCGCACTGGACGGTGCGAGGCACCGAGCGGAGCGAGCCCGCCTGGGAGCCGTACTTGTCTCTCGCAGCGTGACGCCGCGCCGCGTTCAGCCCGGCAGTGCCGTGGACTCCCAGCCCGAACCCGCGCGTGCGTACGCGAGGCGCCGGCTCGCGTAGGCGGGGTTCGACACCCAGAACACGAGCCGACGCGGCGTCACCGCAAAACCGGCCCAGTCGTCGGGTGCGGTGAAGGCCGGGTCTTCGGCACCGCCGTGCGCGCTCAGGAACGAGGCCCACTGGGCGCGTCGCTCTGCGAGTGGCAGCCGTGCGAAGGCAGCGGTGTTCTGCCACGCGAGCTGCTGCAGATACGCGGACCGCAGCCGGTAGGTCTCGACCTCCTCGTCACGGGACGACCTCACCGCCGTGCCCTGCACGACGAGCTGCCGGGTGAATCCCGGCCACAGGATCGTGAGGGCGACGGCGGGGTTCGCCGTGAGCTCGGCGACCTTGCGGCTGTTCGCGTCGGTGTGGAAGAAGAAGCGCTCGCCGTCGAAGTCGCTCAGCATCGTGGTGCGCGCGTCCGGGACGCCGTCGAGACCGATCGTCGAGACGGTCATGAGCATGCGATCCTCGCCCTCGGTCGGCAGCCATGCGGCCGCCAGCGCGAGCGGATCGGGCCACGAGGTGTCGGACTGCACCGGGTCGGTGTCGTGATGGATCACGACCGGTGCGGGCGGGATGCCGGGGGCGTACGAGGCCGTCATCCGAACACGAACCCGTCGATCTCGGCGAGTGCCTCGCACACGAAATCGACGCCGCGCTCGTACAGCACCTCGCCGTGCGCGGCGTTCGCACCAGTGGCGTCGCCGATCACCCCCTCGGGCCCGAAATCTTCGCTGGTCCACCCGAACATGACCGGCTTGCGGTTGAAGCCGATGTGGGTGAGCCCGGCGATGTGCTCCGGGACGTTGCGCGCCGGCATGTCGGGGGCGACGAGGTGCGGCGCGAGATGCATGACGAGCGACGTCTCGGAGAACCCGCCGTGGATGCCCTGGCCCTTCTCGTCCGGCCGCCCGTCGACGCCGTCACCGGCCCCGCTGGTCGTCGCCGGCATCGAGAAGGTGCGCAGGCCGAAGCGGCGCCGCAGCTCGCGGTTCGCCCAGCCGAGCAGCATGACGTTGCCGCCGTGTCCGTTGACGAACACGACGGTGCGAGCGGGGGTCTTCGAGATGGAGCGGCCGATGTCGATGAGTTCGTCGAGGAGCGTCGTCCCCTCCAGCCACACCGTGCCGGGCGCCCAGTGGTGCTCGTCGGACTTGGCGTAGCTGATCGTCGGCAGCACCCACGCGTCGATTCCGTTGGCGGCGACGCGCTCGACGGCCGCGGTCGCAATCGCCTCGGCCACCAGCGCGTCGGTGCGCAGCGGCAGGTGCGGGCCGTGATGCTCGATCGCCCCGATCGGGACGACGGCGATCGAGCGCTCATCGAGAAGCGCCGTGAGCGCGGGACCCGAAAGATCGGCCCAATGCCGCGATGCCGGGGCGAAAGGCGTGGAAGGGTCGCCGGCGCTCACCGGACCGCGCCTTTCGTCGGCCCGCCGTAGGCGGCATTGAGCTTGCCGGGGTTCAGGAGCCCTTTCGGGTCGGTCGCGCGGGCGAGCTCGACGGTCTCCCTCAGGCGGAAGTCCACGTTCCACTGGTGCGGATTGTGCACGCCGACGCCCAGCGCGGTGAGCGCAGCGATGCCGTCCTCGACCTGCTCCGGGCTCTCGTAGATGCCCGCGAGCATGCCGATGGGCCGGATCGAGGTCGCCTCGATGTGCAGGTGAGCGCCCGGGTAGACCGCCATGACCTCGTCGTGGCGCTCGATGAGGGCGTCGCCGCCCACCTCGACATGGAAATACACGCCGGGTTCCGACTTCTGCAACCACTCGATCGGGTGGTTGTAGCTCAGCACGGAGATCGCCGCCGACACCTGGGGACCCTCGCGAACGTCCTCGATCCGACCTCCCGCGGCCGTGATGATGGTGGTCGCCTCGTCCACGAGCGACACGTCGACGATCATCCGCAGTGAGCTGCGTCCCTCCGGGAACGCGGGGTCGGGAGGCAGCTGCGCGGACACGTGCGGGTCGTCGGCCGACACCAGGCGTGGGGCGGGACGTAGCGCACCCAGCCGCTGCAGCACCGACATCGAGCCGGTGAAGTCGTCGAACGACGCGTACAGCCCGCGCCAGTCGCCGAGCGGCTCGAGGCGCACGGTCGCCCGCACGATGATGCCGGCCGTGCCGTAGTTGTGCACGTAGCCGAGCGCGTCGTCGCCTTCTGCGTGGACGATCTCACCCCCGGATGCCGGAGTCACGACGTCCACCGCGAGGACGAATCCCTCGTGGTTGCTGCCGTGCGCGATCGAACCGGTGCCGCCCGAGCCGCCCGAGATGAAGCCGCCGAGCGTGGAGTGCACGGTCGAGGGGTACATCCACAGCTGTTGGCCGTGCTGGCGGGCCGTCTGTTCCAGCGCCGCCATCGGCGCGCCGGCCTCGGCCGTGATCCACCCGTCGCCCACGTCGACGATGGCGCGGGCGCGCGACGTGTCGAGCACGAGTCCGCCGGGCATCGGGATCGCCTGCCCGTAGTTGCCCGTCCCCTTGCCGCGTGGCGTGATCGGTGCGTCGTGGGCGATGGCGATGCGCACCACGTCGGCGATCTGATCGGCATCCGCGGGGAAGGCGACGAGGTCGGCCACACCGAGCGGCAACTGCTCGGCGATGATCGGCGACATCCGCGCGCCGTCGACCGACGCCTTCTCCCGCTGCCGGGAATCGCTCGAGACCCCGCGCGGGCCGACCACGGCTGCCAGCGCGGTCTCGAGGGCCGTGTAGTCGGGGGATGCCGCGGCGTCGAGCGCGGCGGGTTCGAGCATGTCGGTGGGGGTCGCGCCGGTCATCTCGGTTTCCTTTCGTGTGCCATAGTCTTCAGTCATGTCCGATGCCGCCCCTTCGCGCCGCGGCAACCGCGGTGACCGCGGCGGCGATCCGGCGGCGTCCGGGGAGGACGGTCCGGCATCGGCGGCCCGCGCCCTCGGCGCGCGCATCCGCGCGCTGCGGCAGAGTCGCGGGATGACGCTGACACAGGTGGCCGCGCAGGCAGAGTTGTCGCACTCGTTCCTCAGCCAGGTAGAGCGCGGACTGGAACGGATGAGCATGACGTCGCTGTTCCGCGTCGCGCAGGCGCTCGGGACGAGCCAGCAGGCCCTGCTCACCGACGACGCCGACGCGGCGCCGCGGACGGAGGGCGCGTTCCACGTCTTCCGGGCGAGTGAGGCGACCCCGCTGGATGCCGGGGGGAGCCCGGTGCGGGTGATGGCGCGGGATCATCCGCGCTTCGTGCCGATGGTCATGTCCGGAGCGTTCTCGGAGGACCTCTGGTGGGTACATGACGAGGAGGAGTTCGTCTACGTGCTCGAAGGGCGCCTGGTCGTCGTGCTCGACGACCAGGAACTCCCCCTCGAGGCGGGGGACGCGGTGTATTACCAGGGCGGCATACGTCACCGCTGGCGCACCGCTCCGGGCGAGACGGCGCGCGTGCTGACCGTCAAAGAGGGCCGCGCCGGGACGCTCTGATCCACGTGCGGGTCGCGGCGCGATCACGTTCCGCCCCCCAGTTCGCGGGCGACGGTGGCGAGGTCGGCGGCGTACGCCGCCTCCTCACCCAGACGCGCGCCGCCCGCGATGACGACGCCACCCACGACGCCGGTGTCGAGCAGAGCGCGACCGTACTCCACGGCGAGCCGGATGCCCTCGACGCGCGGGTCACGTGCTGCGAAGAGTCGATCGATGAACCCGCGCGGCAGGATCGCCGCGTGGAACGAGGCGAGCAGCGCCGCACCGTCGCGGTCGATCACGAGCGGAACACCCGGCAGCACGGGCGTTGTCGCACCCGCAGCACGGCACTGCGCGACGAAGGCGGCGACCTCCTCGGCATCCCCCGCGTACTGTGTGAGGCAGAAGTGCCCGCCCGCCCGCTGCTTCTGCGCCACCCTGGCGCCGCGCGCCGTGACGGGGGGAGCCGCGGGCGATTCGGCGAACGACGTGAGCAGCCCCAGCGCGCGCGCACGGGGGAGCGTCGTGGTGGACTCCAGATCGAAGACCGGTCGGGCATCGGCGCGATCGCCCGTCTGCGTGTGGTCGCCCGTGACACAGTGCACGCCCGCCACATTCAGAGCACGCAGCGACTGCAGTTCGCGCTCGAGGGCGGTGCGATTGCGGTCGCGGGCGTTGAAGCCCATCCACAGGCGCAGTCCGGTCGCCGCGATCAGCGCTGCCCGATAGGACGGCGGGAACTGCACCCGGGAGCGTCCCGCGTCTCCGGAGAGGACCGCATCGACGTTGCCCGACAGTGCCTCAGCCGTCGGGCCGATGGCATCCGAGCGCATCGCACGCACCGGGAACCCGGTGAGCACGAGCGGGCGGCGCCGCGCGATCGCCAGCACCTCGCGTCCGGCCGCCGTCGTCACCTCATCCGGTGCCGCGTCGCTGTCGGCCGCCCATCGCACGGGGAGCTCGCGGCGCAGGAAGACGCACGGTGTGGGGTCGACCTCGCACGTGCCGTCGGCGTTGACGCCGCCGCACGGGCCGTACGCCATCGACTTGGGGCAGCCGGCGGCCCGCGACGCCCGCGGCGTCGTGGTGCTCATGCGGCCGTTCCCGTCGGCATCGCGCCGGTGTCAGAGCCGGCGGATGCGGCGTCGTGACTCTCGCGCAGCAGCTCGGCCGTCCGGACGAGCGCGTCGACGGCGCACAGACCGATCGGGTCGCCCTCATCGACGACGGCGGACAGGTGCACGCCGACGATACCCGGGACCGCGAGCGCGCGCAGTGCCCATGCGACGGCGGCCTCGATTCCCGCGTCGACGCCGTCCTCGGCCGCCGTGACGGCCTCCTCTATCCCGGGCGGCAGCGCGACACCGGGGAGCGCTCCGAGGCGTCGCGCCGCCGACCCGGAGGTGATCACGGGAACCGACACCATCACCGGGACGGGGGCGTCGGTGGCGGCGACCGCCGCCGTGAAGCGGGCGACATCGGCGATGTCGCCGCAGAGGTTCAGGATGCCGAGCTCGGCTCCGGCCCGTGCCTTGAGAGCGAGCCGGGCGGGGCGGTAGGCCACCGGCGGTGCTGCCGGCTGCTCGGCGACGGCGACGAACAGGCCGGCGCGGCGGGCGAGGGCCGCGACGCGCGTCGAGTCCAGGTCGAAGACCGGCTGTGCCTGCGGGAGGGCTGTCGAGGAGGGGTGATCGCCGGTAACGGCCAGGATGCCGGCGACGCCCAGATCGGCAAGGGCGGCGAGTTCCCCCTCGATCGCGACGCGGTTGCGGTCGCGGCACGTGACGCCTGCGATGACCGTCGCACCCGCCGCAGCGAGGACGAGCGCCTTATGGGTCGGACTGAGAGCGCCTCGCAGACCGGGCGGCTCTCCCGCGATGACCGCGGTCAGGCCCGCGAGGCGTGCCCCGGCCTCGGCGAGCACGCCGGGGTCGACGGTGCGG
>NZ_JBASZT010000020.1:0-3888 GCF_049661145.1 Microbacterium sp.
CGGTAGAGGTCGAGCAGGCGGGCGTGGTCGCCGCGCGCGACCTCGGACCAGTCGAGCTTGGAGCGCTGGAACGTCGCGGGGTCGTTCGGGTCGGGTACGAGCGCCGGATCCCATCCCATGCCGGCGAACTCCTCGGTGCGGCCGCGGCGGGTGGCCGCGGCGAGCTCGGGCTCGGGGTGCGACGTGAAGAACTGCCAGGGAGTCGATGCACCCCACTCCTCACCCATGAACAGCATGGGCGTTCCCGGCGCCGTGAGCGTCAGCACGGCGGCGACGGCGAGGCGGTCGAAGCTCAGGCAGTGCGAGAGCCGGTCTCCGGCGGCGCGATTGCCGATCTGGTCGTGGTCCTGCGCGAACGTGACGAACCGCCACGACGGCACTTGCGGGGGCACGGGCTTTCCCCAGTCCACACCGCGGAACGACGAGTGGGTCCCGTCGTGGAAGAACGCGCCGCGCCATGTCTTGGGCAGCGCTTCGGGATCGGCGAAGTCGGCGTAGTAGCCGCTCGTCTCGCCCGTGAGCGCCACGTGCACGGCGTGGTGCCAGTCGTCCGCCCACTGCGCCGTGAGGCCATATCCCCCCGCCTCGCGCGGCAGGATCATGACGGGGTCGTTGAGGTCGCTCTCCGCGATGAGCGTCAGCGGCCGGCCGAGGTGGGCAGACAGGGCGTCGGTGCGCTCGGCGATCTCCTGCAGGATGTGCACGGGGCCGGATGCCGACTCGTGCAGCGCGTGCACGGCGTCGAGCCGCAGCCCGTCGACGTGGAAGTCGCGCTGCCACATCAGCGCGTTGTCGACGATGAAGGCGCGCACGGCGGGCTCATCGAGGTTCACGCTCGACCCCCACGTCGTGCCGCGACCCTCGCGCAGATACGGTCCGAACTCGGGCAGGCAGTTGCCGGACGGGCCGAGGTGGTTGTAGACGACGTCCTGGATCACGGCGACGCCCGCCGCGTGCGCTGCGTCGACGAAGCGGCGGTAGGCGTCGGGTCCGCCGTACCCCTCGTGGACGGTGTACCAGAGCACGCCGTCGTAGCCCCAGTTGTGCGCACCGTTGAAGCCGTTCACCGGCAGCAGCTCGACGTGCGTGACGCCGAGGTCTGAGAGGTGGTCGAGCTTTCCGGCCGCCGCGTCGAGGGTGCCTTCGGGGGTGAAGGTGCCGACGTGAAGCTCGTAGATCAGACCGCCGGCGAGCTGTCGGCCGGTCCACTCCTGGTCCGTCCAGGGGAAGGATGCCGGGTGGTCCCAAGCCGACGGCGCGTGCACGCCCCGCGGCTGGCGGCGCGACCGCGGATCGGGCCAGGTCTTGTCGGTGTCTCCCAGGACGAACCCGTACGTCTCACCGGGTTCGAGTGCGACGTCGCCGCGCCACCACCCGGCATCCGTCGGCGTCATCTCGAGGTCGTATTGCTCCGGTCGCCGCAGTCGCACCCGCGCCGCGCGCGGCGCCCACACCTCGATCGTCATGGTCCCATCCTGCCCCGCCCACCCGTGCATTGAGCGACCCGAGGTCGGCATCCTGGGTCATGCCGAGAGCTCTACCAGGTCGCCCGCGGCGGTGCGCAGGGTCAGGCGGAAGCCCGCCTCCTCGCCCGCAGACCCCTCGACCACCTCAGCCGCGCCGTCGCCGAGGCCGTACGCGTCGAGCACCTCCCGCAGCGGGGCGGGGTCGGGCTCGACCCGCACGAACGAGACCAGCTCGATCACCGGGATGTTCCCCAGCCCGGGCTGGGCCGTGCTCCCCCAGTCGATGAGGAACGGCACGTCGAGCCGGCGATCCTCGCCGCGCGTGAGCCGCCACTCCAGCAGCGTCCCGTCGGGCGTGCGCCGCGACAGGTCGCTGACGTCGCCCGGGTCGAAGCCGCGCGCTCGAGCCGCCGCGACGGTGGACTCGATGTCCGCGGGGTGCACGGCGTACGCCTGAACCCGCGGCGCCTTCAGGGCCCGGATGTCGAACGTCGTGGGCAGCTCGGGCTCCGACCGGCGCGGGTTCGGGCCGATCAACTCGATGTACTGCGGCCCGCGCTCGCCATCGATCGTGAGGGCGACGAGCGCGTTCGCGGTACCGGTCGGGTGCGCGCCGCCGGGAGCTGCGACGACGCCGGTGCGCTCGGCGAACCACGCGATGAGGTCGTCGAGGTCGGGCCCGGCGATGACGATGTGGTCGAGCAGGGTGGGGACGCTCACGCGGTGGCACCCGGCCGCGCCGCCTGCCGCGCGGGCACCTCGGGCTCGCCGAGCGAGAGCATGAGCCGGTTCGCCCAGTTGAAGAACGCCGCTCCGCCGATGACGTCGACGATCTCCGCATCCCCGAGGCCGACCTCACGCAGTCGCGCGATGTCGTCCTGGCCGAAGTCGAGCGGAGCGCCGGCGAGCGCGACGGATGCCGCGACCACCGCGTTCCACGTCTCGTCGCCGAGGTCGGCGGTCACGCCCTCGTCGAGCAGGCGCTGCACGTCGGCCTCGCGCCCCGACTCGCGCGTCGCGGCGGCGGCGTGCACCGAGGCGCAGAACACGCATCCGTTGTGCCGCGACGTGGCAGCTGCGGCGAGTTCACGCTCCGCCCTCCCGATGCCGCCATCGACGTTGAAGAAGATGTCGAGGTCGGTGAGGGTACGGGCGCGCAGCGCCTCGGGGTCGCGCGCAAGCAGCCGGAAGTACGGCATCTTGGCGCGGGTCGGCTCGATGAGCGCATCGCGCTGCACGTCGGTGAGCTCGTCCTCGCCGACGGGCTGCAGCCACGGCACCCAGCCGAGGCCACGCTGCGTGAACTCCTCCGGTCGGGCGAGGTCCGGGTAGTCGGTGACGACGGACATGTCAGGCTCCTTCGGTGGTCGTCGCGCCCGTGACAGCGAGGTCGGGCGCGAGGTCAGGGATGGATGCCGGGGCCTGCGCCGCGGCGAGCACGCGCAGTCCCCACGCCAACCGCAGCTGAAAGGCGAGGAACGCGACGAGCTGCGACAGCGAGACGATGTCGTCGGGACTCCAGTCGGCATCCACCAGCGCCTGCAGGTGCTCGGGACGCGCCTCGCGCGGCCGGAAGACGAGCAGGTGAGTGTGCGCGACGGCGGCCGACAGCCGTACACCGAGGGCGGCGGACGTCTCGGCATCCGGCGCCCAGCGCAGCCCCGCACGAGACTCGGCGGCAAGCCCCGGCTCGCGGTAGTCGCCGTACGGACCCGTCGTCGCCCCGTCGGTGGCCGCCGCCTCGACTGCGGCCACGAGCTCCGGCGCCTCGTCGGCGAGGAGGTCGTCATAGAACGACGTGGCCGCGTCGAACGCGTGCAGGCGGGCGGCGAACGCCGCGATCGCGTAGCGCTCGGCGAGCGGGAAGGTGCCGGGATTCGCCGGTTCGAGCAGCGCCTCGAAGCTGCGCTGCGCGTTCTCGCGGGCCTGCGGGCGCCCGGCACGCACGGCGTCGAGCGCATCCCCGGTCGAGATGCCGGCGAGCAGGTCGATGATGTCGGTGGTCATGACAGTCCTTCCGAAGCAGTGGCCGAGGCGGCGCCCGTCGCCACGAGTGCGCGGTGCGCGCCGTGGAGCGAGGCGACGGCATCCGGCCCGGTCGCAAAGCCCAGGCGCGGCGCGACCTCGTCGGCGAGCAGTTGCAGCGAGCGCAGCGTCAACTCGTGGGTCGCGGCGATCGAGTGCACCTGGAACGACACATCGGTCGCAGCGGCGAGGGTCTCGTCCTGCGCGAGCGAGGCAACCACTTCATCGACAGTGCCGACGTGGGTGTCGGTGATGCGCGCGAGCTCGTCGATGCCGAGACCCGTCGTGTCGAGGCCGAACATCGTCTCGGCCAGGCGCCGCAGGCCGGCGTCGGCGAGCTCGAGTGCGCGCGTGCGGTTCTCGGGGTCGACGACGAGCGCGGTGCGCGAGGCGAGCA
>NZ_JBASZT010000021.1:0-13644 GCF_049661145.1 Microbacterium sp.
GCCCCGTGGTGTGGCCGTCCGCCGCCGCGGGAGGCGCGTCGGCCACGCCGGTCAGGGAGATCACGCCGGTCGAGGCTGCCACGGGGTCAGCCCTCCGCTCCATCGTCGGCCCCCGATTGGAGGTTGAGGCGGTAGACGATGGTCTGGTCCGACTGGTAGGTGAGCTCCCACCGCGAGTCGTCTTCGAGGATGCCCTCGAAACGATCCAGCGCGCCGTCGGGGAGGGTGCCGTAGTACGTGCTGTAGGCGCGCATCTGCTCGGTGATCACGACGATTGCGGGTCGTCCCTCGGCCACGAGACTGTCGGTGAGGCGGTTCACGCGCCGAGGATTGGCGAACTCCTCGTTCTCCCATCCGGGCCAGGAGGTGAGCCACATGTCGATGCCGGAGTCGAACAGCTCGTCCGCCTTGAGGAAGTTGACGTATTCGGCGACGAGTCGGCCGGGGGCGCCCGGCGCGACGCCGATCGTCAGCGTCGACGGGTCCTCTTCGGTGAGGACCTGGGTGGTGAGCCTCACCGATTCCGGCGTGACGAGGTTCGCGAACCAGCCGCCGTACGAGGTCTGGATCGACGCGAGGGCGACGAGGGTGACGACCGCGGTGGCCAGCACTTGCGTGGCGCGCGCCCCGGCGGCGGCGGCCCTGTTCAGGCTCGTCGTCACGCCCTCGGTGACGGGCCCGCGCATCATGCGGGTCAAGCCGGGAGCCACGATGAGCATGCAGCCCGGAATGGAGTAGAGGAAGACGCGGAACAGCGCTTCGCCGCCATAGCCCTGGGCCAGCAGGATGAGGATCGGCGAGAACGCCACGACGGCCGGGACGGCGGTGTCGCGCCACGGCTGCCGTCGCCGGAACAGTCGCACGAGGGTGACGGTCACCGCTGATCCCCACACCACCGCCGTGATCGAGCGCGCCACCCAGGAGTTGACCACTTGCCCGATGCTCGGACTGCCCAGCAGATCGTTGCGGGCCGTGGTGGTCATCACGTTGCCGAAGAGGTTGAAGTTGAGGAGCCGCCCGAACTGAGTCAGCACGCTCATGTGCATCAGCATGTAGCCGATCGCGATCACCGCGAAGATGATGATCAGGTAGCGCGGTCGCACCCGACCGAGCAGTGTCAGCAGGAGGACGGCGGCCAGCAGCCAGTACGGCGTGAGCTGATGCGTCACAACGATAGCGGCGAAGACGGGAACCGCGACCCAGGATGCCGCGACACTGCGCTTCGAGGCGAGCACGAGCGCGAGCACGACGATCCCGAGGGCGAACCCGATCGCCTGCGGCGACAGGTAGTCCTGACCCACCCAGTTCGCGATATGGGCACCGAAGGCGGCGACCAGGGCGGTCGAGGCGCCGAATCCGTAGCTGCGCGCGAGGAAGTACACCGCGGCAGTGAAGGCGAGCTGCGACGCGACCGTGAACCACTGCGCGATGACGATCGTCTCGGAGCCCGTGATGGTGTTGACCCACGCGAACAGCGCGAAAGCCCCCGGCCAGTTGTGGTAGATATCGGCGGTCACGTCGACGCTGCCGAACCGTTGGATGTAGTCGATGGGCCCGAAGTGCTTGTACGTCCACGAGTACAGCGGAGCGTCGGTGGCGAGCGCCGTCGGCAGGCGCATCATGAGCACGGTCGCCACGAGCGCGGTCGTGGCGACGGGGGTGGATCTGCGCGCGATCGCGACGCAGAACGACACGCTCGCCAGCGCGACGGAGACGGGGAACAGGGGTCCGGATGCCGCGATGAGGCCGAACAGGTTCCACTGCGCGCTCCGAAGGGTCGGCAGCGCGAAGGCCCACGTCACGATGGCGACGATGAGGATGCCGAGGGGAAGCAGCCATCTGCGCGATTCGCGTGAGCGACTCGATCGGGCCGACGGGGCCGCGGGCGCGGTGGAGCCTGCCCGGACCTGCGGTGGTGCGGCGGTCGTCGTCATGCGAGGCTCCTCACTCGTGAGTCACGTCTCCCCGACGCAGTTCTCCTCGCCCCACGGCGCGGCAGCGCCCCTGAAAAGCCGACTCGGAACGAGACGGCGGCGACGACGCACGTGACGATCGCCATCACCGCCAGTGTGAGCGGGGGATTCCACCACTGGGCGAACACGAGACCCGTCGTGAGGAGCAGGACGGTGGACAGGCCAAGAGCGGGGACGACGACGGGGGAGAGGTGCGCAGGCAGAGGCACCCACGCACGCACGAGCGCGCCGGGACCGACGAGCACGAAGACCGACAGGAAGAGGAAGGACACCCCGGTCCCGAGCGGGAGGAGAGCGAGCAGTCCGAAGAGGCCACCGGCAGCGGCGAGCGACGCCCAGCAGCGCCGCTCGAGTGCGCGCCCCCGCTCGGGGGGCCCGGCCAGAGTTCCGGCATCGCGTTGCACGCGGCGTTCCGCGAAGTAGCTCGCCGGTCCGCCCAGAATGCTCTTCAGTTCGAGTCGCCCGACCTGTCGGGCTTCCGCCGACAGCGTGCGGCTGGTGCCGGAGGTGTCGTCCACGGTCGACATCGGTTTGTTCACGAGTCGACCGATGGCGCGGGGCGAGCGCCGCAGGGCCGTGCCGAGCATCCTCGGGTCGAGGGCGACGACGGCAGCCCATGCCCCGAATCCGCGGCCGTAGCCGATCGCCTGCGCCCGGAGCGCCTCCAGGTCGTCGCGGTGGCGATGCCAGACGAGGGCGGCGGGCTCGACGGCGATAGCCTCGCCGCTGTAGAGGACCCGCAGGAACATGTCGAGGTCCTCGCCGCCTTTCGTCCGGGTGCCGGCTCCCAGCGCCGTGTCGAAGCCGCCGAGTGCCAGCATCCGGTCTCTGCGGACGGCGAAGTTGGCGCCGGTGCCGAACTCGCCGACGCAGAACGGGAACATCGGCAGGTCTTCCGGTGGATCGCTCAGGCGGAAGACGCGCTGGGCGGTGAGCTTGGACCAGCTCACCCGCGCGTCGAAGTACGCCTGCACGTCATTGCGGAGCTCCCCGGTGGGGACCACCCCGCTGACACAGCCGATGTCATCGCTGCGGGCGAATCCGGTCGAGATCGCCCACAGCCACTGCGGGTCGACGATCACGTCGTCGTCGGTGAAGGCGACGATTCCCGCCGACGCGGCCCGCAGGCCCGCGTTGCGGGCGTGCGACAGACCGGGGGCGTCCTCCCTGACGTAGCGGAAGTCCCCGAACTCGTCGGCGAGCAGGTCGCGCGTTTCGGTGGAGGTGGGAGCGTTGTCGACGACGATGACCTCGACGAGCGGGTAGTCGAGCGCCGCGAGCGCCGTGAGGGACTCGCGGAGGAGAGTGGCGCGGTCGCGGGTGCACACGACGACCGAGATCAGCCGTGGCGCGGGGCGGGCCGCGTGCAGGCTGGGCGGCAACTCGTCCACCGCACGTTGCAGACGGTCGGGATCGACCGTCCCGGCCTCGACCGGGAGAGTGACGTATCCCCGGACGGCGCCGTGGTCGCGCACCAGCAGCCGCGCGCGGTCGTACAGCGCGCCGGTCTCGAGCGTCACTCGATCGGGGGATGACGCCAGGTCGGACGCCTCGACGAGGCCCACCCACGTCGCATCCACGCGGGTGACGTCGCCATGGAGCGGCATGGCGGGGTTCAGAGTGAGAGTCGTCATGCTGTCGCCCCTTCCAGGCGGAGGGTTTGTGGAGTGGTGGTGCTCACGCGGCGTAGCCCTGCCACGCCGATGACCGCAAGAGCGCATGCGCCACCGAAGACCGCGAGCGCGGCCCCCAGGGCGCCGAGAGTCGGCACGGTGAGGATGACGAGGGCGATCACGATCGCGGCGTAGACGGCGTTGCCGAAGAGCACGGGGCGCACGCGGTGCTGCGCGCGTACGAGTGCCGACCACACGTCGTAGCCCGGGCGGACGACGGATGCCGCGGCGAGCGCGCCGACGACGGCGACGCCGTAGAGCGGGTCGTACTCCGGGCCGAGCAGCAGGAACATGACGGGAGTGATCGCGGTGACGGCGATCCCCATCGCCGCCACCGTCACGACCAGCCGAACCGTGAAGCCCCGTGCGAGGCGCGAGGAGGTCGCGAAATCCGCCGCCGCGCTGCGGGCGAGCGATACGGCGACGCCGACGCCGATGAGATCCAGCGCGGTGCCGAACTGGTAGGCGATCGCGAAGATCGCGCCCTGGCTGGGCGACGACAGCACCGCCACGAGGAACGACAGCGACAGTCCGATGCTCAGCACGAGACCGACGGCGACCGTGTTGTGGACGGTGAAGCGCCGGAACGTCCGCGAAAGCTCGGGACCCCACTCTCGCTGGGCCTGCACCGTTTCGGCTTCGCGACGCTGCGCGCGCGGGACGATGACGAACATGCTCACGCCGACGGCGAGGGCGGCCGGGGCCAGCGTCGTGACGAGGACGGGATGGGCGAAGGCTCCCACGGCGGTCAGGGCGAGAGCCGCCATGGCTGCGAGCTTGAGGATGTTCGCGCCACCGGCCACGAACAGCGTCGCGCGTGCCTCGCCGACGGCGGGCAGGGCGGTGGCCTGCAGGGTGAACAGCGCCCATACGACCGTGCCGGCGGCGACGAGCGGGATCACGACCACCGGGGGGAGGGACTGCGGCAGCAGCAGTGAGACGAACGCTCCCGCGAGCGTGCCCAGGACGGCAGCCGCGATGGCGGTCACGATGTGACCGCGCTGCAGAATCGTCCGTCCGGACGCGCCGCTGGCCGGAACCATGACCACCATGGCACTTCCCGTGCCGCTCGCAGCCAGCGCGGCCGCCGCGGCCATCGCGGACAGGATCGACGCGTCGACGCCGAGCTCATGCTGCGGAACCACCATCGCCGCCACGATCCAGAACAGGAACCCGGAGCCGGCCGTGACGGCGTACCCGCTGAACATCCACAGCGAATCGCGGGTGATCCGTCGGCGCAGTCGGTGCTCGTCGGCGATCGCGTCGGCATCCGCCGCGATGCTTCGCACCGCGGTCACGTCAGCAGTCTTCACGTCAGCAGCCGTCATGTCAGCACGGGCGCGACAACGGGGTCACGACGGGCGCCCGGACGCACCGGGGCAAGTCGCCCTCGCGCATAGCCGGCGGTCGCGGCCGCGAGCGAGAGCACGATCGCGAACGCTCCCGTGGGCGATCCGCTTCGCAGCTCCCGCCAGAAGCCCGCGGGGAGGACTCGCGTCGCGTAGGCGGACTCGCTCGACAGCGCCGACTGCGGCCCGAGGGTCCTGGCGAGGGCTGCCTTCGACAGGCCTTCGCACCAGCTGCGCGAGAGGACGTAGCCGATAACGGTGCGGTCGGCACTCACGTGATGTCGTACGCGCGCGGCGGGTTCGTAGCGAGCGACGGCGGCCGGATCCGTCTGACGCAGCCGGATGCAGGCCTCGGTCTCCTCGCAGCCGATCGGGAGCTTTCCGATGCGACCGGTGTCGGGGTTGAACCCGCCGATCCGCATCAGCGGGTCGCGCCGGAACGCCATCGAACATCCCATGACGTTGCGGATCGGTCCTGCCTGCTCCGGAAGCCCGCGATAGCTGCAGCCGACGATCCACAGCAGTTCCTCGGGCAGCGCGGCGGGTGGGTCGTCCGGCCAGATCGGTGCAGCGCTACCACCGACGGCGACGACCTCGGGTCCGGTGAAGCCGGCGACGAGCCGCTCGAGCCATCCGGGCTCCGCCCAGGCGTCGTCGTCGAGGAAGGCGACGATGTCGCCCGTCGCGATCGCCAGAGCAGTGTTCCGGCCCGATGACAGCCCGCGCGCGCCGGTGTTGGCGACGACCCGGTGTTGCGGCCACGTGGCGGATGCGCGCGCGAACAGTTCGTCGTTGTGATCGATGACGATGATCGTCTCGTGGTCAGGGCGCTGGTGCCCGAGGGAGCCGACGGCGAGGACGAGCTGATCCCAGCGGTCGAGCGTGTAGGCGCAGATGACGACGCTGACGCGAGGGTTCCGCTCGCGTGAGGCAGGGGTTCTCTCCTCAGGGCGCGGCAGCGCCCCTGAAAGGTTGACGCGAGGGTTCCGCTCGCGTGAGGCAGGGGTTTTCTCCTCGGGGCGCGGCAGCGCCCCTGAAGGGTTGACGCGAGGGTTCCGCTCGCGTGAGGCAGGGGTTTTCTCCTCGGGGCGCGGCAGCGCCCCTGAAAGGATGACGCGCATGGGTGTCAGCCGATCGCGCCGCTGGGCTCGTCGACCAACGGGGAGGTGCGCGAGACAGCGGCGCTTCTGCTCGCCGCGATCCTGCGACCCCAGCGGCTGCGGCGCTCGTCGAGCACCGTCCGGAGGACCCGCAGACCGTCGCTGACGGCGTTGAGGTTGCTCTCGCCGTGGATACGGGGGAGCTCGACGCTCGGCACCTCGACGACGCGCAGCTTCTGCTCCGAGAACCGGCACGTCAGCAGGGTCTCGATCTCGAACCCGTCTCCCCACAGCATCTCGGCGCGCAGGTCGGCATCCGGCAGGTGGGCGGGCGGCAGGCCCAGCGATGGCAGGACACGACGCCAGAACGCGTTGTAGCCGTAGCAGAGGTCGGAGTAGCGAGTGCCCATCAACAGGTTGGTGAGCAGGTTCAGTCCCCGGTTCCCGAGCGACCTGTGGAACGTGAGGTCCTCACTGGAGCCGCCGGCCATGTAGCGGCTTCCCTTGCTCACGTCGGCGCCGGCGATGAGCGCGTCGACGAAGCGCGGGATCTCAGCGGCATCCGCCGACCCGTCCGCGTCGAACATGACGATGATGTCGCCGGTGGCGTGTTCGAAGCCGCACACCAGGGCATTGCCCTTGCCGCGACGGGTCTGTGTGATCACCTCCACGTCGGGGCGCACGCGGCGTGCGACCTCGACGGTGTCGTCGACGGAATGGCCGTCGACGACGATGATCTCGTGGACATCGGGGAGTTGGGGCAGAACGATCTCGAGGTTCTTCGCCTCGTTGCGGGCGGGAACGACGATCGAGACCAGCGGAGTGTATTGCATCGGAGACGGCCTTTCCGTTGGGGGTGACGGACGGGACACACGGCGTATTCAGTTGACCCGCACAGGCCGATCGCCTGTGCGGCGTTGCGGTCCTGCGGGGGTGCCCTGTTACTGCTGCGAAAGGCGATCCCTGTGGTGCTGGTGTAACTGATTCTGTGGTGCTGGTGTTACTGGTGTTGCGTATTGCCTACCTTCGAGGGTCGTCCCGAGGTGTTACATCCGCGTGTCGCGCGGTCGCCGGTGTCGTAAATTCACATGGCCCCCGCCGCTGGTCGCCAGAGCGGGGGTCCGGTAGTCTTGGCGTACCGAGGCGCGGTGTCGCGCGCGAGGAGGATGGGACCATGGGATCGGTGATCAGGCGCCCCCGAGCCGAAACTGATCAGTGCGAGTGCGGACACGCCCGCGAGGCGCATGAACACTACCGCCGTGGCACCGAGTGCGCGATCTGCGACATTCGGCAGTGTTCGCAGTTCCGTCCTGTCGCGGTGCCGGTGTACTCCCAGGCCTGATCGGCTCGCACCCGTCGGGCGGGCCGGGCGGCAGTAGGCTGGGTACTCGTGGTCACCCGTCTGTCGAACTTCTTCCTCCGTACGCTCCGCGAAGATCCCGCGGATGCCGAGGTCACCAGCCACAAGCTCCTCGTACGCGCCGGCTACATCCGCCGTGCCGCGCCCGGGATCTTCACGTGGCTGCCGCTGGGGCTGCGAGTCAAGGCGAGAATCGAAGCCGTCATCCGCGAAGAGATGGCGAACGCGGGCGCGTTCGAGGTGCACTTTCCGGCGCTGCTGCCGCGCGAGCCCTACGAGGAGTCGGGTCGGTGGACGTCTTACGGCGACGGCATCTTCCGCCTGCAGGACCGCCGGGGAGCCGACTACCTGCTCGCCCCGACCCACGAGGAGATGTTCACTCTCCTCGTGAAGGACCTGTACTCGTCGTACAAGGACCTGCCGCTGACGATCTACCAGATCCAGGACAAGTACCGGGACGAGGCACGCCCGCGCGCCGGACTTCTGCGGGGCCGCGAGTTCACGATGAAGGACGCCTACTCGTTCGACTACACCGACGAGGGGCAGGATGCCTCGTACATGGCGCAGCGCGACGCGTACGAGCGCATCTTCCAGCGCCTCGGCCTGGAGTACGTGATCGTCGCCGCCGACAACGGGCTCATGGGCGGCGCGCGCAGCGAGGAGTTCCTGCACCCCACGCCCGTCGGGGAGGACACGTTCGTCCGCTCGGCCAACGGCTACGCTGCGAACGTCGAAGCGTTCACCACGGTCGCGCCGGAGCCGATCCCGTTCGATTCACTGCCCGAACCCGTCATCTTCGACTCGCCCGACACGCCCACGATCGACACGCTCGTCGCGCACTCCAACGCCGTGCTCGACACGTCGATGGGCGCGTACACCGCCGCAGACACGCTCAAGAACGTCGTCCTCGCCCTCACCCACCTCGACGGCACGCGCGAGCTCGTCATCGTCGGCATCCCGGGCGACCGCGATGTCGACGACAAGCGCGTCGAGGTCGCGTTCGCGCCGGCGGCCGTCGAGCCCGCGACACCGGACGACTTCGAGCGCTATCCGCTGCTCGTCAAGGGGTACATCGGGCCGTGGTCGCCGGAGGGGGCGATCCTGGGGGAGGAGTCGGCCAGCGGCATCCGGTACATCCTCGATCCGCGCGTCGTGGACGGCACGTCGTGGATCACCGGCGCGAACATCGACCAGAAGCACGTGCATTCGCTCGTCGCGGGTCGTGACTTCGGCTCGGACGGGTTCGTCGAGGTCGCGACGGTGCGCGAGGGCGACCCCGCGCCTGACGGATCGGGACCGGTCGAACTCGCGCGCGGCATGGAGATCGGCCACGTCTTCCAGCTCGGGCGCTTCTTCGCGGAGACGCTCGGACTCAGGGTGCTCGACGAGAACGGCAAGCTCGTGACGGTGACGATGGGCTCGTACGGAATCGGCGTGACCCGCATCCTCGCGATCATCGCCGAACTGAACAACGACGAGAAGGGCCTCATCTGGCCCGCGTCGGTCGCGCCGTTCGATGTGCAGGTCGTCGCGACGGGGCGTGAGCCCGTCGTGTTCGAAGTCGCCGAGGCCCTGTCGGCCTCGCTGGAACAGGCGGGGTTGGAAGTCCTCTACGACGACCGACCGAAGGTGTCGCCGGGCGTGAAGTTCGGCGACGCCGAGCTCGTCGGAGTGCCGCGCATCGTCATCGTGGGCCGCGGCGCCGCCGCTGGCGAAGTGGAGCTGTGGGACCGCCGCACGGGGGACCGTGACGTCGTTCCGACCACGACCGCCGTGGAGCGTCTCACTTCGCGCTGACCGGTTTCGCATCCTTGCCGGGACGCGTGATGCCGTCGTTTTCCATCGATCGCTGCGACAGGGATCCGGTGAAACGACTCGTAAGTCGTCTGAGCCGTGTATTCTTCCGTCAACGTTGTGAGTGGCGACGTTGATGCTCGGGGAGATGGGGAACCCCCCGATGCAGTGGGGAGTAGGGCCATGCGTCACGCGACACATGCGAGAAGTCTGGCCGACCGGGGTACGCGGCAAGCGTTGGCGGACAACGCCCTGATGCTGCCGGCGTTGTCGCCGGTGCCTCGTGCGATCTTCGCGGCAGCCATCATTCTGCTCCAGTTGCTCATGGTCTTCGACGGCTCGTTGCCGTCATGGGCACTGGTATCGACGGACCCGTTCTTGGCTCTCCCGTTCGAGCACGTGCTCTCGCAACTCATGCTCGTGCTCGTACTGCCGCTCGCGCTCGCTCTTTCGTGGGTGCTCGCGGTCCGGCTGCCGCGGCCAGGCGGTGTCAGCGGTGTTTCGCGACGCGGCGACCATCACCTCGCGTGCGCGGCAGCGAGCATACTGCTCGGCAGCCGTTCTACCGGCGGTCCCTGAGACCGAACCGGTTACCCGCGCATCTCCCTGGTGCCCGGTCGTTCCCGCCGGAAAGGCGGCGCGCCGGCGCCGGATGGACCCGATGCGTCACCCCTGCGGAACGCATCGACGCCGGAATTCCGGCATTTTCCAGTCACGGTTTGCACAGCAACTGCTCGTCGGTGACACTTCACCGACCTCAGGAGGACTCTCTTGATCATCGACTCCCGTCAATTCACTCCCGAATCAGAACTCGCCGCCGACGTCTGCGTCGTCGGCGGCGGCCCCATCGGCATCAGCGTCGTCCGCGAACTCGAAGCCGCAGGCCTCGACGTCATCGTGCTCGAGTCCGGCGGTACCGAGGCCGACCCTGCACTCGACCGCGAAGGCGAAGCCGCGCACTTCGACTTCGGCGGCGTTCGCTCGTTCGGCAACACGCGCCAACTGGGCGGAAACGCGAACGCGTGGTGCGTGCGCACGCCTGAGACTTCTCGAGGTGTTCGGATCATCCCGCTCGAAGCGACAGACCTCGACGAGAAGCCCGGTGACCCCGGCAGTGCGTGGCCGTACGACTACGACACTCTCGTTCCGTACTACGCGCGGGCGCAGCGCTTCCTCGGTCTCCCCGACGATGCCGCCGCCTACCATGCGGTGCGCTGGGCGGATGGCGTCGCTGATCAGGTGGTCGACGACGTCGATCTCCGCACCGGGGTGTTCTTGTTCGCCAACGCGCAGCGTTTCCTGCAGAGGTCGTTGCAACACCTCTCCCGCAGCGGCAGTGCGCGCACCCTGATCAACGCCACAGCGCTGGAGGTGCTCACCAATCACGACGGCAGCGTCGCGACGGGTGTGCGGGCGGCATCCGCTCCCGGGCGCGAGTTCGTCGTGCGCGCGCGATTCGTGGTGCTTGCCGCCGGCGCCGTCTCGACGACACAGTTGCTGCTCGCCTCGCGGGCTGCGCGGCCGCACGGCCTCGGCAACGAACACGATCTCGTCGGGCGCTACTTCATGGACCACCTGCTGCTGCGGGGCGGACGTGTGGACCCGGTCTCGCGCTCCGACTTCGCCCACCGCACGCTGTACGACATGCGGCGCGTGGGCTCCACGAGCGTGCTGGCCCACCTGCAGCTCACGCCGGAGGCGATTCGTCGTGAGAACCTCCTGACGCTCAGTTTCGTGGCGTTCCCCCGAGAGGATGCCGCGCCCATGAATCTCAGTCCACGCCAGGCCCGCGGCATCCGGGGGGCGCTTCGCGTACGTGAGCGCCTCGTCCGTCACCGGTTTCCCCACGGGCGCGACATGGCCGCGTTGGCCATGGGGTTCGACGGCGCGCTCCGCAAGGTCGCATCCTCGCTCACCCGGCCCCAAGCGAACCTGGGCCGCGGGGGATGGAGTACGCGTCGCATGCGTGACTACACCCACTTCGAGGTCATGCATCAGGCGGAGCAGGCGCCACACCCCGACAACCGGATCACCCTTTCGGAGACGCCCGATGCCTTCGGCCTGCCCAAGGTCGACATCCGTGTGAAGTGGCATGATCAGGATGCCGAGGCGATCGCCCGGGCCCAGGACGTGTTCGCGCGGGCGTTGCCGCGTGTCGGTTGGGGCACGTACACGCCCGCGCGAAGAGACGGACGACCGGTCGTGCACTCCCATTCTTCGAACCACTTCATGGGGACGACGCGGATGAACGCGTCACCGCGTCTCGGCGTGGTCGACGGAGAGGGCGCCGTCTATGACACGCCGAATCTGTACGTCGCATCGACGAGCGTCCTGCCGAGCGGGGGATGGGGCAACGTGACGCTCACCGGCATCGCGTTGGCGCTTCGTGCCGCCGATTCCGTCGCCCGAGCGGCCCGTCCCGCGTCGATGGCGGCGTCATGAGCGCGCCGGTGGAGAGCCCGCGTGTCGCCCTGTACTCGCGTCGCGCGGCGGAACGGCGGGTCTGGCACGCGTCGCAGTACGAGTTCGAGGACCTCATCGCCGAGATCGACTCGGTCGGCATGGTCATCCCGGATGTGCGGCGTCTGTCGCCGGTCGGCAGGATCGTGCACGGCGGTGTCAACCGCATGCGGCGTGCGGCGTCGCTCCCTCGCAAGGCGCCGTTGCGCCCGCTGAAGGGAGCGTTCGACGCGGAGATCTTCTTCGGAATGTTCGCGGCACCGCACGAGGTGACGGCGCTGCCGTACTTGCGGGACGTCCTCGACCGTGCCCGCACGAAGGTGGCGTTCATCGTCGAGATGTACATGCCGGATCTCCCGAAGCAGGCCGACCACATCCGGCAACTGCAGGGTTTCGATCACATCTTCGTCTTCACGCGCGACGTCATCCCTCACATCGAGGACATCACCGGTGTGCCCACGTCGTTCCTGCCCACGGGCGTCGATGCGTTGATGTTCGCACCTCCGCGCGATGCGCCGACCCGGTTCATCGACGTGATGAGCTACGGCCGACGGATTCTCGCGACCCACGACGCTCTCGTCGGGGCGACGGCACGCGGCGACCTGCACTACTTCTACGACACGGTCCACGGCCCGTTCGACGTGCAGGATCATTGGCAGCACCGTCTCGCTCTCGCACAGAGCCTGCATCGCAGTCGGCATACGATCATCCACCGCAACAATGACGCGGAGAGTCGTGTGCAGCGCACCGGGGGAGAGGAGACACTCTCCAATCGCCTGTTCGAGGCCGCCACGGCCGGAACGGTGATCCTCGGATCCGCGCCGCAGACGCCCGACTTCGAGCGGTACTTCGATTGGCCCGACGCGCTCATCCAGGTGCCGACGCCCAACGCACGCGTCGTGGACCTCGTTCGAGAGCTTGCCCAGGAGCCTGAGCGGCTCGCCCGCGCGAGCCGTTCCGGCACCGTTGCGGGTCTCCGTGGCTTCGACTGGGCCTACCGATGGAAGGAGGTGCTCGACGTCGTCGGCATCGACGCGCTGCCCGCGTACCACGACCGCGTCCGCCGCCTGCAGCAGCGGGCCGCTGAGTTCGTCGTATCCGAAACGCCTCGATCGTGAGTCGCTGAGCGCCCGTTTGGAGGCGTCGAATCGTGGATGCTGTGGCGTCGCACCCGCGTGTCGGCACCTCTGAACGGGGGTCGGCCGGGCGGTCTGGTCACCTGGACCTGCGATGATGCCGGCATGAGCGCCTCGCATCTGATCATCGGAGCCGGTCCCATCGGTAGCGCCCTCGCGCTCCAGCTCGCCGAGCGCGGCGACCCCGTGACGGTTGTCACGCGGTCGGGGTCGGGGCCTCGGCATCCGTCGATCGCGCTCCGCGCACTCGACGCATCCGACCCGGCGGCGCTCGCGGCGGTGGCGGCCGGTCACGATCGCGTGTACAACTGCGCCAACCCGGGCGCGTACCCGCAGTGGGAGAAGGTGTGGCCGCCCTTGGCCGCGTCGATCCTGCACGCGGCCGAGAGTTCCGGCGCCGTCCTCGTCACTTTCAGCAACCTCTACGGCTACGGCCCGGTCGACGGCGACATGACGGCTGATCTGCCGCTACGACCGACCGACCACAAGGGTGCGCTACGGGCGCGGATGTGGGCCGATGCCCTGGCCGCACATGACGCCGGCAGGGTGCGGGTGACCGAGGCCCGCGCGTCCGACTATCTGGGACCCGAAGCGACGTCGGCGAACGGCCTGCTGACGAGGTACGCGGCATCGACGCTGCGCGGCAAGCCTGCGTGGGTTTTCGCCGATCCGGATCAGCCGCATTCCTGGACGGCGGTGGGCGACATCGCGGCGACCCTCGCGGTGCTCGGTGCGGACGAACGGGCGTGGGGGCGTCCGTGGCTCGTGCCGACGAACCGGCCCGCGACGGTGCGTGGCG
>NZ_JBASZT010000022.1:0-2331 GCF_049661145.1 Microbacterium sp.
CGTGCCGGATCCGCCGGCACGAGGGCGGGCATCGGCTTCCAGTCGCGGTCACGCGCGATCGCGCGTCCGTCACGCAGGCCGCGGAACAGGTTCGACACGCCGCGGAACTTCCGCTCCACGAACAGCAGCCGGATGATCTCCTTGCCGAAGGTGAGCGCCGTGCCCAGCCCGAACAGCACGGGGTTGTAGACACCGAGCGCCCGGTAGTACTGCTTGATGTGCGCTCGGTTGCGCATGATGTAGTACCGATACGCGTCGCTCGAGGCGTTCATGTGGCGGATGCCCATGTCCCACTGCCTGATCTCGCGCGTGCGGCGCAGCACGAACTCGTCGACGATCACCGACGTCGTCACGCGCGACGCCAGCCACCCGTACGTCTGGTCGTCCCAGTAGATGAAGAACCGTGGATCGGGCAGGCCGATCTGCCCGACCACGTCCCGGTGGATGAACATGCCCTCGAAGCAGCCCGAGTTCATCTCCTTGAACCCGGACTCGTCGAACCCCGACGGTGCGAAGGGGATGGGGATGCCGAGGCGCTCCGCGACCCGGTACTGCCAGTAGAACTCGCTGCCGTCGAAGTCGTAGCGCCGCCCCTGGATGGACTTGAATCGCGGCGCCCACTTGCCCATCTTCGCGAGCCCGTCGGGCACGACCTCCACGTCGTCATCCATCAGCCAGATCCACGTCGACCCCAGCTCGTACGCGACTCGCATCCCCTCGCTGAAGCCGCCCGACCCGCCGGTGTTGGTCTCGAGCCGGCGGTACACGACCTCGCTGCCGACCTTCTCGCGGAACGACTCCACGACCTCGGTCGTGTCATCGGTCGAGGCGTTGTCCACGATGACGAGGCGGCCGGGCTTGGGATCCATCTCGGAGATGCTCGTCAGCAGCCGCGTGAGTAGTGCGGAGCGGTTGAAGGTGACGATCGCGATCGTCGCGCTCGACGGCGCGAACAACTCAGCTTGGGCCGCGTCGGGGGGCGAGGAGGCGAGGGTCATGACCGGAGCAGTCTACCCCGGCAGCGGGAACGCTCCGCTGGGAGGATCGCCGACGAGCCGGTTGCGCCATGACCGCGACTGCCCGGCCCGCACCGCGCACAGGCACAGCAGCATCCATCCCACGCCGAAGAGGACGACCGATTCGAAGACGCTCGTCACCGCCAGCGTCACGAGCATGAGCGGCGTCCACGCGTATACGATCGAGCGCCGCTGGCTCGCCGTGATCCACGACCGCACGAGCGCGACACCCCCGAACGCGCACAGCAGCAGCAGCCCCGCCCACCCCAGCTGCAGCAGCACCTCGGCGTAGGCGTTCAGCGCGGTCGTGTGGTGCTGGCCGAGAACGAGGTTGATCGTGAAGAACGGCTGCTCAGCCGCTTCCCACGGTCCGAACCAGCCCCATCCCTGCACCGGCCGGCGCGAGATGTAGAACCCGGCGAGGGACCAGAGCCGGGTGCGCATCGACAGGTCGTCGGTCGCCCCCAGGGCGTCGAGGATCTGCGCCCGTTGCACATATCCCACGACGGATGCCGCGGCCACCGCCGCCGCGAGCATCCACTGCACAGCGCCTCGCCGCTGCGGGGGCACGGCTCGCACCACCGTGAGGGCCGCCGTCGCCGTGCCGACCACGACCGCCAGCACGAGCACCGTGGGGGAGGCAGACAGCAGCCCGAGTGCTGCCGCGAGAGTGAGCGACGCCGCGGCCGTCCCCGGTCGCACGGACTGCGTCCGCATCTCCACCGCGAACGTGATCATCGCCACGACGGCGATGAATCCCAGCATGTTGCGTGTGCCGAAGATGCCCTGGATCGGCCCCAGGGCGGCGATGTTGCCCTGGATCCCGAGAAACCGGAACGGAACGTCGAGCAGGATGCCGGACAGGATCTCCAGTGCCAGCGATAGCGCGAGCGCGGTGCGCAGCACGTCGCCCAATGCGCGCACGGTCTGCAGCGTGTCGCGGATGTGCCCCACCGTCACGGCCAGCAGGGCGACCGCGGCCATCGCCGTCCACCGCCCCAGACTCGTGAGCGGGTCCGAACTCCAGAAGACGCTCGCAAAGGCCCATGCGACCAGCAGCAGCAGCGTCGTGGGCACGAGGCGCACGAGCGAGATCTCCTCGCGCCGCGCCCAGAGGATGCCGAGTGCCAGCACGCACAGACCGGCCACGGCCGCCCGCAGCGTGACGACCCCCGACACCCGCTCGATCAGATGCGATCCCACGAGCGCCGCGAAAGTCGTGAGCGTGAACGCGCGGGCGAAATCGGCCGATCCCAGCAGCGTTCGCGCCGCGCTGCCCGGGTCGCGCCCGCCGCCGCGATCTCCGCCACGGGGG
>NZ_JBASZT010000023.1:0-2045 GCF_049661145.1 Microbacterium sp.
CGCATGGACAGCAGGACGTCGCCCCGCGGGGGCGACGGCGGCAGCGCCGCCGCCCGCCGCCGCTGGATCACCGCGACCGCCGCGACGAGGAACGGCGTCGTCGCATACAGGACCAGCCACACCACGAACGGCAGGTTCCGCGAGAAGCGGTCGAGGTGCAGCAGCGTCGCGACGAGCAGGGCCCCCGCGAACACGACCACCGCCGGAAAGCCGTGACGTACGGCATCCCACGATCGCGCGAACGCGGTGCACCCGAAGAACCAGATCCCGCCGACATAGGCGGATGCCAGGAGGTAAGCCGACAGCGGCGGAGCGATCGCCCACGCGAACAGCTCTTCGGTGCGGGACGGGAACCCGAACAGGATGACGACGGCGACGACGAGGAACGGGACGATCGCGATCGCGACCGCCCGGGTGAGGGGGAGGACCCGGTCAGTCGTGGACATCGGCGAGCACCTCGCTCACCGACATCGTGGCGCCCTGGGCGATCGCGGCATCGAGCTCGGCCGAGAGGCCCCTGTCGCGCAGCTCCTGGACGGGACCGGCGAACAGGTCGAAAGCTCCCGGATTCAGGATGCCCTTGCGTCGACGCAGAGTGCGGGCCACGCCGAGCAGCCGCCCTGCCGCGCCCGCATCCGATTCCACGGCACGGAGTGCGACGAATCCCTCGAGGCCGTAGGCGATGCTCTCGTCGTGGCGCAACTGCAGAGAGTGGTCCAGGCTCTCGGCGAAGTCGTCGCGCGCTCCGGCGAGATCGCCCAGCAGGAAGCGCGTCCACCCTCGGTGGCTGCGTGCGATCACGATGCCGAGCCGCTCACCCTGAGCAGACGCGAGAGCCAGACTCTCCTCGAACCGCGCTTTCGCCGCCGTGGGGTCGCCGAGGGCCAACCCGACGCGGCCGAGCACGACGAGCGCCATCGCCTGCCCCCAGACGTCGTGGGCGGCGCGGAACCCGGCGAGGCTGCGTTCGAACTCCACCGTCGCCGCCGGGACGTCCGGTCCACCGGATCCATCGGGATCGTCGGATCCACCGGATCCACCGGGATCGTCGGATCCATCGGATCCATCGGGACCATCGGGATCGAGGGGCCGTGCGAGCCACCCGAGTCCGATCGACACGGCGGCCAGCGCGGCCGCGGCGCCATCGCCGTCGTGCTCGAACAGGTCGCGGGCCTCGGAAAGGTCGGGGATCGGGTCGAACGACGGATCCTGCCAGAACCGGACCGCGGCGCAGTAGTAGAGCGCGATCGCCCGAGCGCGCGGCGCCAGGTCTGCGGCGGGGGCGGTCGCGAGCAACTCGACCATGAGGGCGCGGACGACCCCGAGGTATCCGCCGATCCAGAGATACAGGTACAGCGACCACGCGAACTCGGCGGCGGCCTCGTAGTCGCCGCGGTGGACGAGCGTGCGGGCGACGGCGGCGATGTTCTCGGACTCGCGATCCAGGGCGCGGAGTCGCTCGAGCTGCTCCGGGCCCCGCAGTCGCGCCGCGGAGTCCGCCACCACGCGCCGGTAATGTGCGATCCACGCGACCGTCGCGCGCTCGCGCTCCTCGGGCGTGGCCAGCTCGCTCCCGAACGCTCGGACGCTGGTGAGCAGACGGTAGTCGCCGTCGAGGTCCGCCGCGCGCCCGACCAGGCTCGCGTCGACGAGCGCGGCGACGGCGGCGGCCGGATCGGCCACACCCGACTCCACCAGCACGCTCTCGGCGGAGTCGAACGTGAAGGCGCCCTGGAACACCGCCAGCGCCGCCAGCGCCGCGCGCTCGGCCTCATCCAGCAGATCGACGCTCCACGCGATCGTCGCGCGGAGCGTGCGCTGACGCTCCGGCAGATCACGCGGACCGTCCCACGCCGAAAGGGCCATGTCGAGCCGTTCCAGCAGCTCTTCCGCCGTCAGCGAGCGCAGCCGGGCCGCGGCGAGCTCGATGGCGAGCGGGACGCCTTCGAGCGCACGGCACAGCGCGACGACGGCATCCACGACCCTCGTCGTGAGCGTGAATCCCGGCCGCACGGCGCCGGCGCGCTGCACGAACAGCTCCACCG
>NZ_JBASZT010000024.1:0-8101 GCF_049661145.1 Microbacterium sp.
GCCCGGCGCCGACGCCCACCTCGTCGCAGCCGCTCGCGACGGCGTCGTGGTCTCTTGCGTGACGGCGGCTGTGCGGCTCGGCCTCTGGGTGCTCGACCCCGGGGATCGCCCGCACGTTGCGGCCAGCCCGCGTTCGGGCGGGGTGAAGGTCGGCGTCGATGCTGCGTCGGGTCGGCGCCACGCGCTGATTCACTGGAGTCAGCCGATCGTGCCGCGGCATCCCGACGCCCTGGTCGATCCGATCGAGAACGTACTCGGGCTCGTCGCGGAATGCCTCGACCACGAGCAGGCACTCACGATCTGGGAGTCCGCACTCGATCGGCGACTGGTGACGCTGCCGGAATTGCGGCGACTGCCGTATCGAGGTCGAGCGCGCGAGCTCTGCGACGTCGCCTCGCCCTTCCACAACTCCGGACTCGAATCGTTCGTCCCGCCGCGACTGGCGTGGCTGCGGCTCCCGATCGTGCCGCAGGTGTGGCTCGCCGGGCACCGCGTCGACTTTCTGATCGGAGATCGACTGGTCTTGCAGATCGACGGGGGCACGCACGTCGGCGCGCAGCGTGACGCCGACATCCGCCACGACGCGCTGCTCATGCTGCTCGGCTACTACGTCATCCGGGTGGGATACGACCAGGTCGTGAATCGCTGGCACGAGGTGCAGGACCTCATCATGCGCGCTGTGGCGCAGGGACTACACCTCGTGCGCTAACGCGAAAGTCTCGTGACATGACCCAGGCTTCCTCGCCCCACGGCGCGGCAGCGCCACTGAAGAGCTGAGCCGCCGCAGCGGGCGTGCAGCGCCGGATGCCGGGCGCCGGATGCCGGGCGCCGGATGCTGAGGATATGGCGGATCCTGAGGACGAAATCCCGGCATCCGGTCCTCGGGATCCTGCAATCTCCTCAGGAACCTACCGGCGCCGTGTGCCCGCGCGCCCGCCAGTCACCGCGCGACAGCGCGAACGCCAGGTGCGGCATGTCGACGCCGCGGTAGTGACTGATGAACGTGCGGCGAACGGTCATGCCGAGCCGGATCGCCACGTTCATCGAGGCGACGTTGGTGGAGCGAACCTTTGCATAGAGTGCGTCGATCGCGAGGTTCTCGAACGCCCAGTCGCGGCAGGCGGATGCCGCCTCCGCGGCGTACCCGTGATGCCAGTGCGCCCGCTGAAACAGGTAGCCGACCTCGATGACCTCGTCGTCGTCGATCCGCTGCCGCGTGATGCCGCACTGGCCGATCATCTCGCCCGTCTCGCGCTCGACGACGGCCCACAGGCCGAAGCCGTCGCGCGCATAGCGCTCGCGCTGCCGGTGCAGCCAGTCCGCCACCTCCTCGTTGGTGAACGCGCCCTCGTAGGCTGCCATCGCGACGGGATCGGTGAGGATCGCCGCCAGCGCGGGCACGTCGGCATCCGTCAGCTCGCGCAGGTCGAGGCGCGCGGTCGAGAGGATCATTCGGCGATCCGGATGCCGAGGGCCTGCGCGAACGGCAGGGCGTGCAGTTCGGCCTGGCGTCGTGACAGCCACGTGCCAGACAGCCCTCGCGGATCGGTGAACGTCAGCGCCTCCAGGCCTCGGAGGTCGAGGTCGGCCGGGCGCAGGCCGCGAGTGTCGACCTCGTCGGCGCGCGTGTCCTCGAACAGCACGCGCGTCAGGCGTCCCTCGGGCAGATCGAGCGTGCCGATACCGCACCCGACGATCCGTACATCAGTGAGGGATGCCGAGGGCAGCGACAGGTAGTCGATGCGCAGGCCCCGCAGGGTCACGCCGTCCCACTCCGCCCGCAGTCCGTCGAGCGTGCCGATGCGCCCGCCGTCGACGACGACGTTCCGCCACGTGCTGTCGCGGGCGGTGAGCTCCACGGCGCGCAGGTCGTCGATTGCGACGTCGGCCAGCGTCGCGCCGGTGAGGTCGAGTCGGCCGACGGATGCCGCGGACAGGTGCGACTCCGCCAGCCGGGCGTGCGCGGCATCCACGTCGCCGGCCTCCAGCGTGACATCCGCGCCGACCACTTCGGCGCGCGCCGCGAGGCGGCTGAGCTCCGCGCGCAGGGGTGGCAGATCGGGGGTGTGATCGCGCGGCGGAACAGGTGCGGCGGTGCGACGAGCCATGGCATTCAGCCTACGGCGGTCGGTCCTGCCGAAGCGTGCTATATTGCTAGCATGCGAGCAGAGACAGACGAGCCGAAACTGCAGTTCAACGTGTATCTGCCCGGTGCGCTGGTACGCGACATCAAGCACCGCGCGATCGATGAGAGGCTTTCGCTCTCCGCGCTCGTGGAGCACGTCATGACCCGATACCTGGAGGAGCAGCAATGACCACCGCAACGATCTGCGTGCAGGCGATTCACTACACCGCCGCTCCGGAGAAGTGGCACGATCTCGCCTTGGCGCTGGGGCTGACCCCGGCGTTCGCGCCGCAACGCAACTGGAGCGAATTCGACGGCGAGGGCGTTCTCGCCGTGCACGCCGTCGATGCGGGGGACGCGCTCGCCGAGACCACGCAGCTCCACCTGCTCGTCTCCGACCTCGAGGCGTGCGCGGAGTCGCTGATCGGCACCGGAGTCCGCGTCGAACGGACTGTGCTCGACGACGTGGGACCCCTCCTGGTCGTAACCGCAGTGTCGGGGGCATGCATCACGCTGTCCGCGGGCGTACGCGAAGTGCACGGTGCGCCGATGATGCAGCCGATCTGGTTCGATGCGGACAGCGCCGCCGTCGCGCCGATCCTCACGGCGGTGGGGTTGCGACCCGTGCTCGCGTCGGATGCCGGGTCGTGGATCGAATTCGAGGCGTCGGGTGGCGGTTCCGTGGCGTTCCATGCGGCGGAATCGCCGAGCATCTCCTTCGGACTGGTATTCGAGGGCGACCTCGAGGTGTTGTCGCAGCAGGTGGCAGCGGCCGGCTTCGAGACCTCGATCGTCGACGAGGCGTACAACCGCACGCTGCTCATCACGACGCCGGTGGGATGGCACCTGTGGGTCGCCGGCCCATACGACGACATGTACGGGTATCACCGCATCGAGTGACGCCCCGCGTACGCACGCGCGCGGGGGCGGGATTCGGGCCGGGGCGGTATGATCGAGCATCGGCTTCGATCCGGCCATCACCGGGGAGCTCGCGGAAGAACAGCGGCGCGCCGCCCACTAGAACCGCGCGGGGCAGGCCCGTCACAGCCGCAGGAAAGAGGGTGGATGCCGGCGGCATCCGCCAAGCGGGGTGGTACCGCGGTCGCACGTCGATCGTCCTCGCAGGAAGCGCCGCGCTCGAATCGAGCGGGCACGAGCACCTGCTGGAGTGACATGACCTACCCGACCAATTCCGACGAGCCCGTCGTGCCGAGCCCACGGTTCCCCGAGATCGAGGGCGAAGTGCTCGACTTCTGGGAGCGGGACGACACGTTCCGGGCCTCGATCGCGAACCGCGAGGGCGCCGACGAGTGGGTGTTCTACGACGGCCCGCCGTTCGCCAACGGCCTGCCGCACTACGGCCACCTGCTGACCGGCTACGCGAAAGACCTCTTCCCGCGGTTCCAGACGATGCGCGGCAAGAAGGTCGACCGTGTCTTCGGTTGGGACACGCACGGCCTGCCCGCAGAGCTCGAGGCGATGAAGCAGCTCGGCATCACCGAGAAGAGCGAGATCGAGGACATGGGCATCGCCGCTTTCAACGCGAGCGCGCGCGCCTCCGTCCTGGAGTACACGCAGCAGTGGCAGGACTACGTGACGCGCCAGGCCCGATGGGTCGACTTCGACCGTGGCTACAAGACGCTCGACACGGGATTCATGGAGTCGGTGCTGTGGGCCTTCAAAGGCCTGTGGGACAAGGGACTCGCCTACGAGGGATACCGCGTGCTCCCCTACTGCTGGCGCGACGAGACGCCGCTGTCCAACCACGAGCTGCGCATGGACGACGACGTCTACAAGATGCGCCAGGACCCCTCGGTCACCATCACCTTCCCGCTCGTCGGCGCCAAGGCGGAGGCGCTCGGCCTCACGGGAGTGCGGGCGCTCGCATGGACGACGACGCCGTGGACGCTCCCGACGAACCTCGCCCTCGCCGTCGGCCCCGACATCGATTACGTCGTCGTGCCCGCGGGCCCGCGCGGCGCCGCTGACGTGGCGCAGGCGTCTCGATACACCGGCGCTGACGCGCCGGCACTCGACGACCGGGTTAGCGAGAGCGCGACCGCCCATCGATACCTGCTCGCCTCCGACCTCCTCGCCGGATATGCGAAGGACCTCGGCTACGAGAACCCCGCAGACGCGGCCGAGGCGGTCGAGCGCACGATCCGCGGCTCTGAGCTCGCGGACGTGCAGTACGACCGGCTGTTCGACTACTACACGGATGCCGAGGTGTGGGGCACCGCGAGCGCGTGGCGCATCCTCGTGGACGACTACGTGACGACGAGCGACGGCACCGGCATCGTCCACCAGGCGCCGGCCTACGGTGAGGACGACCAGCGGGTCACGGAGGCCGCCGGCATCCCTCTCATCATGAGTCTCGACGACGGCGGCAAGTTCCTGCCGCAGGTGACGGACGTCGCCGGCGAGCTGTGGATGGATGCGAACCGGCCGCTCATCCGGCTGCTGCGTGCGGCAGGGCGGCTGCTGCGCGAGGCGTCGTACGAGCACTCCTACCCGCACTGCTGGCGCTGCCGGAACCCCCTCATCTACAAGGCGGTCTCCAGCTGGTTCGTGCGCGTCACGGCGTTCAAGGATCGCCTCGTCGAGCTGAACGAGCAGATCACCTGGGCACCCGAGAACGTCAAGCACGGCCAGTTCGGCAAGTGGCTCGAGGGCGCCCGCGACTGGTCGGTCAGCCGCAACCGCTTCTGGGGCTCGCCCATCCCGGTGTGGCGCAGCGACGACCCGGAGCACCCGCGGGTCGACGTCTACGGTTCGCTCGCCGACCTGGAGCGCGACTTCGGGCGACTGCCGCGCAACGAGGCGGGCGAGGTCGACCTGCACCGTCCCTACATCGACGAACTCACCCGCCCCAACCCCGATGACCCGACCGGCAAGAGCACGATGCGCCGCATCGAAGACGTCTTCGACGTCTGGTTCGACTCCGGCTCGATGCCCTACGCGCAGGTGCACTACCCGTTCGAGAACCGCGAGTGGTTCGATGAGCACGCGCCCGCCGACTTCATCGTCGAGTACATCGGGCAGACCCGCGGCTGGTTCTACGTCATGCACGTGCTCTCCGGCGCTCTGTTCGACCGACCCGCGTTCACCGGGGTCGCCTGCCACGGCATCGTGCTCGGCAGCGACGGCCAGAAGATGAGCAAGTCCCTCCGCAACTATCCCGATGTGAGCGAAGTGTTCGACCGCGACGGGTCGGATGCCATGCGGTGGTTCCTGATGGCGTCCTCTGTCCTGCGGGGCGGCAACCTCGTCGTGACGGAGGAGGGCATTCGCGCCGGCGTGCGGGAGTTCCTGCTGCCGTTGTGGAACGCGTGGTACTTCTTCGCGACGTACGCCAACGCGGCGCGGGGTGTCGACAGTTCCGACGGCGCAGGGTACGAGGCCCGCTGGCGCACCGACTCCACGAACGTGCTCGACCGGTACATCCTCGCCCTCACCGGCGAACTCGTCCGTGACGTCGCCACCGAACTCGACGACCTGGACTCGACGACGGCTGCGGCAACGCTCCGCGCGTTCGCCGAAGCGCTCACCAACTGGTACATCCGCCGGTCCCGCGACCGCTTCTGGGTCGGAGTGTCGGACGACCCGGCATCCACCGAGGCGTTCGACACCCTATACACGGTGCTCGAGACACTCACGCGCGTCGCGGCGCCGCTGCTGCCGCTGGTCACCGAGCGGATCTGGCAGGGCCTCACCGGCGGGCGCAGCGTGCACCTGCAGGACTGGCCGGATGCTGACGCGTTCCCCGCTGCGACCGACATCCGGGCCGCGATGGATACCGTGCGAGAGGTCTCGTCGGTCGCGAACGCACTGCGCAAGAAAGAGGGCAAGCGCGTGCGGCTGCCGCTGCCGAAGCTGACCGTCGCTGTCACCGATGCCGCCGCTCTCTCTCAGTTCGAGGACATCGTGCGCGACGAGCTCAACGTGAAGTCCGTCGAGGTCGTTGAGCTCACCGAAGGCCTCGCCGAGAGCTACGGCATCACGCAGCGACTGGCGGTCAATGCGCGTGTCGCCGGCCCGCGGCTAGGCAAGCGGGTGCAGCACGTCATCGCCGGGGCGAGGGCCGGGTTGTGGGCCACCGAGGATGGCGTGGTCGTCGTCGACGGCGTGGCCCTCGATCCGGCAGAGTACGAGCTGACCCTCGAAGCCGGCGGCGTCGCGGAGGGCACGGCCATCGCGTTGCTCGCGGGCGGTGGCTTCGTCCTGCTGGACACGGCGACGACGCCGGAGCTGGAAGCGGAAGGCCTCGCGCGCGACGTCATCCGCGCCGTGCAGGACACCCGCAAGGCCGCCGGCTTCGACGTCAGCGACCGCATCCAGCTGCAGCTGCTGTTCGAAGACGATTCCGACGCGGCGGCGCTGGTCCGCGGGTTCGACGCCGCGGATGTGGCTGGCGAGACGCTGGCGGCTTCGTGGACCGTGCGCACCCGCACGGCGACGCTCGCGACGTCGGAGACCGTGCTGTCGACAGCGCCGGAGTACGAGGCGATCGTGGGGCGCGGAACCTACGCCAGTCGCGAAGCGTTCACGGTGGGTGTGGCACGGGTGGCGGTGGTCTCATGAGCGATCGCGACCGGGCCGACGTCGTCTATGCGGCGCTACTGACTCGCCAGGGCGAGCGCTGGGTGCAGCCGCGGGTGGAGCGCACGCGGCGCGTGCTCGAACTGCTCGATGATCCGCAGCGCACCTACCGCGTCGTGCACGTGACCGGCACGAACGGCAAGACTTCGACGAGCCGCATCGTGGAGAGCATCGTGCGTGCGCACGGACTGCGCACCGGGCTGTTCACGAGTCCCCATCTGGAGCGGTTCACCGAGCGGATCATGATCGACGGCGAGCCGATCGACGACGCGCTGATCGCGGATGCGTGGGAGGAGATCACACCGCTCGTCGCGCTCGTGGACGCTGAACTCGCGGCATCCGGCGATGCGCCACTGACCTTCTTCGAACTGCTCACGGTGCTCGCGTTCGTCGCGTTCGCCGATGCGCCGGTCGATGTCGCCGTGATCGAGGTGGGCATGGGCGGCGCGTGGGATTCGACGAACACCGCCGACGGCGATGTCGCGGTCTTCGCCCCGATCGACATCGACCATGCCGACCGGCTCGGTGAGACGATCGCGGAGATCGCGACCGTCAAGTCGGGGATCATCAAGGACGGCGCCGCTGCCGTGTCGGCGGCCCAGGATGCCGACGCGCTGCGCGTCCTGGAGGCCGCCGTTGCGGTGCATCGCGCGAGCCTCGCGGTGGAGGGGGACGCGTTCGGTCTGATCTCCCGGCGGCTCGCCGTCGGCGGACAGCAGCTGAGCGTGAAGGGGCTCGCCGGCACCTACGACGACCTGTATCTACCGCTTTTCGGTCCCCACCAGGGGCACAATGCGGCGCTTGCGATCGCCGCCGTCGAGTCACTCATCGGGGGCGGGACGCAGCCGATCGCCGGCGACGTGCTCACGGAGGGCCTCGCACAGGTCACCTCTCCCGGCCGGCTACAACTGGTCGGGGTCGCGCCCACCGTGCTCGTCGACAGCGCGCACAATCCACACGGCGCCCGTGCCCTCGTGGCCGCGCTGGGAGACTCGTTCGATTTCGACGAGTGGGGCGTCGTGCTCGGTGTGTTCGGCGACAAGGACACGGCGGGCATCGTCGCGAGCATCGCGCCGGCCGCGACGCACGTGTTCGTCACGGCGCCGGACTCGGATCGTGCGGCCGACCCGGACCGGCTGGCCGACCTCGTCGAGGCGGCGGGAGTGCCCGTCACGGTCCACGAGAACCTGTCGGAGGCGGCCGATGCGGCGCGGGAGTGGGCCGCGGGATCCGACCGTCGCGCCGTCGTCATCGCCGGGAGTGTCGTGCTGGCCGGCGAGGCGCTCGAGCTCGCCGCCACGGACGATTGGATGAACGGATGGCAGGGATGAGTGAATCGGACGGGCCACCGTCCGCGTCCTCGCAGGACCCCGCGGC
>NZ_JBASZT010000025.1:0-3678 GCF_049661145.1 Microbacterium sp.
CGGCGGGTCTACGAGGCGTTCGCCGTCAACGCGGTGGGTCTGTCGCGCGCTTCGGTGCAGACGACGGCGTGGGCGTACGATCCGCCTGCCGCGCCCGCCGGCGCGGAGGCGGTTCCCGAAGTGGCAGGACCCGAGGGCGGCGTCGCGTCGCTGACGATCGGGGGAGTGGACACCGAGAACACCGTCGCCCTGCAGATCAGCAGCCCCGTCGGCGAGACGCGTACCGTCGCCGTGAAACCCGGTCAGCCGCGGGTGTCGGTCCCGGCGTTCCGCGTCGGCGCGAACACGGCGACGCCGGTGACGGTGACGCCCGTCTCCCGGTACGAGGCGCCGCCCGGGATCTCCGACCCGGCCGCGGGAGCGATCGTGGTGCCGGCGCACGGCATCGGAGCACCGACCTCGCCCGTGCTCACGCTGTCGGCGGTGGACACCGGTGACGGACGGATGACGGTGACCGCGATCGGCACCGCGGTGCCGGGGGGCGATGGGGCGACCGTGCGCTACGGCATCGTCCCCGAAGGGAAGAAGTGCGAGACGTCGGTGAACGGATCGCCGGCCGTGTTCGAGGGGCTCGCGGCTGACGGACGGTACACCTTCGTCATGTGCGCCGAGTCGTGGTTCGACTCGCGCTCGTTCGGCCGCACGACGACGACGGCCACCGTGAGCGGCGCATCGGCCACCCCGACGCCCGCGCCCGAGACCTCACCCCCCGGAGGAACCACCCCATGACGATCACGACCGAGCAGGCCGCCTGGTTCGCGCAGACCTTCTCGCAGCTGGCCGATAACGTCGAGCGCGCAGTCCTCGGCAAGCGGCACGTCGTCGAACTCGTACTGACGGCGATGCTGAGCGAGGGCCACGTGCTCATCGAGGACGTTCCCGGCACCGGCAAGACGTCCCTCGCCCGGGCGGTCGCACAGTCGGTGCAGGGCACGACCACCCGCATCCAGTTCACGCCGGATCTGCTGCCGGGCGACATCACCGGCATCACGGTCTACGACCAGAAGACCGGTGCCTTCGAGTTCCACGCCGGTCCGGTCTTCGCCAACATCGTGCTCGCCGACGAGATCAACCGCGCCAGCCCCAAGACGCAGTCCGCGCTCCTGGAGG
This sequence comes from Microbacterium sp., assembly GCF_049661145.1. Lineage (GTDB taxonomy): Bacteria > Actinomycetota > Actinomycetes > Actinomycetales > Microbacteriaceae > Microbacterium. Next base: position 1,111 of record NZ_JBASZT010000025.1, read on the forward strand.
TGATGGAGGAGGGCCGGGTCACGATCGACGGCGTCAGTCGTGACGTCGGCCGGCCGTTCCTCGTTCTCGCGACGCAGAACCCCGTCGAGCAGGCCGGCACCTACCGGCTGCCCGAGGCGCAGCTCGACCGCTTCCTGCTGTGCACGTCGCTCGGGTACCCGGATCATGCCGCCACCGTGCGGATCCTCGATCAGGCGGCGGTGCCGACCGCCGAGCTGTCGGCGGTGATCACCCCCGGTGCGCTGTCGGGCATGGCAGAGCTCGCGGGCAGCGTCTACGTCGACGCGCTCGTTCTCGACTACATCGCTCGGCTCGTGGACGCGACGCGGTCCGCCGACGAGGTGCGCCTGGGCGTCAGCATCCGCGGTGCGCTCGCCCTCACGCGCGCCTCTCGCGCCTCAGCGGCCGCGCACGGGCGCACCTACGTCACACCCGACGACGTCAAACGCCTTGCCGTCGCCGTGCTCGCCCATCGGCTGATCCTGCACCCCGAAGCGGAGTTCGACGGCGTCACCTCCGAGGCTGTCATCGGTCAGGTACTGCTCGACGTGCCGCCGCCTGTCCGCCGGGAGGTGTCATGACTCTCGGCGACACCCGACTGACCCGCACGGGGGCGGGACACCTGACGGGTGAGCGGACCGAAGTCACCGAACAGCGTGACCGGGCACTCGTCGGAGCAGCGGTCTGGGTCTCGCGCGCCGGGACGGCGACCAGGGCGGGGTTGCGCGCCGTCGTGGCGTGGTGCCGTGCGACCGTGCGTCCGGCCGGCGCACTCGTGCTCGTCGCCGCGACCGTCGGTCTTGCCGCCGGCGCGGTGTTCGGCTGGGTCGAAGCGCTCGTGGCCGGCATCGCGGCCCTGGCGATGCTGCTGCTCGGCGTGCCCTTCCTATTTCACGTCCGCTCGTACCGCGTCTCGCTCGCGCTCGGGCATCAGCGGGTGGTCGCCGGATCCTCGGCGGCGGCCACGGTGGTCGTCCGCAACATCGGGACACGCATCGCGCTGCCCGGCCGCATCGACGTCGCCGTCGGCGCGGGACTGGTGGAGTTCGGTGTTCCGCTGCTGCGCGCGGGGGCGGAATCGGTGCGAACGCTCGAGCTGCCGCCGCAGCGGCGCGGCATCGTGCGGATCGGCCCGGTGACGACGGTGCGTTCGGATCCGCTGGGGATGCTGCATCGCGAGCACGCCTTCGACGACGTGCACGATCTGTATGTGCACCCGCGTACCGTGGCGGTGCCGTCGTCCAGCGCCGGACTCATCCGTGACCTCGACGGGAGCCCGACTCGGCGCCTCGTGGATGCCGACATGTCCTTCCATGCGATCCGCGAGTACGCGCCGGGCGATGCGCGCCGCCAGATCCACTGGAAGTCGACGGCCAAGACCGGTCGGCTCATGGTGCGCCAGTACGAGGAGTCACGGCGCTCGCGCATGGCGGTCGTCCTCGGGCTCGCCGAGGCCGAGTACGCTTCCGCCGACGAGTTCGAACTGGCCATCAGCGTCGCCGCTTCCCTGACGCTGCGCGCCGTGCACGACGCGCGCGACCTCGACATCGTCGTCGGTGCCGAGATCCCGCGCGTCGTCCGTGGTCGTCTGCGGGCCATCCGCCACATCTCCGCGACCGCACCGCGCGTCGTGCTCGACGGCTTCAGCGGGGTCGAGCGGCTTGCGAACACGATGTCGTTCGCCGACGTGTGCCGCCTGGCCGCCGAGGCGAACGAACGTCTGTCGATCGCGGTGATGGTCGCCGGCTCCCAGGTCGGTCTCGCGGCGCTGCGGCAGGCGGCGCTCGCCTTTCCCGCCGATGCCGTCGTGATCGCCGTCGTCTGCGATCAGCGCGCCCATCCGCGCACCCGGATCGTCGGTCCGCTCACGGTGGTCACGGTCGGCGTGCTCGAGGATCTCGCCGGGCTTCTCCTGCGGGGAGCGACGGGGTGATGGTGTGAGGTACGTCGCCGGCTCCGCCTACGTCGCCGCTGCGGTAGTGGTCGCCGCCGTCGCGGCGTGGCCCATCTACCGTTCGTCATCGTTCGTGGTGCTGGTGGCCGCGGCATCCCTCCTGGGAGCGGCGATCGCGGCCCTCGTGACGTGGCGGCGCTGGAGCGGTTGGGCGGCGGCGGGACTCCTGGCCCTGGTGTTTCTCGTCGTCGCGGTGCCGCTCGCCGTGCCTTCCCGGCTCGGCGGTGCCGATCAGCTCCTGCACGGGCTGGGCGAAGCGGCGACGGGGGTGCTGTTCGGGTGGAAGGACCTCCTCACGGTCGATCTGCCTGTCGGGTCGTATCGCAACCTGCTGGTGCCCGCGCTGATCGTCTTTCTCGCCGGCACGGCCGCCGCTCTCCTCGTGGCGTGGCGCACCGATGCCGTCGCCGTCCTCGCCGTCGCGATCGGTATCGCGATGGCGGCGTTCGGGTTGCTGTTCGGACGCGCCGAGGTCAGCGCGGCGCTGCCGCTGGGTCCACTGACGCTGGCGGCACCCGTGGAGACGGCGTTGGGGCTCTCCTCGCTGCTGGCCGGGGTGCTGTGGCTCGCGTGGCGCAGCCGCGAGGCGAGGGCGCAGGCCCTGCGGCGGGCCG
>NZ_JBASZT010000026.1:0-23694 GCF_049661145.1 Microbacterium sp.
ACGCGGAACGGGCCCACGGACTGGGCCGTCGCCGCGAGCTCGGGCAACCGGCTGGCGAGCGCCTTCGCCTCGAACTGGGCGATGCGCTTCTCGGCGGCCTTGAGGCTCGCCGCGAGCTCCGCGATGCGGGCGGGCAGCTGGTCCTTCGGAGTCTTCAGCGACGAGGTCAGCTGCGACACGATGGCGCGCTCGGCCGCGAGCTCGCGGAACGCGTCGAGCCCGACGAGGGCCTCGACACGCCTGGTCGAGGCTCCCACCGAGGACTCGCCGACGAGGTTGATGAGGCCGATCTCGGCGCTCGAAGTGACGTGCGTGCCGCCGCACAGCTCGCGCGACCACGGTCCGCCGATGTCCACCATCCGCACCGTCTCGCCGTACTTCTCACCGAACAGCGCCATCGCGCCGAGCGCCTTCGCCTCGTCGAGCGCGAGTACGCGCGTCGTGACCTGCAGGTTGTCGCGCACGGCGTTGTTGGCGATCTCTTCGACCTCGGTCTTCGTCGCGTCCGACAGCGTGTGCCCCCACGCGAAGTCGAACCGCAGGTAGCCGGCGCGGTTGAGCGATCCCGCCTGCGTCGCTGTCGAACCGAGCGTGTCGCGCAGCGCGGCGTGTACGAGGTGCGTCGCGGAGTGCGCCTGCTGCGCCGCGCGGCGGTTCGCGGCATCCACGACGCTCGTCGCGGGCTGACCGACGCCGACCTCGCCGCTGGTGACCTCGACGGTGTGGCTGACCAGGCCCGGCACGGGCTTCTGCACGTCGAGCACTTCGAGTTCGAAACCGGGTCCCACGATGACCCCCTTGTCGGCGACCTGGCCGCCGCTCTCGGCATAGAGGGCGGTCTCGGCGAGGATGACCTCGGCGATCTGGCCCGTCGTCGCGCGCTGGGTGGGCAGGCCGTCGACGAGCAGACCGAGCACGGTGGACTCGGTCTCGAGGTCGCTGTAGCCCGTGAAGATCGTCTCGCCCTGCGCACGGAAGTCGCGGTAGACGCTCGTGTCGGCGAGCTGGCGCTTGCGCGAGCGCGCATCGGCCTTCGCGCGAGCGCGCTGCTCCTGCATGAGCATGTCGAACGCGTCGCGGTCGACCGTGAGCCCTGCTTCTTCGACGATCTCCATCGTCAGGTCGATCGGGAAGCCGCAGGTGTCGTGCAGCAGGAACGCCTCCGCGCCGCCGATCCCGGTCGCCCCGGCATCCTTCGCCGCGACGATAGAGGCGTCGAGGCTCTCCGAGCCCGCCGCGAGCGTCCGCAGGAACGTCTCCTCTTCGGCGAGGGCGTACGACGAGATGCGCTCGTAGTCGTCGGCGACGATCGGGTACGCCTCCTTCATCGCGTCGCGCGACGCGGCGAACAGCGTCGCGAACGTGGGGCCATCGACGCCGAGCAGGCGCATCGAGCGGATCACCCGGCGCATGAGGCGGCGCAGGATGTAGCCGCGGCCGTCGTTGGAGGGTGTGACGCCGTCGCTGAGCAGCATGAGCGAGGACCGCACGTGGTCGGCGACGACGCGGAAACGGACGTCATCCTCGTGGTTCGCACCGTACGTCTTGCCGGACAGCGCGACGGCGGCGTCGAGGACCGGCCGCACCTGGTCGGTCTCGTACATGTTGTCGACGCCCTGCTTGAGGAACGCGATGCGCTCCAGACCCATGCCGGTGTCGATGTTCTTGTTCGGCAGCTCGCCGACGATCGTGAAGTCGTACTTGCTGCGGACGTCCGTGATCTCGTACTGCATGAAGACGAGGTTCCAGATCTCGACGTAGCGGTCGTCGTCGGTCGCCGGTCCCCCGTCGATGCCGTATGCGGGGCCGCGGTCGAAGAAGATCTCCGAGCACGGGCCGGCGGGGCCGGGAAGACCCGTCGACCAGTAGTTGGTGTCCTTGCCGAGGCGCTGGATGCGCTCCTCGGGGAGGTCGGTGAGGCGCAACCAGAGGTCGTGAGCCTCGTCGTCCTCTTCGTAGACGGTGACCCACAGGTCTTTCGGGTCGAAGCCGAGCCCGCCGTCGTCCTCGGACGTCGTCAGCAGCTCCCACGCGTAGCGGATCGCCCCCTCTTTGAAGTAGTCGCCGAACGACCAGTTGCCGAGCATCTGGAAGAACGTGCCGTGACGCGGCGTCTTGCCGACCTCTTCGATGTCGTTCGTGCGGATGCACTTCTGGTTGTCGGCGGCGCGCGGGTACGGCGCGGGCACGTCACCGGAGAGGTACGGGATGAAGGGAACCATGCCTGCGACGGTGAACAGCAGCGCCGGGTCGTCGGTGACGAGGGATGCCGACGGCACGATCGTGTGCCCGTTCTTGCGGAAATAATCCAGGTAGCGCTGCGCGATCTCGGCGGTCTTCATCTCGGTTCCTGTGGAGTGGATGGGCATGCGTGACCCGCGCCCTCCTCGGGTCGCGCGGTCGTGGTGACTGGTGTGCGGTCAGTCGATGGCGCTCGCGGCGGCATCCTTCACGTCGGCAGCGATGCCGTCGATCTTCGCCTCCTGCGCGCGGTACGCCTCACCGATGCGATCGGTGAACTCATCGATGCGTGCATCGACTTCGGCGAGCACCTCATGACCGCGCGGGTCCTTGTTCACCAGGTGGGCGACGACGAAACCGGCGGCGATGCCCAGCACGAACCAGAGGAAACTCTTCATGCGTTCCATGTTAGGCGGAATCGCAGGAGGGCGCCGGGGTCACCCCCGACGCCCTCCTCGCCACCGGTGATCGAGTGTCGGCGCGTAGCCCCCACCGTGGCTGAGGCACCGACTTGCCGAGATCTGTCGAAACTGCGACGCCGAAACGACCAATCGCGGCAAGTCGCGCCGCCTACGGCGCAGTCGTCCGTCCACCGGTGATCGAGTGCCGGCGCGCGGTCGTCCGCCCACCGGTGATCGAGTGCCGCACCCCACCGGTGATCGAGTGCCGGCGCGTAGCGCCGGTGTATCGAGATCACAGCGCGTGATCTCAGTTGCGATGGTCGCGATACGCCCGCTACGCGGGCTACTCGACCACCGTAGCCGGTACGCCGACGCTACGCGTCAGCGTGCTGCGGGTCTCGATACACCGCGCCCTCCGGGCGCGGCACTCGACCACCGTAGCCGGCACGCCGACGCTACGCGTCAGCGTGCTGCGTAATACTCGACGACGAGCTGGACGTCGCAGGTCACGGGGACCTCGGCGCGCTTCGGCCGGCGCGCGAGCTTCGCGTGCAGCTTGTCGAGCTCGACCTCGAGGTAGGCCGGAACCGGGGGCAGCACCTCGGCGTGACCGCCGAGGGCAGCAACCTGGAACGGCTCGAGAGCCTCGCTCTTGGGCTTGACGTGGATGGTCTGGCCCGGCTTCACGCGGAACGACGGGCGGTCGACGAGCTGGCCGTCGACGAGGATGTGACGGTGCACGACGAGCTGGCGGGCCTGCGCGGTGGTACGGGCGAACCCGGAACGCAGCACGAGCGAGTCGAGACGCATTTCGAGCAGCTCGACGAGGTTCTCACCCGTCAGGCCGTCCTTGCGGCGTGCCTCGTTGAAGGTGTTGCGCATCTGCTTCTCGCGGATGCCGTACTGCTCGCGCAGACGCTGCTTCTCGCGCAGGCGGACGGCGTAGTCGCTGTCCTGCTTGCGCTTGGTGCGGCCGTGCTCGCCGGGAGCGTACGGGCGCTTCTCGAGGTACTTGGCTGCCTTGGGGGTCAGCGCGACGCCGAGGGCGCGCGACAGACGCACCTTGCGGCGGTCCTGGGACTTCGTAGCCACGAAGTGTTCCTTTCGTTACGCGGTCGCGGCTGTCGCGACTCGCGGACGTATCGCCTCTGTTCGCCCTGTCCGGACTGCACGCCGGGGCACGCCGGAAGGTCGGTCAAGAAGAGAGGGGATGCCCGAAAACTGGGTTTCGAGCCGATCAAGCTTATCAGACGCCGTCGCGGCCCGTTCAGGATGCCGGAACGAGCGCCGACTGCACCTCCACCACACCCGGTCCGTACTGCTGGTCGTACCGCGACTGCAGCGTGCCGTCGTCGTACACGACCCAGACGCCGATCGTCTCGTCGATCCCGTTCCGTCCGCCGCCGAGAAAGCCGGGAACGCTCGACGAAACGACCTCCTCCGCGACGGCATCCAGCTCCGCGGCGGTGCATTCCGCGGTGGTGACGCACAGCATCCCGCCCCACACTTCCCGCAGCGCGGCCTCGGCCGCCGCGGTGTCGCCTACCACCGCGACGTTGACGATCGTGAGAGCCGGGTCGTTCATCGCCCACTCGTCGGGCTGTTCCGCGGCGGCAGCGGGGTTCGGCGACTGATCCACCCAGGACACGCTGTACCCCTCGAGTGCTTCGGCTCGTGCGAACACCTCGTCCCGCGCCTCGGGCGTCGTGGTGGATTCGTCGAGCACTCGCCATCCGCCCTCCGGCTCAGGGCACGGCGTGCCGAAGTCGGAGGGCTCCGACCCCGAATGGTCGTCCGCCGTAGCGGGGCGGACCTCGGCGACGGTGAACGTCCCGGCATCCGCCTCGCTGCTGCCTACTGTGTAGTCGCCGGTGACGACGAACTCGCCCCAGCGCACGCCGGACACCTCCTCGAACTGCCCATCCCACGTCGACCAGTCCCAGCCGATCAGCAGCGGTCCGCCGCACTGCGGGGGAAGAGATTGGGCGACCCCGCCGACACAGAGTTCGGCGCCGGTGCCACGGTCCAGCACGGTGACCGGATGCCGGGTCGTGAGCGCTCCGGACGACGCGCTGTGCGCAGGCAAAGCCGCGTCCGGCATCGCCGCGTCCAGCGGACGGGGCGTCGCGCACCCCGCGAGCCCGAGCATGGTCGCGCACACGACGACCGTCACGATGGCGGGCGGGATGCCCGCGGATCTGTTCCTCTGCATCGGCCGCTCTCCTCTCAGTCCGCACCCGGCCCCTCGACCGGACTTCCTACCCGGGTGTATGTCGCGGCCGCCGAAATCGTCTCACGCGCCGCTGCCAGAGCCCCGAATCCACTCACGTTTCCGCGGAGATCCTCACTTCCGCGGATCACGGGGCGGTGTGTCGCTCCGCAGAACTGCAGATCTCCGCAGAAGTGACGGCGATCAGAGGAGCGTTTCGGCAAGGTCCAGGATGCCGACGGGGTACGCGGGCAGCGAGCCCGCGCGCAACGCGGCAGGCTCGTACCAGCCGACCGTGGTGTGGCTGTCGCGCACGGCGATCCTCCCGCCCGGCGGCAACGCCGCCAACTGCGCCGACTCGACGGCGAACACATGCACGATCTCGTGCCCCCGACCGGCGGGCCCGTCGAAGATGTTCTCGGTCACCGCGAGCAGCCGCGCCTCGTCCACCGTGGCGTCGAGCTCTTCCGCAAGCTCGCGACGCACGGCATCCGCTGCCGTCTCACCGAACTCGATCCCGCCGCCCGGCGCGCGCAGAAACTCGCCGTGTCGGGCGTTGGCGGGGTAGAGCTCCAGCAGCACGCGCCCTTCGCGAACGAGCAGCCCGACGGAGATAGCGCGGACGCGGTCGGGTTTCACGAGGGCGCCGGCGTAGGCGTTCACGGCTCGCGCGTACCGCGGCAGATGCGGGGCGAGGGTCTGCAGCGCCACCGCCAGCGCCTCGGTCGGCTTCTCGTCCGAGAAGAGTGCGAGCGCGAGGAAGGCGCGGGCCGCATCGGCCAGCGGGTCGCTGGCCCGAGAGTCTCGCGACATGAGCCAGACCTCCTCGCCCCACGGCGCGGCAGCGCCACTGGAATAGCTGTCGTCGAAACCTTGCAGCAGCGCGATCGCCCCGGACGCGTCGCCGACGTTACGCAGCGAACTGGCGAGCTGGATCGTCGCCCGCGTGCCCAGCGACCCGGATAGGCCGCGCGCGAGCGCATCGCGGTAGAGCGGGATCGCCCGTTCCTCCTCACCGAGTGAGTCGTGCAGCGACCCGCGCTCGTACGCTGTTCGTGCGTCATCGAGGCCGCGCGCGGCGAGCAAGGCCTCGAGCGCGGCGCGCGCCGTCTCGGGGGCATCCAGGTCGGCATCCCGCCAGAAGGCGTCGAGCGCGGCGTCATCATCGGTCACCACTCGATCCTGCCACCCGCATCCGCGCGTTGAAGCCCCACCACGGTCACACGAGCTACTCCCCGAGGATCTTGCGGATCTTCTCCAGCCGCGCGGAGATGTCGCGCTCCAGGCCCCGCCCGGTCGGCTGGTAATAGTGGCGCCCGCGCAGCTCGTCGGGCAGGTACTGCTGGGTTGCCACGCCGACCTCCAGGTCGTGCGGGTACACGTACCCCTTGCCGTGGCCCAGGCGCTTCGCGCCGGGATAGTGCGCGTCACGCAGATGCGTCGGCACCCGCCCGAACCCACCGGCGCGCACGTCGGCGATGGCGGCATCGACGGCGAGGTATGCCGCGTTGGACTTCGCCGTCGTCGCGAGATACGCCGTGGCCTCGGCCAGCGGGATGCGTCCCTCCGGCATGCCGATGAACGCCACGGCATCCGCCGCCGCCACCGCGATGACCAGCGCCTGCGGGTCGGCGAGACCGATGTCCTCGGATGCCGAGATGACGAGCCGCCGGGCGATGAAGCGCGGATCCTCCCCCGCCTCGATCATGCGCGCGAGGTAGTGCATCGCGGCGTCGACGTCGGAGCCGCGGATCGACTTGATGAACGCGCTGATGACGTCGTAGTGCTCGTCGCCCTGCCGGTCGTAGCGCAGCAGCGCCCGATCCACCGCCTGCGCGACGTGCTCGGCCGTGACGGTGCCGCCGTCCTGCTCGACCATCGAGGCCGCGGCGCTGTGCTGTCTCTCCTCGGCGGCGACCATGGCCGCCGCCTCCAACGAGGTCAGCGCACGCCGCGCGTCGCCGGAGGCGAGCTGAACGAGCGCCGTCCGCGCCTCGGGCGCGAGCTCGACGGCGCCGGCGAGGCCGCGCGCATCGGTGACGGCGCGGTCGATCAGCAGCCCCAGATCCTCGTCGGTGAGGGGCTGCAGCGTCAGCAGCAGGGAGCGCGACAGCAGCGGCGAGATCACCGAGAACGACGGGTTCTCGGTCGTCGCCGCGATGAGCACGACCCATCCGTTCTCCACTCCCGGCAGCAGGGCGTCCTGCTGCGCCTTCGTGAACCGGTGGATCTCGTCGAGGAACAGGATCGTCGATGCACCGTACAGATCGCGCTGGGTCATCGCCTCCTGCATGACCTCGCGCACGTCCTTGACGCCCGCCGTCACCGCCGACAGCTCCACGAACCGGCGGCCGGACGTTCGGGCGATCGCCTGCGCCAGCGTCGTCTTGCCGGTGCCGGGAGGCCCCCACAGAATCACCGACACGGCTGTCTTCGCCGCGCCCGCAGGGTCGGCGAGCGCGACCAGCGGAGACCCCGGCCGCAGCAGGTGCCCCTGGCCGGCGACCTCGTCGAGCGAGACCGGTCGCATGCGCACCGCCAACGGGGTCTGACCCTGGAAGAGCGCGGATGCCGATGCCATCGCCCCAGGCTATCCGGGGTCGCCGACGGTGCGGCGTTTGTCCGGTTCCGCCACCGCGCCGTAGGCTTTGTGCGGCCCGGGGATCACCGGGAACGAGGGAGGTCCCGTGGCATCGGGTGCGCGCAAGGGCTCGTCGCGGGTCGAGCAGGAGCGCGCACGGGCGTATCGCGCACGCCAGGAGTTCCACGCGGCGCTGATCGCTCGCCGCCGCAGAGACAACCTCGTCGCGGGGATCGCCGGCGGCGCGCTGATCCTCGCCATCGTCGGCGGCCAGCTCGCGTACTACACGCTCGGCCCGGGTGCGCCGATCCCCACCCCCACCGACTCCCCCAGCCCGACGTCGACGGTGATGCCGACACCGGGCGAGACCCCGACTCCCACTCCCTGACCGCGTCCACGCCGCACGGATGTGCCGCTATAGGCTGTATGCCGACCAGACCCCCAGGCGGCGCAGGCCGCGACGAGGTGCTACCCGTGACTGACGTCCCCCCTTCCCCGTCCGACGAGACAACGCCCGACGCGACAACGCCCGACGAGACATCACTCGACGATGCCGTCGAGTCCGCCGAGGACGGCGAGCAAGCCGCGACGGCTGCCGCACCGACGCCGAAGCCCGTTCCGCGAGCCGTGCCGGTACCCCGTCCGCCGGCACGCCGCTCCGCCGTGACGCCCCCGATGGCCGCACCGGCCGCGTCGTTCGGTCGCGTCGATCCCGACGGCACGGTATCGGTCCGCGAGGGTGATCAGTGGCGCGTCGTCGGCCAGTATCCCGATGGCACCCCCGACGAGGCGCTCGCCTACTTCGAGCGCAAGTTCGCCGACCTGGCCGGCGAGATCACTCTTCTGGAGACGCGGCACCGCGGCGGCGGAGCCTCCGCCGCCGACCTGCGCGGCACGGTGAGGACGCTCCGCGAGCGCGTGACCGGGGCTGCCGCGGTCGGCGATCTCGCCGCACTCGAGGGTCGACTGACCGCCCTGGAGACAGCGCTCGACGAGGCTTCGGCCGAAGAGGCTCAGGCTCAGCGACAGGCCGTCGAGGCTGCGGCGGCCGAGCGTACTGCGCTCGTCGAGCGCATCGAGGCGATCGCCGCTCGCGACCCCAAGTCGATCCAGTGGAAGCAGGTGACCAGCGAGATCGGTGAGCTCTTCGACCAGTGGCAGCGGCACCAGACGACCGCTCCCCGGCTGCCTAAGAGTCTCAGTCAGCAGCTGTGGAAGCGATTTCGCGATGCGCGCGCCACGCTCGACAAACATCGCCGCGAGTTCTACGCCGGCATGGACGAGCAGCATCGCGCCGCCCGCGATGCCAAGACCCGCCTCGTGGAGCGGGCCGAGGCGCTTGCCAGCAAAGGCGAGGAGGGCATCGCCGTCTACCGCACGTTGCTGGACGAGTGGAAGCGAGCCGGAAGGGCCGGAAAGAAGGCAGACGACGCGCTGTGGGCGCGCTTCAAGGCCGCCGGTGACGCCCTGTACGCCGCTCGTGGCGAGCGTGAGCATGCCGAGGCGGAGGAGTCGCGCGAGAAGATCGAGGCGAAGCGCGCGCTGCTGACGGAGGCCGCCGCGATCCCCAAGGAGAAGGACACCGCGAAGGCGCGTGCGCAACTCACCGGCATCCAACGCCGCTGGGACGAGATCGGACGCATCTTCCCCCGTGAAGCCGAGCGTGGCTTGGACGACGATCTGCGCAAGATCGAGCAGGGCGTCAAGGCGCGGGAGGATGCCGACTGGAAGAGCAACAACCCCGAGACCAGGGCGCGTCAGGACGACATGACTCAGCAGCTGCGTGAGGCGATTGCCGGTCTCGAAGCCGAACTCGAAAGAGCCAAGGCCTCGAAGGATCAGCGTGCCGTCGCTAAGGCGACCGAAGCGTTGGAGGCACGCAGGAGCTGGCTCAAGGCTCTCGGCGGCTCCTGAGCACCTCGGCCCCGTACCGGTGCCGGAGATCGGCCTCTCCCCACCCGGTTCGTCTTGCGGTTTGTCCACAGTTCGGCCACCAGTCACGCCGGTGTTCATCGCTGGTGCGTCACACTGTCGGCATGCCGTGGCCTTTCCTGTACTTCGCCGGTGATCGCCTCTCCGTAGCTGAACTGTGTGCCGCCAGACTCGACGGCGACCTCGTCGAGGTCGGCGAGGCTTTCATGCCGGCGGATGCCGTGGAGACACGCGAACTGCGCGCCGGCTCTTTGGCGCTATCGATCCCGGCGGGAGTCGCGCTGGCTCGCGCCTCCGCGGCGTGGGTCCACGGTGCGATCCCGGACCCGCCATCGCGGCACATCGTGCAGCGGGCATCGCCCCGTCGTGGCCACGCTGTGCGCGATCCACGGCTCATTCATCACGACCAACGGCTCGCGGAAACAGAGTTCGAGCAGATCGGCGGCGTCGCTGTGACGACCCCGGTGCGCACGCTCGCCGACCTCGTGCGGGATCACTTGGCGGACGGCGGCGGCCTCGCCATCGTCGATGCGATGCTGGCGTGGCGGCCGGAGCTCACTCTCGCCACCGCTGATGCACTCGAGGCCGGCGGTGCCGTGCACTTCAAGCGCCCCGCGGTGCAGTTCCTCCGTGCACGCGCTCAGGCAGAGGTGACGCGATACACGTCGTAGACGGCATCGATGCGGCGTACCGCGTTCAGGACGCGGTCCAGGTGCACGATGTCCCCCATCTCGAAGACGTAGCGGCTCAACGCCAGCCGGTCGTTCGTGGTCTGCACTGAGGCAGACAGGATGTTGACGTGGTGCTCGCTGAGGACGCGGGTGATATCGCTGAGGAGGCCCGAGCGATCGAGCGCCTCCACCTGAATGTGCACGAGGAACACGCTTTTCGTCGTGGGCGCCCAACCGACCTCGATCATGCGCTCCGGGTCGTCCTGCAGAGACTTCACGTTCGGGCAGTCGGCGCGATGCACCGACACGCCGCTGCCCCGCGTGACGAACCCGACGATGTCATCGCCCGGTACCGGGGTGCAGCACTTGGCCAGTTTCACGAGAATGTCGGGAGCTCCGCGCACGAGCACGCCGGACTCGCCGCCGCGCGGTGTCTTCGACCGGCCGACGCGCGGGATGTCGATCGGGCCGGTCGACGTGTCCTCCTGAGCACTGACGAGCGCCGTGACCTTCTCGATGACCGACTGCGTCGACACGTGGCCCTCGCCGACCGCAGCGTACAGCGCCGTCACATCCTCGTAGCGCAACTGGCGGGCGACCTCGGTGAACGAGTCCTGGCTCATCAGACGCTGCAGCGGCAGGTTCTGCCGCCGCATCGCGCGCGCGATGGCGTCCTTGCCCTGCTCGACGGCCTCCTCGCGGCGCTCCTTTGTGAACCATCCCCGGATCTTGCTGCGCGCCCGCGTGCTCTTGACGAACGACAGCCAGTCCTGGCTGGGACCGGCATCCGGGTTCTTCGAGGTGAACACCTCGACGACATCCCCGGAGTGCAGTTCAGACTCCAGCGGAACGAGGCGGCCGTTGACTTTCGCGCCCATCGTGCGGTGACCGACCTCGGTGTGCACGGCATAGGCGAAGTCGACGGGCGTGCCGCCGGCCGGAAGGCCGATGACGCGGCCCTTCGGAGTGAAGACGTACACCTCCTTCGCGCCGATCTCGAACCGCAGCGAGTCGAGGAACTCGCCGGGGTCGGCGGTCTCCGCTGACCAGTCGGAGATATGGGCCAGCCACGCCATGTCGGCGTCGACGGCCTTTGCGTCGGGCTTGCCGCCCGCCATCCGCTCCTTGTACTTCCAGTGCGCGGCCACGCCGTACTCGGCCTGCTGGTGCATCTCATTGGTGCGGATCTGGATCTCGACCGTGCGGCCACCCGGGCCGATGACCGTCGTGTGCAGCGATTGGTAGAGATTGAACTTCGGCGTCGCGATGTAGTCCTTGAACCGCCCCGGCAGCGGGGTCCACCTGGCGTGGATCGAACCGAGCACGGCGTAGCAGTCGCGCACCGTGCCCACGAGCACGCGGATACCGATGAGGTCGTAGATGTCGTCGAACTCGCGACCCCGGACGACCATCTTCTGGTAGACGGAGTACAGCTGCTTCGGCCTGCCCATCACACGGCCGCGGATGCGGAGATCCCGCAGGTCCTCCTCGACGGCATCGATCACCGAGTGCATGTACTGCTCCCGCTGCGGGGTGCGCTGCTTGACGAGGCTGTCGATCTCGGCGTAGAGCTTGGGATGCAGAACGGCGAACGACAGATCCTCGAGTTCGCTCTTGACCGCCTGGATGCCGAGGCGGTGCGCGAGCGGCGCGTAGATCTCGAGCGTCTCGGTCGCCTTCTTCGCCGCCTTCTCCGGTGGGACGAAACCCCACGTGCGTGCGTTGTGGAGGCGGTCGGCGAGCTTGATCAGGAGCACCCGGATGTCCTTGGACATCGCGACGATCATCTTGCGGACGGTCTCGGCCTGCGCCGCGTCGCCGTATTTGACTTTGTCGAGCTTCGTGACGCCGTCGACGAGCATGGCGACCTCGTCCCCGAACTCCGCGGTGAGCTGGTCGAGACGGTAGTCGGTGTCCTCGACGGTATCGTGCAGGAGCGCCGCGGCGATCGCGCGGGGGCCGAGCCCGAGGTCGGCGAGAATCTGGGCGACGGCAAGCGGGTGGGTGATGTACGGCTCGCCGCTCTGCCTCTTCTGCGACGCGTGAGCACGCGCGGCGACCTGATACGCGCGCTCGATGATGGTGACATCGCCCTTGGGGTGATGCGTGCGGACCGTGTGGATGAGCTGCACGACGCCGTCGCGCGAGGGTGCACGCGAGAAGATGCGCGGTACCAGACGGCGCAGCGACGAACTCTGCGGAGCTGCCGTGCTGCCGCTGCCCGCGGACGCGGCAGGCGTCTGTGTCACCCGCTCACCTCCGCCCTGACCAACCCGTCAATCCTACGCCCGGGCTGTGAGCGCCCAGCACCGTGCGGAGCGCGGTGCGGGGCTCACGCGTCGGCCAGTGCGCGTTCACGAGCCGCGAGCACTCGGGAATCGCGCGCGCGAAGCTCCGGTTCGTTCTCGCGCAGCAGCGAGTACAGGGGTGCCGCGACGAACAGTGTCGAGTATGCGGCGACGATCGTGCCGACGAAGATCGACAGCGAGATGTCGGTGAGCGTCTGCGCACCCAGCCAGAGCGCGCCGATGAAGAGGATCGCCCCGGTCGGGAGCGCTGCGACCACTGTCGTGTTGATCGACCGGATGAGCGTCTGGTTCACTGCGAGGTTGACCGACTCGCCGAACGTCCGCCCGGAGTTCGCCCCGTCCTCACGCGTGTTCTCGCGGACCTTGTCGAAGACGACGGTCGTGTCGTACAGCGAGTACGACAGGATCGTGAGGAAGCCGATGACCGCCGCGGGCGAGATCTCGAACCCGAACAGTGCGTAGACGCCGACGGTGACTACGAGCACGTCGACGAGGCCGATGATGGCCGCGACCGACATCTTCCAGGTGCGGAAGTAGATCGCCAGAATGATGAAGGTCAGCGCGAGGAAGATTGCGAGGCCCCACAGCGACTGCCGCGTGACATCCTGTCCCCAGCTTGGACCGATGAACGACGTGCTGACGCTGTCCGCGCTGACGTCGAAAGCATCGACGAGGGCTGCCTTGACCGCGGCACTCTTCTCGGGTTCTTTGATCTGGTCGGTCTGGATGCGCAAGCCGTCCGTGCCGATCGTCGTGACCTTGGTCGTCGCGCCGGGGATGACCGACTGCACCGCTGCCGTCGCGGTCGCCTGGTCGGGCTGTGCGACGTCGTTGACGGTGAACTGCGAGCCGCCGGTGAACTCGATCGAGAACTGGATCGGCCGGAACAGCGGGACGAGCGCGGCACCGATGACGAGGATCGCGGCGATCACGAACCACGTGCGTCGTTTCGCGACGAACGGGAATGAGGTCTTCCCCGTGTAGAGGTCGTTGCCGAGCTGATTCATGGAGCGCATCAGTCGTCCCCCTCCGTCGTGGCGCCGGCATCCGTCCGGTGCTTTGCGCTGGCGGGGGATGCTGCGGCGAGTTCGGCCTGTTTGCGCTCGGCGATCGTCTGTCGGCGCTCCGCCTCACCGCGCGAGCGGCCGGCGCGCCGCGCGGCCGCACTCTTCGCGGTACCCGCATCGACGGGCGCCCGGAACTGGGCGCGTCCACGGTAGACGGCGCCGAGAGCCTGCGGATCCAGCCCCGAAAGCGGATGTCCGCCGCCGAAGAACCGCGTGCGTGCGAGCAGCTGCATGACGGGGTGGGTGAACAGGATGAAGATGAGGATGTCGATGAGCGTCGTGAGGCCGAGCGTGAAGGCGAAACCCTTCACCGTGGCATCCGCGAGGATGTACAGCACGACGGCGGCGAGGATGTTGATCGACTTGGAGATGTAGATCGTGCGCTTGGCTCTGCCCCAGCCGTCCTCGACGGCGCCGGTGATCGACTTGCCGTCGCGCAACTCGTCGCGGATGCGTTCGAAATACACGATGAAGGAGTCGGCGGTGAAACCGATCGTGACGATCAGGCCAGCGACACCGGCGAGCGACAGGCGGAAGCCCATGCGCCACGCCAGGATGCACAGCGTGATGTACGTGAGTACCGCCATCACCCCGAGTGAGGCGATGATGACGAAGCCGAGCGCCCCGTAGACGATCAGGGAGTACAGCGCGACGAGCGCGAGTCCGATGAGGCCGGCGATGAGGCCGATCTGCAACTGCTGCGAGCCGAGAGTCGCCGAGATCGCGTTGTCGCTGACGATCTCGAAGCTCAGCGGCAAGGCACCGAACTTCAGCTGGTCGGCGAGCACTTTCGCGCTGTCCTGATCGAACGAGCCGCTGATCTGGGGCTTGCCGTCGAGGATCACGGCGTTCATCGTGGGCGCCGAGATGACGACGCCGTCGAGCACGAACGCGAACTGATTCCGGGGTGTCGCACCGGCCTGCGTGAACGCGTAGAGCCGCTGGCTGACCTTGCCGAACACTTCGGCACCCTCGGCGTCGAATGCGACGTTGACGATCCACTGCCCGTTCTGTGTGTTCATGCCGCTGGAGGCATCCGTGATCGATGAGCCATCGAGCTCGACGGGGCCGAGGAGGTACTTGGCGGTGTTCGTCGGGTCGCAGGCGATGACGGGTTGATCGGCGGGTTCGTTCGCAGGATCGCCTGCCTCGTCGGTGCAGTCGTAGGAGAGGAAACGCGCGTACAGCTCTTCCGTGATCCACCTCGGATCGCTGCCGTCGGTGGGAGTCGCCGTCGGCGTCGAGTTCATCGTGGGGTCGGGCGTCGGATACGGCGTGGAGTTGCCGTCTTCTCCGATGAACGAGGTGCTCGCGGCGGTCGTGGCGAGCACGGCGCGCAGCTGCATCTGTGCTGCGGACTCGATACGGTTGCGAGTCTCGTCGTCTGCCTGCCCGGGGATCTGGACGACGATCTGGTTGCCGGACTGTGTCGTGATGTCGGCCTCGCCGACGCCCGAGGCATCGACGCGCTGCCGGATGATGGCGGCGGCCTGATCCAGTTGCTCGGCGGTCGGCGCCGCACCGTCGGGGCTCTTCGCCTGCAGGACGATCTGGGTGCCGCCCTGCAGATCGAGGGCCAGCTCCGGAGTCCACGAGCTCTTGCCGAAGACGTAGACACCGAGCGCGTTGATGCCGAACAGCACGGCCGTGATGACGAGCAGGCCCGTCAGGGCACGCCAGGCATGACGCACAGGGGTGGGTGTGGCCACGGAGAATACGCTTTCTTCGGAATGCCGCCGTCGAAACGGCCGGCGGAGGTATCAGGCCTGGGGCTTCTCGCCTGGCTCCGGCTTGTCCGCCGCCTTCTCCGCGGCGGCCGCGCGGTCGTCGCTGATCGAGGTGATCTCGCCGTCGAGCACGTCGGCGGCATACTCCGCTTCGTCGCTCTCCGCCTCGAGGAACTCCTCCTCGGTCACGGTGCCCTCGGTCTCGTCGACGACGCGCAGGATGGCCTGGCTGTGCACCTCGACCTCGACCCCGGGGGCGAGTTCGACGCGAGCGGACTTCGACAGGTCCTCACCGTCGAACTCCACGAGAGTGCCGTAAAGACCGCCCTGCAGCAGGACCTTCACGCCGGGAAGCATGGCGCGGGCCTTCGCCTCCTGCTCCTCCTTCGTGCGCTTGGCCCGGCGGCGCGAGCTCCAGAACATGAAGACGAGCAGCGCACCCAGCGCAACGAGCAGAAGAACATCCGGACCCATACGGATACACCTTTCGGGGGCGCGCCGATCGGCGCGAAGAAGACGGCAGCCCTTCGACAGGCTCAGGAACGACCTTCAGCGATTATAGGTCATCGAATCTGAGCGCCCCACTCGGCTCCGGCACGCGTAGGTGCGCATAGGCCTCGGGAGTGGCGATGCGTCCGCGCGGCGTACGGCCGAGGAAACCGATGCGTACGAGGTAGGGCTCGACGACCGATTCGATCGTCTCGGCTTCTTCGCCGACGGTGACGGCAAGGGTGCTGAGACCGACCGGTCCGCCGCGGAAGCGGCGGATCACGGCATCGAGCACGGCGCGGTCGAGCCGGTCCAAGCCGATCTCGTCGACGTCGTAGAGGTGGAGCGCAGCGGCGACGTGCGCGTCGGCCCCGGCATCCGATGTCTCGCCGTGCACGATCACGTAGTCGCGCACGCGCCGCAGCAGCCGGTTCGCGATGCGCGGCGTACCGCGCGACCGTCGTGCGATCTCTGCCCGCGCCGAGCCGGGCAGGTCTACGCCGAGCACCGTCGCCGAACGGGCGATGACCCGCTCCAGTTCTTCGGGCTCGTAGTACTCCAGGTGCGCCGTGAAGCCGAAGCGGTCGCGCAACGGGTTCGGCAGCAGGCCGGAGCGTGTCGTCGCGCCGACGAGGGTGAACGGCGCGAGGTCGAGCGGGATGCTGGTGGCGCCGGCGCCCTTGCCGACCATGATGTCGATGCGGAAGTCCTCCATCGCGAGGTACAGCATTTCTTCCGCGGAGCGCGCCATGCGGTGGATCTCGTCGATGAACAGCACCTCACCGGGGACGAGGCTCGACAGGAGGGCCGCCAGGTCGCCGGCGTGCTGGATCGCGGGACCGCTCGACAGGCGCAACGGTCGTCCGCTCTCGTGCGCGACGATCATCGCGAGTGTCGTCTTGCCGAGGCCCGGCGGGCCGGACAGCAGGATGTGGTCGGCGGGACGCTGCTGGATGCGGGCCGCGTCGAGCAACAGCTGCAGCTGGCCGCGCACCTTCTGCTGGCCGACGAACTCGGCGAGGGATGCCGGCCGCAGCGCGCCTTCGACGGCGAGCTCGGTCTCGTCTTCTGGAAGGCCGGGGTCTTGCGCCTCAGACACCGACGCGCTCCGGTCGGGCGGGTCCCAGCTGGGCGAGGGCAAGCTTGAGCAGGGCCGGCACGGAGTCGCGGTCGCCGGGCCTTGCGGCATCCGCTACCGCACCCACCGCTTCGGTGCTGACGCGCTCGTTCCAGCCGAGCGCCACGAGGGCGGCGACGACCTGCGCTGCGACCGCGCCGGCGGGCGCTCCCGGTGCCGTTGCGACGACACCCGCGGCGACGTGAAGCTTGCCGGCGAGCTGTACGACGATGAGTTTCGCGGTCTTGGGGCCGATGCCCGAGACGCGGCGGAACGGGGCATCGTCTTCGGTGGCGACCGCCTCCGCGATCTGCGGCACCGTGAGAGCCGATAGCACGCCGAGAGCCGATTTGGGGCCGACGCCGGATACGCCCAGTAGCTGCGTGAACACGCCGAGCTCCTCGCGTTCCGTGAACCCGTAGAGCGACAGGGCGTCTTCGCGGACGATGAGCGTGGTGTGCAGCAGAGTGTCGTCGCCGACACGCAGCGTGCGCGCGACCTGCGCGGTCACCGCGACGGCGAACCCGACGCCGCCGACCTCGACGATCGCCGAGTCGGCACCCACATGCAGCACGCGGCCGCGCAACGACGAGATCATGTCGCTAGCCTACGCACCCGTTCGGAGCTTTGTTCGAGCGACACGCGGGGCCGCTGAGCGGGTCATCGCCGGGCGGCTGCCTTCTCGGCATCCGCCCACGCGCGCTGCGCCGGGGTCAGGCCTCCCTGCGCCGCAGGTGCCGTCGCGGCCCCCTGACGCCATGCGTGGCAGAGGGCGAGGGCCAGCGCGTCGGCGGCATCGGCGGGCTGCGGCAGCGCGTCGAGCCGGAGAACCCGGGCGACCATGGTCTGCACCTGGAGCTTGTCGGCGGCGCCGTACCCCGTGATCGCGGCCTTCACCTCGGATGGGGTGTGGGTGGCGGCAGGAAGACCGCGCTCGGCCGCGAGGAACAGGGCGACGCCGCTCGCCTGTGCCGTGCCCATGACGGTGTTGCGGTTCTGCTGCGCGAACACGCGCTCCACCGCGACGACGTCGGGGCGATGCTCGTCGAGCACCGATCGGATGCCGGCGGCGATCGCCGCCAGCCGGCGCTCGATCGGCAGCTCCGTCACCGACCGCACCACCCCGACATGCACGAGGGTGGCAGACCGATCGCGCGCCACGTCGACGACACCGACGCCGCACCGGGTCAGGCCGGGGTCGATGCCCAGGACGCGCAGAGCGGATGCCACTCCCCTACGCTACGTGCTGGCGCCCGCCTCACCGCGCCGCGACCCGCCGCCGCGCGCTCTCCGCGCGGAGATCGAGTACCGCGAGCGCACGTCTGGGCGGCGAGGTCAGTCCTCGTCGGTCTCGAGCTCGGCCTGCACGTCGGCGCTGAGGTCGAAGTTGCTGAACACGTTCTGCACGTCGTCGCTGTCCTCGAGCGCATCGATCAGCCGGAAGACCTTGCGCGCGGTTTCGGCGTCGATCTCGACCTTGAGATTGGGCACGAACTCCACGTCGGCCGACTCGTACTCGATCCCGGCATCCTGCAGCGCGGTGCGCACCGCGACGAGCTCGGATGCGTCGGTGATCACTTCGAACCCCTCCGCGTGGGGCTCGACCTCCTCGGCACCCCCCTCGAGCGCCGCCAGCATCACATCATCCTCCGTCGTGCCCTCCTCCGAGACGACGATGACGCCCTTGCGGCTGAAGTTGTAGGCCACAGAGCCCGGGTCGGCCAGCGTTCCCCCGTTGCGGCTGAGCGCGGTGCGCACCTCGGCCGCCGCGCGGTTCTTGTTGTCGGTCAGACACTCGATCATGAGAGCGACGCCGCTCGGGCCGTAGCCCTCGTACATGATCGAGGAGTACTCGACGGACTCGCCGCCGATGCCCGCTCCGCGTTTGATCGCGCGGTCGATGTTGTCCTTGGGGACCGAAGTCTTCTTCGCCTTCAGGACGGCGTCGAACAGCGTCGGATTGCCCTGCAGGTCCGGACCGCCGAGCTTGGCCGCGACTTCGATGTTCTTGATGAGCTTTGCCCACGACTTCGCGCGTCGTGCGTCGACGACGGCCTTCTTGTGCTTGGTCGTGGCCCATTTGGAGTGTCCGGACATGCGCTCCAGTTTATCGGCCCTTGCGCGAGAGGCGACGGCCGACCAGCCGGTACGCGAGCCGGATGGGCCTGCCAGCGAATCCAGCTCCTTCCTGCAGGCTGAAGTAGTCGGACATGGCGGGTCCCCCCTTGACGAAGAGCGTCCGAGCGGAGCACATCAGGAGGCGATCTTGACCAGGGTGCGCAGATTCCGGTTGGTGGTGCGTGGCTTGTAGGTCGCCTTCGCGAGCACTTTCGCGAAGGGCGTCTCGACCGACGAACCCTTCGGCGGGTTCCAATAGACGACACCGGGTCCGGGAGCGCGTGGGTCGACGTCGTCGTCGACGGATGCTGCGGCCAGCTCGTCGCGCGTCGCAGCGTCGACGCAGAAGATCACCCACGGCTGGCGCTGCGCGTCGGCGGCATCGAAGGGAAAGTCGTCGATCGCGCGCTGCAGTTCGTCGAGCGTGACGAGGACGATCCACGCGTCATAGTCGAAGCGTTCGTGCAGCGCCTGCTCGATCGTGGTCTTCAGGCGTGGCCGGGCGGATGCCGCGGCATCCGTCTCGAACCGGACGTTTCCGCTCGCGAGCACGGTGCGCACCGCATCGAACCCGAGCCCGCGGAACACCTCACCGAGGTCGGCACTGCGGATCGTGATGCCACCCACGTTCACTCCCCGCAGGAGCGCCACCCATGTCGTCATGAGGGCACGATAGCGGCAACCCCAGACGTCGTGAGCGGCGACTCCGGGAGCAGAATGCGTCGACGCGGCGCCGCCGTGGCCACGCTTGTATCAGGCCAGCACCCGGGCAGACACTTGAGTTCATGGACGACACCACCGCAGCCCTCGATGCGGCTCACCGCGCGGCGGCGCAGTTCCTCTCCGGCGTGGACGAACGTCCGGTCTGGCCGCGGGCGACGCTCGACGACATGCTCCACGAGTTCGACGAACCGCTACCGGACGCGGGCATCGATCCGGCGACGCTCATCGCCGATCTCGCCCGCCGCGCGGACCCCGGGCTCGTCGCGACTCCCGGTGGAAGGTTCTTCGGCTTCGTGATCGGCAGCACATTGCCCGCAGCCTTGGCGGCGGACTGGCTCGTCTCTGCGTGGGACCAGAACTCCGGTTCCAGCACGATGACGACCGCCGCGGTAGCGCTGGAGCGCACGGCCGGACGTTGGGTGTGCGACCTGCTCGGGCTGCCGCCGTCCGCGTCGGTCGGGTTCGTCACGGGGGCGCACATGTCGAACGTCGTCTGCCTCGCCACCGCGCAGCACGCCACGCTGCGACGGGTGGGCTGGGACCTGACACGGCAGGGGCTGCGCGGTGCTCCTCCACTGCGCCTCGTCGTCGGGGAGTATCGCCACGCCTCGATCGATCGTGCGGCACGCTTCTGCGGCGTCGGCCAGGAGGAACTCGTCGTGGTCGAGGCCGACGAAGAAGGCCGGATGCTGCCGGCATCCCTCGTGGACGCACTCGGGGAACCCGACGGCACCCCTATGATCGTGTGCCTGCAGGCGGGCGAGGTGCACACCGGAGCCTTCGATCCGTTCCACGAGTTGATCGCGATCGCGCGCGACCACGGCGCCTGGGTGCACATCGACGGCGCCTTCGGCCTGTGGGCCGCCGCTTCGCCGACGCTCCGTCATCTCGCAGCCGGCGTCGAGGAGGCGGACTCGTGGACCACCGATGCTCACAAGACCCTCAACACGCCGTACGACTGTGGCATGGCGATCGTCCGGGACCCGGCCGACTCGATCGCGATGTTCCACACCGGCGGCGACTATCTCATCCATTCCGGCCTCGATCCCTGGGATGTGACGCCCGAACTATCCCGCCGCGCGCGGCATTCCGGCCTGGGCGGCGCTGCGCAGCCTCGGCCGCTCGGGGGTGATCGCCCTCGTGGATCGCCTGCACGCGAACGCGGTACGTCTCGAGGCACGACTCCGGGAGGTTCCGGGTATCGCTGTGGTGAACCACGTCGACTACACGCAGGTGATGTTCCGCATCGGCGACGACGCCGTCACGCGCGCGATCGGCGACGCCATCCTCGCTGAGGGAACCGCCGCCCTCACTGGAGCGGAATGGCACGGCCACGCGGTGCTGCGGTGTTCGATGTCGTCGTGGGCGACGACATCGAACGACGTCGACCGGACGGCAGACGCGATCGCGCGCCTGACCGCCGAGCTCGTACCTGTACCTTGATCAGGTCGAGGCGCCGCTCACGCGCTCCGGACACGCTCCAGGAACAACTCGTGGAATCGCGTCTCACCGGTAACCTCGGGGTGGAACGCCGTGCCGAGGAGGTTCCCCTGGGCGACGGCGACGACCTCGCCGTTGCCGAGTGTCGCGATCGCTCGGGCGGCGGGACCGACGGCGACGACGCGGGGCGCGCGGATGAAGGTCGCGTGCGTCGGGGTGTCGAAGCCGTCGACCTCGAGGTCCGTCTCGAACGAGTCGACCTGGCTGCCGAAGGCGTTGCGCTGCACGGTGACGTCGAGTCCGCCGAAGCTCTCCTGCCCGGCGATCGCGTCGTCGATGCGGTCGGCGAGCAGGATGAGCCCCGCGCACGTGCCGTACACGGGCGTTCCACCGGCGATGACAGCGCGGATCGGCTGCTGCAGGCCGAACGCGCGCGCGAGCTTGTCGATCACGCTCGACTCCCCGCCGGGCAGCACGAGTCCATCGACGGCGGCCAGTTGCTCCGCGCGTTTCACGAGCGCGACCTCCGCGCCGAGCGCGCTCAGCACGCGGGCGTGCTCACGGACGTCGCCCTGGAGGGCGAGCACGCCGACACGGGGCTGCGTGGCCACCACTTACCAGCCGCGCTCGGCGAGACGGTGCGGGGCAGGCAGGTCCGACACGTTGATGCCGACCATCGCCTCGCCGAGGCCGCGGGAGACGTCGGCGATGACCTTCGCGTCATCGAAGAACGTCGTGGCCTTCACGATCGCCGCCGCGCGCGCCGCAGGGTCGCCGCTCTTGAAGATGCCTGAGCCCACGAACACCCCGTCCGCGCCCAGTTGCATCATCATGGCGGCATCCGCCGGCGTCGCCACTCCTCCCGCGACGAACAGCACGACCGGCAGCGCACCCTTCTCGGCGACCTCGGCAACGAGTTCGTACGGCGCCTGCAGCTCCTTGGCCGCGACGTAGCGCTCGTCCTTGGAGAGCGCACCGAGAGCGGCGATCTCGCTGCGGATCCTGCGGATGTGCTTCATCGCCTCGGACACGTCGCCGGTGCCGGCCTCGCCCTTGGAGCGGATCATCGCCGCCCCCTCGGTGATACGCCGCAGCGCCTCGCCGAGGTTCGTCGCTCCGCAGACGAATGGCACCGTGAAGGGCCACTTGTCGATGTGGTTGACATAGTCGGCGGGTGAGAGCACCTCGGACTCGTCGATGTAGTCGACGCCGAGCTCCTGCAGCACCTGCGCCTCGACGAAGTGGCCGATCCTGGCTTTGGCCATCACCGGGATCGACACCGCCGAGATGATGCCGTCGATCATGTCCGGGTCACTCATCCGCGATACGCCGCCCTGGGCGCGGATGTCGGCGGGAAC
Source organism: Microbacterium sp. (assembly GCF_049661145.1). GTDB lineage: Bacteria > Actinomycetota > Actinomycetes > Actinomycetales > Microbacteriaceae > Microbacterium. The sequence continues at coordinate 22,384 of NZ_JBASZT010000026.1, forward strand.
CCGTTCCAGCGCCATGACGGCGACGGCACCGGCATCCTCGGCGATCTTCGCCTGATCGGGCGTGACGACGTCCATGATGACGCCGCCCTTCAGCATCTCGGCGAGCCCGCGCTTGACGCGCGAGGTTCCGGTAGTGGGTGTGGACACGGGGCTCCTTCGGGTACGGAGGCAATTTGGCCTAGGCCAAAAGCTAGCATGGCTCAGGTCTTATGCTGAACCGTATGCACGCTGATCCCGACGCCGATCTCGGCGTCGACGCCGATGCGATCCGCGGCGGAACCGCAACCGAGATCGCAGGCAGCGTGCGCCGCCTCATCGAGCGCGGAACGCTGGCTGCTGGGGCCGTCCTGCCGCCCGTGCGGTCGCTGGCCGAAGAACTCGGCATCAACCGCAACACGGTCGTCGCCGCTTACCGCCACCTCGCGCAGGCGGGCATCGTGACGAGTCGTGGTCGCGCCGGCACGGTCGTGGCCGGGGTCTCCGCGGCGCCGCAGGAGGGCTTCGCGCAGGGCACCGTGCTACGCGACGTCGGCACCGGCAACCCCGATCCAGACCTCATTCCCGATCCCACGCGCGTGTTGCCGACGGTCCTGCGGCGTCCTGTCCTCTACGGCGAGCCGGTGATCGACCGCGACCTCGACGCGTGGGCCACCGCGTGGTTGGGTGAGGCCCTCGACCCGTCGCTCGCGTTCCGGCTCACGGTCACGAGCGGCGCCTCCGACGCGATCGAGCGACTCCTCGCCCAAGCACTGACCCGCGACGACCCCGTGGCGCTCGAGGACCCGTGCTTCCTCTCCAGCCTCAACACGGTGCGACTCGGTGGGTATCGACCCGTGCCCGTCCCGGTGGATGCCGAGGGCATGACCGTCACGGGCCTGCGCGCCGCGCTGGCGGCCGGCGTTCGCGCCATCGTGTGCACCCCGCGGGCGCAGAACCCGACCGGGGCGAGTCTGTCGGCAGAGCGGGCGGAGCAGCTACGGGCTCTTCTCGCCGACCACCCGTACGTGCTCGTCATCGAGGACGACCACTACTCCATGCTCTCTACCCGGCCGTACCACTCGCTGATCGGGCCGGGACACCACAGGTTCGCCCTCGTGCGCTCGGTGTCGAAGTTCCTCGGGCCGGACATGTGCCTGGCGATCACGGCGTCGGACCCCGCGACCGCCGAACGGCTCGCGCTGCGGCTGAGCCCGGGCACCACCTGGGTGAGCCACCTGCTGCAGCGACTCGGCCACGCGCTGCTCGCCGACGACGAGGTGCGCGCCGGCATCCGTCGCGCCTCCGACCACTATGCGCGGCGCAATGCCGCCT
>NZ_JBASZT010000027.1:0-3307 GCF_049661145.1 Microbacterium sp.
GTGTGCGCGCGTTGCGCCCGGGCGAGCGCGAGCGGACCGGCGCCGAGCTCGGCCCGCAGCAGCCGCGTGAGGTGTCGTGACGAGTACCCCAGCTGCGCGGCGAGCCCCGGCACACCCTCGCGCTCGACGACGCCGTCGGCGATGAGACGCATGGCACGGCCCGCGACATCACCGCGCAGGTTCCACTCCGGCGAACCGGGCGCAGCCTCGGGGAGGCAGCGCTTGCAGGCGCGGTAGCCGGCCTCGTGCGCCGCCGCCGACGTCGGGTAGAACGTGACGTTGCCGGGCTTGGGCGTGCGGGCCGGGCAACTCGGCCGACAGTAGATCCCGGTCGAGCGCACCGCCGTCACGAACTGCCCGTCGAACCGCGCGTCGCGGGCCTCGATCGCGCGGTAGCGCTCCTCGAAGGTCATCGCGGCGGTGGGCATGTCTCCAGCCTGCCATCGCGCCTCGGCATCCGCTCGCGGTTTTCGGACATCGCAGTGCGGCTCGGTCGCCCCGCGCATCGGCCACCATCGCCCGCGAGAGAACAACGGGCACCATCGCCCGCGAGAGAACAATGGGCGGCCGAGAGAACGGGTATCACCCGTTCTCTCGGCGCTGAGTTGTTCTCTCGCGGAGGGGTGGCGGTGAGCCCCCCGCCGCGCCGCGCAACCGCCCCACCGCGTCAGTGGAAGAAGTGGCGCTCTCCCGTGAAGAACATGGTGACCCCGGCATCCTGCGCCGCCGCGATGACCTCCTGGTCGCGCACCGAGCCACCGGGCTGGACGATCGCGCTCACCCCGGCATCCAACAGCACCTGCGGCCCGTCGGCGAACGGGAAGAACGCGTCGGATGCCGCGACCGACCCCGCCGCGCGCTCGCCCGCGCGCTCGACGGCGAGCCGGCAGGAGTCCACGCGGTTGACCTGCCCCATGCCGATGCCGACGGTCGCCGACGCCTGCGCGAGCACGATCGCGTTCGACTTCACGGCGCGGCACGCCTTCCACGCGAACGCGAGGTTGCCCTTCTCGGAGTCGGCGGGCATCTCGCCGGTGACGAGCTCCCACCCGTCGACGAGGGATTCGATCTCGGGCGGGAACCGGTCGGCATCCTGCAGCAGCAGCCCGCCCGACAGCAGCCGCACGTCCATCGGCTCCTGCCGCCAGTCGGCGGGCAGGCGCAGCACCCGCAGGTTCTTCTTGAGGCGGAAGACCTCGAGCGCCTCGGGCTCGAACTCCGGGGCGACGATGACCTCCGTGAAGATGTCGCGCAGGTTCTCCGCCATCTTCAGCGTGACGGTGCGGTTCGCCGCGATCACGCCGCCGAACGCCGACACCGGGTCGCACTCGTGCGCGCGCAGATGCGCCGACGCGATCGGGTCGAGCGCGTGGGGTGCGCCGATCGCGATGCCGCAGGGGTTCGCGTGCTTGATGATCGCGACGGTCGGCTTGACCATGTCGAACGCGGCACGCAGGGCCGCATCGGCGTCGACGTAGTTGTTGTACGACATCTCCTTGCCCTGCAACTGCTCGGCCTGCGCGATGCCGTGTCCGCCGGCGCGGGTGTAGATCGCGGCGCGCTGGTGCGAGTTCTCGCCGTAGCGCAAGGTCGACAGGCGCTCGGCACGGATCGTGAGGTGCTGCGGCAGGTGCTCGTCCTCGAGCGTCTGCCCGGCGAACCAGGTCGCGACGGCGCGATCGTACTCGGCGGTGTGGGTGAACGCGCGCGCGGCGAGCTCGCGACGCTGCGCGAGCGAGGTGCCGCCCTGCCCGATCGCCTCGATGATCGCCGGGTATGCCGAGGGCGAGACGACGATCGCGACGTTCGCGAAGTTCTTGGCCGACGCGCGCACCATCGCCGGCCCGCCGATGTCGATCTGCTCGACGACCGCGTCGCCCGTCGCCCCGGATGCCACCGTCTCGACGAAGGGATAGAGGTTCACGACGACGAGCTCGAAGGGGTGGATGCCGAGGTCAGCCAGCTGCGCCTCGTGGTCCTCCAGCCGCAGGTCGGCGAGCAGGCCCGCGTGGACGCTCGGGTGGAGGGTCTTGACCCTGCCGTCCAGCGACTCCGGAAAGCCGGTGACCTCCGAGACGTCCTTCACCGCGATCCCGGCCTCGCGCAGGATCGCGGCGGAGCCGCCCGTCGACACGATCTCGACCCCGGCGGCATCCAGGGCCTGCGCCAACGGCACGAGGTCGGTCTTGTTGCTCACCGAGATGAGCGCGCGGCGGACGGGGATGATGTCGCGAGCGCGGTAGCGGGTGGGATCGATGGTGGGACCGGCCATGCAGGACTCCAGGTTCGGGATTCGAGGAACTCAGACGGATTCGGGCGCGGGCAGGGCGACCTCGCCGGTCGCGATGCCCCGGACGACTTCGATCAGCAGACGCCGCTCGACGGGCTTGATGCGCTCGTGGAGGGTCTGCTCGGTGTCGCCGGGCAGCACCGGCACCCGCTCCTGGGCGATGATCGGGCCGGTGTCGATGCCACCATCGACGACGATGACGCTCGCCCCCGTCTCGGTGACCCCGGCGGCGAGGGCGTCGCGCACGCCGTGCGCGCCGGGGAACTCCGGCAGGTAGGCGGGGTGGGTGTTGATGAGGCGCGGCGCCCAGACATCGACGACGGATGCCGGCAGCAACCGCATCAGCCCGCTCAGCACGACGAGGTCGGGAGCCCACACCTCGAGTTGGGCCTGCAGTTCGCGACCCCACTCCTCGCGGGTCTCGAACCCGCGGAACGGGACGAGGAACGTCGGGATGCCGAAGGCCTCGGCGTGCGCGAATCCGTCGGCCTGCCGGTCGGCACCGACGGCGACGACGCGCGCGGGGTATTCGGGGTCGGCGGCGGCTTCGAGAAGGGCTCGGAGGTTGGATCCGGTGCCCGAGATGAGAACGGCGACCCTCAGCACCCGGTCAGTCTACCGGGGCGCGCGGATCGTCCTCCGGCGGGGGCGGCTGGGGTGACTCGGCGGGCTCGGGTGCGGGGGCCTCGGAGGGCTCGGGCACGGACGGCGCGGGCTGAGACGGCCCGGGCTGAGACGGCCCGGGCTGAGACGGTCCGGGCACGGACGGCTCGGGCACGGACGGCCCGGGCAGAGACGGCTCGGGTACGGACGGCTCGGGCAGGCTCGCCGACTCGTCGCGCAGGAACTTCGGCTCGAGCGGCTCGAGAGGCTCCGTCGGCATCTCGTCCGCCGGGATCGACGGCGCAGCGAGAAGGTCCGCCGAGCGGCGATCCGCCGTGGGACGGCCCGCCACGGGGGGCGTCGCCGCGCGAGGGGGCTCCGCGCGGACCTCGGGCGCGACCAGCCCGTCAGGCA
>NZ_JBASZT010000028.1:0-1894 GCF_049661145.1 Microbacterium sp.
CCGGTCGCCAGGATGCCGCCGGTCACCGTCGCCGCGGTCGTGCCCGTGGTCGGCCTCGGCGCCGCGCGGCAGCGCGAAGCTGAGCACGGTTCCGACGAGCGCGACGATCGCCATCGTCACCGCGAACCAGTTCGATGCCGGATTGAGGTAGAGCCCGAGCCGACCCGTCAGCCACAGTGCGACGGTGACGGCGGCGAGTCCCGCCGCCAGCCCCACACCGAGCAGCCGCGACCCGAGCAGGCCCCACAGGTCACGACGTTCACGCAACGAGGTTCACCACCGATCCCACGGCGACGGCGAACAGCACGACGATGACGACGAGTCCCGCGAGCACCCGCGTGCGGAAGGTCGTCCGCAGCAGCGCGAGCATCTTGACGTCTACGAGCGGCCCCACGAGCAGGAACGCGGCGATCGATCCCGGCGTGAAGGTCGACGCGAACGACAGGGCGAAGAACGCGTCGACGTTGGAGCAGATCGAGACGATCATCGCGAGCGCGATCATCGCGACGATCGACAGGGCCGGATTCGATCCGATCGCCAGCAGCGCGTCGCGAGGCACGAGCACCTGCACGGCGCCCGCGAGCGCCGAGCCGATGACGAGGGCCGGCATGACGGCGCGCAGCTCGACGACGAACTGCGCGAGGCTGCGCCGACCCCGTCCGGCGCGGTCGTGGCCCGCCTCCAACGAGACGGCGCAGCTGTCGCGGAACCGCTCCGTGAGCAACGCGTCGGGATCGGGGTGCCGGCTGTACAGCCACCCGATGAGGTTCGCGACGGCGTAGCCGCCGAGCAGTCGCGCGACGAGGATGCCGTCGTCGAACCCGAACGCCTGGTGCGTCGTGAGGATCACGATGGGGTTCACGATGGGGGCCGCGATGAGGAACGTCATCGTCTCGGCGACGCCGAGCCCGCGCATCATCAGCCCCCGCGCGAACGGCACGTTGCCGCACTCGCAGACCGGGACGAGCATCCCCAGCAGTGACAGGACGGCACGGCGCGCCCACGGCGCGCGCGGCATCCATCGCTCGATCACGCCCGGCGGCACCCACACCTGCACGACGATCGAGAGCAGCACGCCGAGCACCACGAACGGCAGCGACTCGATGAGGACGCTGATCGAGAGGGTCAGGCCGTCCTGCAGCCTCGTCGGCAGCGCCGGCCCCGGCGTGAGCAGGGCGAGGACCAGCAGCGCGGCCACCACCGCGAGGCCGACGCCGATGGCCATCAGCCGGATGGCGCCGCGGGAGAGGTTCTCCCGCGTCTGTCCTGCCCTCGTCGCCGGAGCGGACGGGTTCAACTGCCAGCCAACTGCTGCGCCGAGCAGGCCGGACACAGTCCGAAGATGTCGACGACGTGCTCGGCCTGCGTGAACCCGTGCTCGGCGGCCGTGCGCCGGGCCCACGACTCGACCGCGGATGCCTGGATCTCGACCGTCGTGCCGCACTCGCGGCAGATGAGGTGGTGGTGGTGACCCGTGCTGGAGCACGCGCGATAGAGGGCTTCGCCGGCGGGACTCTGCAGCTGGTCGGCCTCGCCGCTCGCGGCGAGGGTCGCGAGCGCCCGGTAGACGGTCGCGAGGCCGATGCCCGTGCTCTCTTCACGCAGCGTCGCGTGCAGATCCTGCGCGCTGACGAATCCGGCGGCGTCGGCGAGCGCCTCGCGCACACGCGCGCGCTGCCAGGTGTTGCGCTGAGCCATGTGCGGAAGTCTACCCGCGAGGCATCGGAGCGGGCTGGGAGAGCCGCGAGGTCCGGCTCGGGCGGGCGGACGGGCGGAGGTTCCTGAGGAGATTGCAGGATTCTGAGGACCGGATGCCGGGATTTCGTCCTCAGCATCCGCCATCTCCTCGGCATCCGTCGCCTGCCGGAGCCGCGCCGCCGCAGCCGCGCCGCGC
>NZ_JBASZT010000029.1:0-5940 GCF_049661145.1 Microbacterium sp.
ATCCCCCGCCCCGCCGAGCGCGACCTGTTCCGCCGCGGCGAGCGCGAGGCCTTCGCCGACGGCTACGCGCAGGGCCGCGCCGCCCGCCCCTGATGCGAAGGTCTCGTGACATGACCCAGACTTTCCCGCCCCACGGCGCGGCAGCGCCACTGAGAAGCTGACCCGGGACCCTCCGCCGTCCCCCCTGCCCCGCCGCGCGCCCCCTACCCCGAGACCGCCGCTATGGGTCGAAACCCACGGAAAAAGCGGCGGTCTCGACCCGGGAGCGCGGTCTCGCGGGAGTAGGGGGCGCGGCGCGCGGGCGGCGCGGGCCGGGCGTCGCGGGAGTAGACCGGCGAACTCGCGATTGAACCGGCGAACTCGCCCCCACCCGGCGCCCCCGGCGCGATAGCGTGGAGGCGTGACCACGCCCATCGATGCCACCACCACTGCCGCCTGGACCGAGCTCGCCTCGCGTGCCGACGGATTCGCCCCCGACCTCCGCACCTGGTTCGCTGACGATCCCGGCCGCGTGGAGCGCCTGACCTTCGACCTCGTCGACCTGCGGGTCGATCTGTCCAAGAATCTGGTGGACGACGGCATCCTCGCCGCGCTCGTGGGCCTCGCGAAGCAGATCGGTCTCGAAGCGCACCGCGACGCGATGTACCGCGGCGACCACATCAACGCGACCGAAGACCGCGCGGTGCTGCACACGGCGCTGCGGCGCCCGGCCGGCATCGAGCCCAAGCTCGTCGTGGACGGCAAGGACATCGACGGCGACGTGCAGGGCGTGCTCGATGCGATGACCGCGTTCGCCGAGCGCGTGCGCAGCGGGGAATGGGTCGGCGTCACCGGCAAGAAGGTCACGCACATCGTCAACATCGGCATCGGCGGGTCGGACCTCGGCCCCGCGATGATCTCGGCGGCGCTGGAGCCGTACAGCACCGACATCCAGGCGCGCTTCGTCTCGAACATCGACCCGTTCGACCTCGCGAACAAGACCAAGGACCTCGACCCCGAGACCACCCTGGTGATCGTCGCTTCCAAGACCTTCACGACCCTGGAGACGCTCACCAACGCCCGGCTCGCGCGCGACTGGCTGTGGGCCGGCCTGTCGGCATCCGGTGCCATCGACGACACCGAAGAGGCGAAGACGGATGCCGTGGCGCACCACTTCGTGGCGGTGTCGACGGCCCTCGATAGAGTGGCCGCGTTCGGCATCGACCCGACCAATGCGTTCGGCTTCTGGGACTGGGTCGGCGGGCGCTACTCCGTCGACTCCGCCATCGGCCTGTCGCTCATGATCGAGTTCGGCCCCGACGCGTTCCGCGAGCTGCTTTCGGGCTTCCACGCCGTCGACGAGCACTTCGCGACGGCGCCGCTGGAGCAGAACGTCCCGGCGCTGATGGGCCTGCTGAACGTCTGGTACACGAACTTCCTGGGCGCGCAGTCGCACGCCGTGCTGCCGTACGCGCAGCAGCTCAGCCGCTTCGCCGCATACCTGCAGCAGCTGACGATGGAGTCCAACGGCAAGCGCGTGCGCTGGGACGGATCGCCCGTCACGAGCGACACCGGCGAGATCTTCTGGGGAGAGCCGGGGACCAACGGGCAGCACGCGTTCTACCAGCTGATCCACCAGGGCACGCGGCTGATCCCGGCCGATTTCATCGCGTTCGTCAACCCCGCCTATCCGCTCAAAGACGGCGATCGCGACGCGCACGGGCTGTTCCTCGCGAACTTCCTCGCGCAGACGAAGGCCCTGGCGTTCGGCAAGACCGCCGCCGAGGTCGAGGCCGAGGGCACGACCGGCGCGCTGGTTGCGGCACGGACGTTCCCGGGCAACCGGCCGACGACCTCGATCTTCGCCCCCGCGCTGACGCCGAAGGTGCTGGGCGAACTCATCGCGCTGTACGAGCACCTGACGTTCACGCAGGGCGTGGTGTGGGGCATCAACAGCTTCGACCAGTGGGGCGTCGAGCTCGGCAAGCAGCTCGCGCTGCAGATCGCCCCCGCCGTCGAGGGCGACGCGGATGCCACCGCCGCCCAGGACGCCTCCACCCAGGCGCTGCTGGCCTACTACCGCGAGCACCGGCGGTAAGCGCTTCCCGGGTCGCGCTTCCCGCGGTCGCGCTTCCCGGGTCGCGCTTTTCGCGAGAGAACAACTCGACGCCGAGAGAACGGGTATCAACCGTTCTCTCGGCGCACGGTTGTTCTCTCGGCGCACAGTTGTTCCCTCGCCGCGAAGGGGGCGGATGCCGAGGGCGCGACCATCCGCGGCGGATCAGGCGGACGTCCGCGACCCGGGTCAGGCGGACGGCAGGTGGCGGCGCCAGCTGAGCGCGACGACCCCGACGCTGAGGGCCGCGATCACGGCCCCGGCGAGGAACATCGTCGAGTAGCTCAGCCAGGTACCGAGGGCCGCGAGGATCGCGGGGATGAAGAAGCCCACGTAGGTGAGCGAGTAATACACCGCGGTGAGCCCCGCGAGGTCGTCGGGGCCGGCGATGCGCTGGATCTCGCGGAGACCTCCGACCAGCAGCATCCCGTATGCCGTCCCGAGCACCGCGGCGGCGACGAACGCCCACGCCAGCGAGTTCAGCCCGACCGCGACGGCGGCGAGCAGCATCGCCGGGACGGTGACCGCCAGTGCGACGCCGATCCCGCGAGCCGAGCGGGGGGTGTCGATCTTGGCGGCGAAGCGCTGCACGGCGACACCGCACCCGAGCGCGATGACGCACAGGAGCCCAGAGACGCCGATCTCGAAGCCCGGCGCCTGCGCCATCATGAGGCCCGGGAGGATCGCGTACGCGCTCGCGGCGGTGCCGAACACCCACGGTGCCATCGGCGCGACGACGAGCAGGAACCGCCGGTGCATCGCCGTCGGGATCCGCAGGTCCATCAGCAGCGGACGGACCTCAGTGGGCCGCGTCCGGCTCTCGGGGGCACGCAGCAGCACGACGAACGAGGCGAGCGTGATGACGATGTGCACGACGTAGGGCGCGATAGCGCCGGACGGTCCGAACTGCGCGAGCGCCGCGGCGACGCCGGCGCCGAGCGCGAAGCCGATCGTGAGGGCGAGCGCGGCGCGCGATGCCCCTCGGCCCTCGACCGGGGCGGGGTCGAATGGGGCGTCTGACAGCTCCTTGACCCAGCTCGTACCGACCGCCATCACCAGCCCCAGGGCGATGCCCGACAGCACCCGTCCGGCGAACAGCACGGGAGCGGATGCCGCGCCCGCCGCCAGCAGTGCGCTTCCGGCGACGGCGATCAGCGGGGCAGGCAGAAACAGCGGACGACGTCCGTAGCGGTCGGAGAGCGGGCCCCCGACGAGCAGCGCCGGAACGATGCCCAGGACATATGCCCCGAGCAGAATGTCCACGGTGAGCGCGCTCATCTGGTCGAGCTGGCGGTACATCACGAGCAACGGCGTGAACTCGTTGCCGCCCCAGGCGACGGCGAAGAGGGCCGCGCTCACGCTCAGCCAGGGGGCGAGGTGGGTGCGGGGGACGGGCGCCGGCGCGGTGCCGGATGCCGCCGTGCCGGGTACAGACGGCCGCGATGCCGGCGTGTCGGATGCCGGGGTGTCGGATGCCGCCTGCTGCGGCACGCGTGCGGGCTTCGCCGCCGGGGGCTCCCCGGCCGACGAGGCCCCAGAGGTGAAAGTACGGATGGTCGCGGTGGCGCTCACGGCAGAAGCTCCCGGTGGGTGTTACGGATGTGGCGCGCGAGCGCCATTTCGAAGGCGTCGGGCTCGCTCTCGGCGACGAGGCGAGCGAGGAGTTCGTGGTCATTCAGCACTTGCTCGGTCCGGTCGTCGCGGCGCCACAGCGACCGCGCCACCATGCGCTGCTGACGGTCGCGGAGCGTCGCGAAGAAGCCCGTCAGCAGGGCGTTGCCGCCGGCATCCACGATCGTCGCGTGAAACGCGATATCGGCCTCGGCGAGCCCCGCGAGATCCCCGGCGATGTAGGCCGCCCGCTGCCGGTCGATGATTCCGGCGAGCGCCGCGGCGACCTCTCCGGCACGTTCGGCGTCGCGGGTCAGCCTCCGCACGGAATCGGTCTCGATCAGGACGCGGGCCTCGACGACATCCTCCAGTTCGTGCGGCCGCACCTCGACGACGAGGGCTCCGCGCTTGGGATAGAGCCTCATCCAGCCTTCGGCCTGCAGCCTCAGGAAGGCTTCGCGCACCGGCGTACGGCTCATGCCGAGGGTCTCGGCGACCGCCCCTTCGCTCACCATCTCGCCGCCGACGAGGGCGCCGTCGAGGATACGGGTCTTCACCTCGGCATACGCGATCTCGGCGGCCGAGGACGCTTCCGGTGGCGCCGCCGCCGTCTCATCAAGCTGCTGCACAACATAGATACTAGTCGCATGCGAGACTGGCGCAGGCTGATGCGGCTCACCGCGTACTCGACTTGCCGGGTTCAGCCGCATCCCCAGCCCTGAACCGACCATTCACGGCACGTCGCTGACCGCGGACTGACCGCGAACCACCCATGCCTGCGCAGCCGGGCATCGCAGGCGTAGCCTCGCAGCATGGACGGCTTCGCGGCGGTCGACTTCGAGTTCGCGCGGCAGGTGCTGCAGCGGGGCATCGCCGCCCTGTTCCTGATCGGATTCGTGTCGAGCCTGAACCAGTTCCGGCCACTGCTCGGCGAGCACGGCCTGCTCCCCGCGCCGGACCTCCTCGCCTGGGCCTCGTCATCGCCTGCGCGCGCGAAACTGCTGCGGCCGACACTGTTCCGGTGGGTCCGCTACACCGATCGGCGGCTGGTCGCACTGTGCTGCGGCGGCGTTGTCGTCGCGGGGCTGCTGCTCGTCGGCATCCCGCAATGGGGACCGCCGTGGGTGCCGATGCTCGCGTTCCTCGCGCTGTGGGCCGCGTACATGTCGATCAGCTCGATCGGGCAGACCTTCTACGGCTTCGGCTGGGAGATGCTGCTGCTCGAGGCCGGGTTCCTCGCCGCCTTCCTCGGCTCGGACGACCAGCCGCCGCCGATAGCGGTCATCGTGCTCTTCTGGTGGCTGGTGTTCCGGCTGGAGTTCGGCGCCGGGATGATCAAGATCCGCGGCGGGCGCGAATGGCGCGACCTCACGGCGCTCATGTACCACCACGAGACCCAGCCGATGCCCGGTCCTCTCAGCCGCCAGGCCCATCTGCTGCCGGCATGGTTCCACCGGCTGGAGGTGATCGGCAACCATGTCGCGCAGCTGTTCGTGCCGTGGCTGCTGTTCGCGCCGCTGCTCGGACTGTGGCTTCCGGGCCCTTGGCCGGGTTTCGTCGGAACCGCGGCGGCAGCGGTCGTCATCGCGACGCAGCTGTGGCTCGTGCTGACGGGCAACTTCGCGTGGCTGAACTGGGCGACGATCGTGCTGTCGTTCTCCGCGGTGTCGATCCCGAGCTCCGGCGAGCGGATGCCGGCGGACGCGCTGCTCACCGGCATCCCCCTGTACTGGATCGTCGTCACCTCGATCGTCGTCGCGGGATACGCCGCGCTGAGCGTGCCCGCGGCCCGCAACCTGTTCTCGCGGCGGCAGCTCATGAACGCGAGCTTCAACCGCTGGCAACTCGCGAACGCCTACGGCGCGTTCGGCACCGTGACGAAGGAGCGCATCGAGTACGTCATCGAGGCGACGACGGATGCCGACGCGGACACCGCGACCTGGCACGAGTACGAGTTCAAGGGAAAGCCCGGCGACGTGCACCGCATCCCGCGGCAGTTCGCGCCGTATCACCTGCGGTTGGACTGGCTGATGTGGTTCCTGCCGCTCGGGCGGTCACTCGAGGGGTGGTTCACCGCGCTGCTCGTGCGCCTGCTGCAGGCGGATGCCGCGACGCTGCGCATGCTGCGCCGCGATCCGTTCCGCGGCGAGCGGCCGACGTGGGTGCGGGTGATCTCGTACCGGTATCGGTTCGCGACCCGGGCGGAGCACCGCGCCGGCAGGGTGGTGTGGGTG
>NZ_JBASZT010000030.1:0-2548 GCF_049661145.1 Microbacterium sp.
GCCCCGTCGCGACTTCATCGGCCGCGGCCGCCGGCAGCCACAGCCTCGCGACGGCGCCTGCCTGCTCGGCACCGGTGACGGCGTCGATCCCGTCGTGGACCGGATGACGCAGGCCGACGGCATCCCCGAGGCGCCCCGGCCCCCGTGCCAGTTCGAGCGGGGTTCGCGCGGCCGGGCGCCGCGCGAAGGCGGCATCCTCCCCCGCCACGATCTCCGCGGCACGCAGCAGGATTCCCCCGGCAACACCCGAAGGACCGCAGACGACGTTCACACAGGAGTGGATGCCGTGGCTCAGATACACGTACAGATGCCCCGGTTCGCCCCACATCGTCGCGTTGCGGGCAGTGCGACCCATGCGGGCGTGCGAACCCGGATCGGGGATCTCGCCGGTCCCGGCCCCGTGGTACGCCTCGACCTCGGTGAGCCGCGCCGCGACGGTCGCACCGCCGACGGTGACCCGCAGCACGCCGCCGAGCAGCCGCGGGGCGACCTCGACGGGAAGCCCCGACAGCGCCTCCCGCATCGCGGGCACAAGCCGGCCGGTTCGAAACTCCACGGATTCGGTGCCCGGCATGGCGTTTCGGCCCCCGTCTGCGCGGTCGGCGGCGAATTCTGTGGAGTTTCGGCGGGACCCGGCACCCGAGACCGCACCCGACGGCCCGCTCATCCGCGCGGCGGGGTCTGGCACCACGAGATCGCGAACCCGTCCAGCGCCACGACCTCGGCGCCATCGGTGAGCGCGACGACGTGCGTCTGCACGCGATCGGGCAACGGCAGCTGGTAGCCGTCGTACGGGTTGGACACGGCGTCCGGCGCGATCAGGAACGCGACGTAGCGACCGCTCGGCGACACGCACGTCTGAATCAGCACGTCGGCCGGGTCGACTGAGAACACCGGCCGCGCGGCGCCCGTGACGTCGACGACGTTGACGGTCGTCGACGTCACCGTGAACCCGTCGATCACCGCGAGGACCCGGAGGGTGTCGCCGCCCACGAGCGGCGTCGTGGCGTTGACCTGGCCGAGGGCGGGGTCGGTCGCCGGCAGCGGTGTCTCCTGCGCCGTCGCGAGATCGATCGCGACGGGTCCATCAACCCGCTCGATGACGGCGGTGGTCGAGCCTCGCGCGATGCCATCGATCGCCACGGCGTTCCCGAGCGCAACAGGCGCTGCGCCCGCCCCGCCCACCGTCGGCGGGGACACGAGGGTCAGCGCGCCGTCGTAGGTGAGCATGAGGATGCTGTCGGTGCCGGGGACGAACCGCCAGTCGTCCACGCGGGACTCGCCGCCGTCGCGTTCGACCGGCACCGGGTCGGCATCCCGCTGCGCCGCGTCCAGGGATGCCGTGAACAGCGTCGCCTCGCGCGCGCCCGCGCTGCCGACGTTCGCGTCGGTGAACGTGTAGCCGACGAGGTTGCCGCGGTCGGCGCTCTGCAGGTTCGTGACGGTCCCCTCACCGGGTAGCGGCAGTTCGCGCTCGCCGGTTCCGGCGAGGTCCGTGACGATCAGGTGCGACCGGCCGTGGTCGTCGAGGGTCGCGATCACGAGGTGACCCGCGGTCGCGCGGAAATCCTCGATGTGCGCGTTCGTGTACACGGGCACCGCGGCGTCGCCGACGAGATCGGTGCGGAAGATCGTGTCGCCGTCGACGCTCCCGCGCTGCAGCAGGAACGAGTGCAGCAGCGGCGTCGAGAACGACTCCCGAACGGATGCCGAGGCCCCCCCGCCGACGCCGCTGAGGCCGTCGATCGACACGGTGTAGTCGGTGTCGTCCCACAGCGGCTGCGCGAAGCGGATGCCGACGCTGCGCCCCGACGTGTCGACGGTGAAGTCGGTGGCGGGCGTCACGGTCACCTGCGCGGGAGCGACCTCGGCGAGCGACTGGGTCGTCGTGAGGATCATGCGGGAGCCCGGCGAGCTCACCGCGGCATCCGGATCGACGCTCACGTGCGTCACGCGTGGGCCCTGCGCGGTCGTCACGGCGGACCCGGCGAGCCCGATGGCGCCGAGGACGGCGATGATCGCCACGAACGCGCCGACGAACGCCCGCGAACGCCGGCGGCGCGCGCTCTCCCGGCGGGTGCGCGCCTCAGTACTCATACGGGTCCTTGGGCTGATCGATGACGCTCACGTCCGACGCCTGCAGTTGCAGCCTCCCGCCCGCATCGTGGATCGTCCCGGTCACGCTGACCCAGGTGCCGGTGTCGGGGGCGTCACCGGCGGTCGCCACCGGGACGCTCGCGGGTTGCGCGTCGATCACGCAGTGCGTGATGACGAGGCGCGTGAGCGAGAACCCGCCGTCGCCGGGCGTGACGAAGCCGGTGAGCGTGATCTCGTCGCCGTCGAACGCCTCGGGATTCGTCGCCGTCGCGAACACGCTCGCCCATTCGCCGACCCCGAACGACGCCGTGTCGCCCGTCGCGGCGAGCGCGATGGTGTCGGCACCCTGGAACAGCGGCGGTGCACCGGTATCGCGCTGCATAGCGAGCTCGGCCGACAGCGTCGCCGGCGGAGTCAGCACGATCGCCGCGACGACGCCGGTCGCCAGGAT
>NZ_JBASZT010000031.1:0-14654 GCF_049661145.1 Microbacterium sp.
CCGCGAAGACGACCCGGCCGTCGACCGTCCCGGTCACGCCGCGCCCCGCGAGTCCGGAGAAGTCGGCCACCTCGGCAGGTTCCGGTGCGAGCGCCGCCAGAGCACGCGCGACCGGGTGCTCGGAGGCGTGTTCGAGCGAGCCGACCAGGTGCGCGATCTCCTCGGCATCCGCCGCTTCGACGGATGCCACAGGCACCACCGAGGTGACCGTCATGCGGCCCTCGGTGACGGTGCCGGTCTTGTCGAGCACGACGGTGTCGATGCGGTCCGCGGCTTCGAGTGCCTCCGGTCCTGTGATGAGTACGCCCAGCTGCGCGCCGCGGCCGGTGCCGACGAGGATCGCGATGGGAGTGGCGAGCCCGAGCGCGCAGGGGCACGCGATGATCAGCACGGCGACTGCAGCGGTGAAGCCGGCGGCGATGCTCTCGCCGCCGAACCCGCCCGCGACCATCCAGCCGAGCAGCGTCAGCACCGACGGGGCGATGACGATCGGCACGAACACCGCAGAGATGCGGTCCGCGAGCCGCTGCACGCGGCTCTTGCCGGCTTGGGCGTCCTCGACGAGGCGTGCCAGGTGCGCGAGACGCGTGTCTTCGCCGACCGAGGTCGCCGCGACGACCAGGCGCCCGTCGGTGGCGATCGTGCCGCCGGTGACGGTGGCGCCGGCATCCATGTCGACGGGTACCGACTCGCCGGTGATCATGCTCTCGTCGACCGACGCGCGCCCCGAGACGACGCGACCGTCGGTCGCGATCTTCTCGCCCGGGCGCACGACGAACACGTCGCCCACCCGCAGCTGCTCGATCGGGACGCGCTCACCGGACTGTAGCTCGACGTCGCGCGCCGACAGCTCCATGAGCGCGCGCATCGCGGCACCGGCGCGGCGCTTGGAGCGCTGCTCGATGACGCGACCCAGCAGCAGAAACACCGTGACGGCCGACGCGACCTCGAAGTAGACGAGCGAGGACGGGTCGTGCACGGGTCCGAACAGCGCGGAGTCGTGCGTCATCCCGATGTGGCCAGCGGTGCCGAACAGCAGAGCCCAGAGGCTCCACAGGTACGCGGCGCCGGTGCCGAGCGTGATGAGCGTGTCCATCGTCATGGCGCCGTGACGGGCGTTCGCGAACGTCGCGCGGTGGAACGGCCAGCCGCCCCACACGACGATCGGAGTCGCGAGGGCGAGCGAGACCCACTGCCAGCCCGGGAACTGCAAGGCCGGCACCATCCCGAGGACGACGACCGGCACCGCGAGCACGGCACTGACGATCAGGCGCGTGAGCAGCGTCGTGCTTCCAGGGCGATCCTCCACGTCGTGGACGTGACCGCCGGATGCCGAGCCGTGCGCGCCATGGTCGTCATGAGCGCCATGGGGGTGCGCGGCGACGTCCGAGCGGTGGTCGTCGTCGTGGTCGCCGCGTGCGTTGCCGTGACCCGGGTCGCCGAGGGCGTGCGGGTCGCCGTGGGCGTGCGGGTCGGGCCCGACGGAACGCGGCCCAGTCGTGGCGGTACCGGCGGCCGACCGTGGCCGCACGCGGGCGTCGTAACCGGCCTCGCGGACGGCCGTGACGAGCGCCTCGGTGGGGAGACCTGCCGGGTAGTCGACACGCGCCGATTCGGTCGCAAGATTCACGGCCGCCGAGACGCCGTCAAGGCGCTGCAGCCGATTCTCGATGCGGGCCACGCAGCTTGCGCAGGTCATCCCCTCGATGTCGAGGACGGCCTGGGCGTGCGGGGCGAGCCCGGTCTCGGTCGGCGTGTTCACGGCGCGACGACGAGCGTGTAGCCCGCCTCTGCGACAGCGGCGGCAACGTCGGCCTCTGCCGGTGTCGCCGTCGCGGTCACGGTCAGCCCACCGGTGCTCACGTCGACCGCGACGTCGTCGACGCCCGTGATCTTGCGCACTTCGCGCGAGACGGCTCCCGCACAGTGCGCGCACGTCATGCCCTGGACGGTGTACGTGCTGGTGGTCATGATGTCTCCTCTCGGCGCCGCACGTCGCGGGCCATATCCCACGCAACAGAATACCCCCCTGGGGTATTCCCGGCATCAGCGGCTCGCGAGTCCGCGTTGCCAGTGGTCGAGCAGGCCCGGGTCGTCGGTGACGATGCCGTCGACGCCGAGCGAGGTCGCAGCATCCCACTGCCGATCGGAATTGAGTGTGTACGCCACGACCCGCAGGCCCGCCTCGTGCAGCTCGTCAACGACTTCGGGCCGGGCCTGGAGGGCGCCGCGACCCACGACGACCCCGCGCGCTCCGACGGCGAGGGCCGCCGGAACGATGTCGGTGGGCAGCGTCTTGAGGATCAGCAGCCGGGGGATCACGTCCGATCGTGCCTGGACATACGCGAGCGCACGCGCGTCGAAGCTGGCCACCGCGACGCGTCGTTCCAGACCACGCGCCGCCAACTCGCCCACGAGATCATCTGCCGCCTCGGGAGTCCACACGCCCTTGAGGTCGAGGATCGCCCGGCCATCCAGCTGGGCGAGCACGTCGAGGAACTCCGAGGCCGTGGGCACGGGCGTCCCTGCAAACGCGGCGGAGTACCACCCTCCGGCGTCGAGGGTCCTGACTGCCGCGAGAGTCAGCGACGCCAGCGACCCCTCGCCGTCGGTCGTGCGGTTCACGGTGCGATCATGCATCAGCACGGCCACCCCGTCGGCGGTGAGCGACAGATCCACCTCGACGTAGCCGAATCCGCTGACGAGCGCTGCGCGGACGGCCGGCAGCGTGTTCTCCGGAGCCATCGACGAGCCGCCGCGGTGCGCCGCGATGAAGGACGCCTCACCGGGTGTGCGCTCGGCGCCCATCAGTTCCGCGGCGCTGACTCGTGCCGGCGCCACGCCCACCAGCGCGATGACGATGCTCGCCACCGCGAGCGCTGTGACGATCAGCAGTGCGGGGAGCCTGTCGGCTGTCCGCAGAGAGGTCATCGGGTCGATCCTTCGTGCCTGGCCGTCGTCATGGACGCGCCGTCACCGTCACCTTAGCGTGACCGTTACCGTTTCGTTACCTTTTCTCGCATCGCGTACCCTGGAAGGCATGCCTGTACCCACCGAACGCGACCTCGCCGCGACCATCGACCACGCGATCCTCAAGCCCGAGCTGACCCGCGCCGACGTCGACGCGGAACTGGACATCGCCGCCCAGTGGCGCGTGTTCAGCGTGTGCGTGCGCCCGAGCGACATCCCCCACGCCGTGGAGCGCCTGGCCGGAACCGGTGTGGCCGTCGGCACCGTCATCGGCTTTCCGCACGGTACGACCTCGACGGCCGCGAAGGTCGCCGAGGTGCGCCAGGCCCTCGCCGATGGAGCGACCGAGTTCGACATGGTCATCAATATCGGGGCGCTGCGCTCCGGAACGGACTTCGACGACGCGGTCACGGCCGACATCGCGGCGGTCGTGGCCGCGGCATCCGGCCATATCACGAAGGTGATCCTGGAGACCTCGCTCCTGAACGACGAACAGATCGCACGTGGCAGCCGCCTCACCGAGGCCGGCGGTGCGGACTTCGTCAAGACCTCGACGGGCTTCGCGGGCGGCGGCGCGACCGTCCCCCACGTCGCGCTGATGCGCGCGAGCGTCGGCCAGGGCGTCCAGGTGAAGGCGTCGGGCGGCGTCCGCAGCTACGCCGACGCGCTCGCGATGCTCGCGGCGGGCGCGACGCGCCTGGGCACGAGCGGCAGCGCCGTGATCCTCGGCGAAGCGCGGCGGGTGGATGCCGGGGAGCAGGCGATCGGCGCCGTCGACACCACCTCGTACTGATTTCCGCTCGCCCGCGGTCCGCAGGCCGCGGCTCGCAGGTGCCCCCCACAGGTCGGCGCGACCG
This sequence comes from Microbacterium sp., assembly GCF_049661145.1. GTDB lineage: Bacteria > Actinomycetota > Actinomycetes > Actinomycetales > Microbacteriaceae > Microbacterium. The sequence continues at coordinate 3,828 of NZ_JBASZT010000031.1, forward strand.
CGGTCTCACTCCCCGGGCGGCTGAAACTCCACGGATCTGCGTGTTGCTCGGCCGGATTCGCCGGAAACCGGCTTCACCCCTTCCGAATCCGTGGAGTTTGCGCGACGACCGCGCGAGCGCGACGGGCAGACGCGGCGGGCTCAGGCCAGCGCGGCCCGCACGCGCGCGACGTCGTCGGTCATCTGCGCGACCAACGCGTCGATGCCCTCGAACGCGACCATGCCGCGGATGCGGTGCGTGAATCGCAGCTGCACGCGGTGCCCGTACAGGTCCAGGCCCGACTCATCGAGGACGTAGGCCTCCACCTGACGACGGGCAACATCGCCGAACGTCGGATTGGTACCGACCGAGATCGCGGCGGGATAGCGGGTCGTGACTCCGGCGGCGTCGCCCGGTCCGCCGGCAACAACGAGCCAGCCGGCGTAGACGCCGTCCGCGGGGATGAAGCCCTCGGCATCCTCCCCCAGGTTCGCCGTCGGGAAGCCGAGCTCACGGCCGCGCTTGAGTCCGTGGACGACCTCGCCGGACACGGCATGCGGCCGGCCGAGCAGGCGGGCGGCATCCTCGACGTCGCCTACCGCGAGCAGATCGCGCACCCACGACGACGACACGCGCCGCCCACCACCCTGCACATCGCCGACGACCTCGACGGCGAAGCCGTACTCCCTGCCCAGACGCGCCAGCAGAACGGGGTCGCCGACCCCGCCGCGCCCGAAACGGAAATCGTCGCCGACCATCACCGTCACAACACCCAAGCGCACCAGCACGTGCTCGACGAATGCGCGCGGCTCCAGGGCCGCGAGCTCCGCGTCGAAGCGCAGCACGAGCGTCGCATCGAGGCCGACCTCGGCGAGGAGACCGAGCTTCTGATCGATGCTCGACAGCGGTTCCGGGCACAACTCCGGACGCAGCAGACTGAGCGGGTTGCGGTCGAACGTGACCGCGACCACCTGGGCACCCGCCTCGGCCGCAGCCACGCGCGCGCGGTCGATCACGGCGCGATGGCCGGAGTGCACGCCGTCGAACTTACCGATGGCGACGACGCTCGGTCCGAAGCCCTCGGGCACCTCCGAGGGGTCGTGAAAGACGATCACCAGCTGGACCTCCCCGCGGGGGCCGCCTCGGCATCCGCCTCGTGCGACGTGCGGCCCGAGGTGCGGAGCCACCACAGGCCGACGAACGGGAGCGCGAGAGGCACCCAGAAGTAACCGAAGCCGTATCCGGACCACACTGTCGCGTCGTGGAGGAACAGCTCGGGGTGCGTCAGACTCAGCGTTCCGACGACGAGGACACCGATGAGTTCGAAGCAGATCGCGACCCACGCGACGGCGTACCAGACGGGTGAGTCCGACCTCACGAGCGCGACCGTCGCGAGGATGTACACGACGGCGGCGATCGCCGACAGGGTGTAGGCGAGCGGAGCGGCGGCGAATTCCTGCACGATCTGCACGACCGAGCGTCCGGTCGCGGCGAGCGCCATGATCGCGTACACGACGACGAGGACGCGGCCGACGCCGGTCATCCTCGGGGTGTGAGGGCTGATCTGGGACGAAGACATGACCCGTCAATGATAGGCGCGCGCCGCCACCCCGGTCAGAGCGGCGGGGTCGTCCAGATCACCTGCATGCGCCACACCATGATCGCAACCGACAGTGCCGCAATCCCCATGATGACGGTGCTCCACCGACTGCGTTCGATCAGTGCCCAGACAACGGATGCCGGGGGGATCAGCACCGCCGAGACGAGATAGACCCAGTACTCCAGCGCGCTGCCGACCGGCGGATTTCCGGCAAGGGGCGACACGATCGCGACGACGACCTGTGCAACGAGCAGTACGAGGATGAGCGCCATGCCGCCGACGGTGAGGTCGCTCGGCCGGCGGCCGGCGAGACCCAGCACGACGGCGACGAGGCCCGCCAGCACTGCGACGGCCACCTGCGCGACCGTGAACCACAGGATCATGCTTCCTCCGGCATATTCATGATGCTCTTGACGTCAGCGCGGTGCGGGCCGACGGCTTCGACGATGCCGACGAGGCGGCCGTCAGGGTCGATCGCGGCGGGGGTGAGCATGGTGGCACCGGCAGCGAGCGGGGCTGCGGCGCCAGCCGCGGCGGGCGTGAGCCGCTCTGCCGCGCCGGAGAGGCGCTTGCCGTGGCGTAGGTCGCGCGCCTCGTCGGCGGTGACAGGGAAGACGCCGAGCACGGCGCCGGCCACCTCCGCGGGGGGCAGTAGGGCGACGTCACCGGTCACGTCGGCGACGGCGTCCGCGACGTGGAACGGACCAATGCGGGTGCGCCGCAGCGCTGTGAGGTGCCCGCCGACGCCGAGCGCCGCGCCGAGATCGCGCGCGAGCGCCCGGACGTAGGTGCCGCTGGAGCAATCCACGACCACATCGATGTCGATCGCGCCTGTTCCATCGGCGTCGGTCGTGCTTTCGCCGACGAGCTCGAAGCGACTCACGGTGACGCGGCGAGCCTTCAACTCCACCTGCTCCCCCGCTCGGGCGAGATCGTAGGCGCGTCGGCCGCCGACCTTGATCGCCGACACCGTGCTCGGGACCTGATCGATCTCGCCTGTGAGTACCGCGACGCCCGCGCGGATGCGTTCGTCTGTGACCGCGGCGAGCGCCGCGGTATCCGCCCGCGCGGTCTCGACCCCGTCGGCATCGTCTGAGCCGGTCGAGATCCCCAGTCGGATGGTCGCCTCGTACGTCTTGTCGAGCCCGACGATGAAGGTCAGGAGGCGCGTGGCGGGCCCGATCCCAAGGATCAGCAGGCCTGTCGCCATGGGGTCGAGGGTGCCGGCGTGACCGATCTTGCGGGTACCGAGCGCCCTGCGGGCACGGGCGACGACGTCGTGGCTCGTAGCGCCCGACGGCTTGTCGACGAGCAGGATCCCCGTCGGGGCTGCGATGTCGGCGGCGGGCTCGGGCATGCGCTCCAGCCTATGTCTCCCGGCGACGCGTACCGTTTGCAGGAGCGGCACCGCGCGCCCGCACGCCGCAACGAGTCCAAGCCGCGGATTCATGCGGCGCGCACGCGTCCGCCGCGCGATCTGACGTCGCTGTTCCTGCATTCGGTACGTGGCGGTTCGTCTGAGTGCTCAACCGACAGACACCGTCTTGGCCTCGGTGCCGTCGGTGTCTCCCTCAGCAGATGTCGACGGAGCTGCGGCGCGGATGTGCGGGATCGGTGTTGTCGACAATGACGCATGCCGCGGAGCGCGGCTCCGCCTCGCGCCGGTACAACTCCTGTCCGACGCGGTAGCGCCGATTCGACTCCGCGAACGGATCGGGGTCACTGCCGTCACGAACCGCCATTCGTGCATAGCGGACGTTCATCGGTGCCTCCAGCCACACCGACCAGTGCCACAGCTCGCGAAGCTCCGGCCGGTGCAGAAAGATGCCGTCGACGACGAGAACGGCATCCGACGGCGCGGGACCTCCGACCCTCTCGACAGGCCCGTCCGTGACGATGTCGTGCACAGCGGTACGAAACGATCCACCTGCGCGGTAGCGCTCGATCAGGTCGCGGCAGAAGGCGTCGAGGTCGTACGAGTCACGGTAGAAGCCCTCCGGCGAGGTGTGGCCGCGCGCATACCGTTCGGCCTTCGGTCGATGGAAGCCGTCGATCGACGCGCGGAAGACAGTCATTCCCTCGTCCGCGAGCACGGTGGCAAGCCCATCGGCGAAGACGGTCTTCCCGGCACCGTCCTCGCCGTCGATGCCGACGAGGATCCGCCCGCGCGGATGGAGTCCGCGCAACTCGTCGCACAACCCAGCGAGCAGCCCGCCGGTCGGGACTGCACTTTCGGCAGCGGGCTCGGGCATGTGTTCCAGCCTATGAGCCGATCCTCCTGCACAACTCCGCCTGCACGGACCCAAAGCGGCCCAAACGATCCCGAGCCTGCACCTGAGGCGGAGTTGTGCCGGTTCCCGGGACCCCTCCCGGACCCACCCCGAACCCAGCCGGACCCACGCCGACGTAAGCTGTCGGGATGCCCGACCTCGCGACGCCGCTGATCGCGTGGTATCGGGACAATGCGCGCGACCTCCCGTGGCGGCGGCCGGGATTCGGGGCGTGGGGCATCCTCGTCAGCGAGATCATGCTGCAGCAGACTCCCGTGACCCGCGTCATTCCGCACCTGGACGCGTGGCTGGCCCGGTGGCCGACACCCCGTGCGCTGGCGGCCGACCCGCCCGCTGCCGCCGTGACCCAGTGGGCGAACCTCGGCTATCCGCGCCGGGCGCTGTGGCTGCACCGCGCTGCGGTGGAGATCCGCGACCGACACGGCGGCGTCGTTCCCCGCGACGTCGACGACCTGCTGGCGCTGACCGGCATCGGCGACTACACGGCGCGGGCGGTCGCCGCCTTCGCGTACGGCGATCGGCATCCCGTCGTCGACACCAACACGCGGCGGGTACTGGCACGCGCGCTGGGCGGCAGGTCGCAGCCCGGCCCGCCGACAAGAGGCGACCTCACCGCTATGGCGGCGATCCTGCCGGACGACGAGGCCGACGCGGCAACCGTGAATGCAGCCGTCATGGAACTCGGCGCCCTCGTGTGCACGGCCCGGGCGGCGCGGTGCGAGCTGTGTCCCGTCGCTCACGTGTGCGCCTGGCGGGCGGCGGGCTACCCCGACACCGGTGACGACCGGCGCAAGCAGGCCCGGTACGAGGGCAGCGACCGCCAGGCGCGCGGCGCCGTGCTGCGGGCGCTGCGTCACGCCGACGGCGACCCGGTGTCGGATGCCGCGATCATCGCGGACTGGCCCGATCCGTCACAGCGCGACCGCGCGATCGGCACGCTCATCGCCGACGGGCTGATCGAGGTGGCAGACGGCGTGCTTCGGCTGCCCTCGTAGCCGCATGCCTGCGGCGGCGCGGCACAATGCGACGTTTCTGCTCCGGAGTCCCGCGGATTCCTCCGCTCAACGCACGGACACGGAGCCTGCGCGTTGAGCGAGGTCCGCAGGGCCGAGTCGAAACGCAATGCGCGCTCAGCGCCTTGTGGGCCTCGGTCTGCAAGCGAGCGGACGCTTTTCTCCGGCGAAGAGACACCACCGCACGCGAAGACCGAGCGTAATGTCCGCCGCATGAAGAGTCTCGTCGTCTTCGAGTCGCAGTTCGGCAACACCCAGTCGGTCGCGGAGTCGATCGCCGAGGGCCTGAAGCAGTGGGGGCCGGTCGAGACGGCCGCCGTCGACAACGCGCCGGCCGTCCTCGACGACGACCTCGATCTGCTCGTGGTCGGCGGCCCCACGCACACGTTCTCGATGTCGCGCCCCGAGACCCGCGCTGCGGCCGTCACCGACGGCGCTGTCGGCACCACGTCGGGCGTGCGCGACTGGCTCGACGCCCTGCCATCACCTGTCCCGGTGCCGCGGGTGGCCCTGTTCAGCACCCGCCAAGGTCACTCGAGACTCACCGGATCGGCGGCCAAGGCCGCGGCGAAGTCGCTGCGCCACCACGGCACTCCTCCCGAAGAGGTGACCGACTTCTTCGTCACCGGCAAGCAGGGACCGCTGGAACCGGGCGAACGCGACCGCGCGCTCGCCTGGGGGCAGAGCCTCGGCAGCTGAGCGGAACCCCCTGAGCGGAACAGGCGGGAACCCTCCGCAGTCGCTGCTGCTGTGCGCGGCGTCGGTCTCCCCCACCGCGACCGACCTGCGCTACGTCGCGGCCGCGTGTCCGCTCGGCGGTTTAGCTGCCGCTGGCTGTGCCGCCGTCGCGGAGCTTCGCCCCGCGACGGCGCGTCGCAGCCACTGCCCAGACGATGAAGACCACGAGACCGACCAGGTCGACCACGATCAACAGCACCAACCATGCCCACCCGAGCGCCAGCGGCGCGGCACCCGAGAACAGCCTTGCCGCGACATACGCCACAAGGGTGACGGCGAACACGGCACCTACCCAGCGGTGCAGAAGATAGAGCCGTCCGCGTGGTGATCCCGCGCTCGTGAACGGCCGGCGTCCTCTTCGAATCAGATCGATGAGCATCGTCACCCCCAGTGCCGCGACTACCGCGGTGAGCAGGAGGAATGCCACGAGGTTCGCTGGACCGCCGCCTTCGGCTTCGACCCGCAACATGTCCAACCATCCCTCGACAGTGATGGCGCCATTCTGCTGGTACAGGTACAGCGGGACGCTCACCAGGAAGAACAGCCACAGCAGCAATCCCGCAAAGGCGTGGGTCCCGCGCACGACGCGCACCGAACGGTGCGCCGGGCGATGCTTGACGGTGCTCACCGTACGCTTCCCACCCTCGCGCCGATGAGCCGCTCGACATCGGCGACGAGACCCGCAGCGCCGGGAGCTGCAGCGAGGTCACGGCCAATTCGAGCGGATGCCGCGCGGTAGCGCGGTTCGCGCAGCACCTCGCGCACCGCCTTGCGAACGGCATCCGCCGACGGTCGCCCGGTCCGCAGGCTGATCCCGGCGCCCGACCATGCGACGCGCGCCGACGTCTCGACTTTGTCCTCGGTGTCTCCCGCCACGACGATCGGCACGCCGTGTGCGAGCGCGTAGTGCAGGCCGCCGTATCCGCCGTTCGTCACGAACGCAGACAGTCGCGGGAAGAGTTCGTCGTAGGGCAGGAAGTCCGCGGCGAATGCGTTGCGCGGCAGCGGAGGAAGCTCGCCGACTGTCGCTGCTCCGGTACGGCCGGCCGACACGACGACCGTCACGTCGTCGTCTGCCAGAGCCTCGAGTGTCGGCACGACGAGTTCCGTGAAGTCTGCGGTGCCGACGGTGCCCTGTGAGACGTGGATGATGGGACGGGTGTCGTCGACCTCGTCCCACCACGGCGGAAGCTCCGCCGTCCCGTTCGGCGGACGCAGTCGTCCGTAGTAGCGCACGCACTCCGGCAGGTCGCTGCGCGGGTACTCGAACGACGGCACGGTGAACTGGGCGTACAGGTCGATGAAGCCCGGCCGAAAGAAGTAGTCCGTGAAGAACAGGTCGCCCAGTGGTGGGAGTCCGTGCTCGCGGTAGAACGCGTCGAACTCGCGATGTACGGGGGCGAGCAACACCCTGCGGGCGAACCATGCGATTGCGCGACTTTGCACCCGATCGGCGGCGGTGCGCGGCGGCGCCATGCCCAGGCCGAAAGGGGCGGTGTCCACGCTAGAGACCGAAAGCGGAAAGAAACTACAGGCTGCCAGCACGGGTCGATCCGCCCCGAGGAGATACGCAGAAAGGAAAATCGGATCGATGACGAGAGCGTCGGTGTGCTCTGCGGCGAGGGCCGCGGTGAGCACGGGGAGTTGCGCACGCGCGGGGTCGATAAAGGTCTCCCTCACCCCGTCGTTCATCGCCCGGCGCCCGCGGGGACGCTCTCGCGAGTCAAGACCCTCCAACACGTCGGCAGCGGGCGGCAACGCCAAGGGTTCAGCGCCGACTGCGCGGATGACGTCCCCGAAGCGGATGCCGGTGAGCACGCGCACGCGGTGCCCGGCGCCGACGAACGCGTGCACCACATCGAGCATCGGCGCGATGTGCGAGGGGTGGGGATTGATGCAGATGAGGATGGAAGACATGCCGGGCTCCCTTCGGCGCGGCTCCATGTGATTTAGATATGGTAATCCCATCATGAATATGACACAAGAGTCCCGAAAGCGTCGTCGCCCATACGACGCGAGCGGCCGCAAGCGCCAGGCCGAGCAGCGTCGTCTTGCTGTGCTCCGCACGGCAGCCGACGTCTTCGCCGCGCGCGGCCTGGAGGCGACCACAATGCCCGAGATCGCCGAGGCTGCCGACGTGTCTCTCCCCTACCTCGAACGGCTGGGGAGTAAGGCGGACATCTTCGCGATGGCGATCGAAGTGGCCACGCTGGGTCCGGTCCACACGATGGCCGCGGCCCAGGCCGAGTTCGAGAAGACGGCCGATACGATCACGCGCGACCAGTTCATATCGGCCGTGGCAGAGGGCAGCGCCGAGTGGAACGCTCGAGCGTACAAACTATGGCAGGCGTGGGCCGTTACGCCGGATCCGGCGTTGCATGAGCGCTGGGAGCGCGACATGGCCGCGATCCGACGCGGCTGGGCGGTGTTTCTCGCCCGCTTCGACGACCGAGGGTGGTGGCGTACCGACATCCCCCGCGCCGAGCAGGTCGCGACGATCTGGATCCTCACGATGGCCGAGACCTATGGCCGTCTGACCGAACAGGCCGGTTTCACCCACGACGAGTACATTGCGTGGCTCTACCGCGGACTGCAGAGCATCCTGCTCCCGCCGGAGCGCTGACGCAGCGGGATCGCCGGCGACAGTCACTCCAAGTCGTCGGACTCGCGCGGCTTGACGTAGGGATCGGCATCACCGGCATAGGCCGCGCCGACCGCAAGGCCCGCGACCGCGGCATCCCGCTCCTGCGCCTCGCGAAGCAGGTCGGCGATGTGGCCGGCGCTGTCGGGGAGCGCGTCGGGAATGAACTCCAGCGACGGGGTGAGCCGCACGCCGAGCCTCCTGCCGACCTCGCTGCGCAGCATGCCGGTCGCCGCCTTCAACGCCGCAGCGGTGTCGGCGCGCTCTTCGTCTGAGCCGTACACCGTGTAGAAGACGGAGGCGTGCTGCAGATCACCCGTGACACGTACGTCGGTGATCGTGACGAAGCCGAGCCGCGGGTCGCGCAGCCCCTTCTCGAGCCGCTCCGCGATGAGCACGCGGATGCGGTCCGCAAGCCGCGCCTGCCGTTCGTTCGCCATCTTCATTCCCCTTCTCTTGCCACCCCGATCGATGCCGAGGCACCGGCGGAGGCGATGGATGCCGCGTCGATAGTCGGGGTCTCGGGGGTCCCGTTATCGACGCGGCATCCATCGCCGGAGCCAACGTCCGACGATCAGCCGCGAGGCTTCTCCACCATTTCGGTCGTCTCGATCTCGTCGCCGACCTGGATGTCATTGAACTTGCCCAGGCCGATACCGGCCTCGAAGTCGGTGCGGACCTCGGTGACGTCGTCCTTGAAGCGGCGCAGCGACTCGATCTGCAGGCCGTCGGCGAGGACGACGCCGTCGCGGATGACGCGCGCCTTCGCGTTACGCGTGATCGTTCCGCTGCGGACGACGACACCGGCGATGTTGCCGAACTTCGACGAGCGGAAGATCTCGCGGATCTCGGCGACACCCGACTGGACCTCTTCGTACTCCGGCTTGAGCAAGCCCTTCAGCGACTGCTCGACATCGTCGATCGCGTTGTAGATGACCGAGTAGAACCGGACGTCCACGCCTTCGCGCGCGGCGCGCTCGCGCGCCTTTGCGTCGGGGCGGACGTTGAAGCCGATCACGATCGCGTTGTCGATCGTGGCCAGGTTGATGTCGGACTCGGTGATCGCGCCGACGCCGCGGTGGATGATCCGCAGCTGCACGCTGTCATCGACCTCGATCTTCAGCAGCGACTCCTCCAGCGCCTCGACGGCACCGGAGACGTCGCCCTTGATGATGAGGTTGAGCGACTCGACCTTGCCTTCTTCGAGCGCGCGGGTGAAGTCCTCGAGCGAGATGCGCTTGCGGGCCTTGGCCAGCTGGGCGTTGCGCTCGGCGGCCTCGCGCTTCTCGGCGATCTGGCGGGCCATGCGGTCCTCGTCGGTGACGATGAACGTGTCGCCGGCGCGCGGGACCGAGTTGAGACCCTGCACCTGCACGGGACGCGCCGGGGCGGCCTCTTCGACCGCGTCGCCGTTCTCGTCGATCATGGCGCGAACGCGGCCGTAGGCCGTCCCCGCGACGATCGCGTCGCCGACGCGCAGCGTCCCGGACTGGATGAGCACGGTCGCCACCGACCCGCGACCCTTGTCGAGCTTCGCCTCGATCGCGACACCGCGCGCTGCCTTGTTCGGGTTGGCCGTGAGGTCCAGACCCGCGTCGGCGGTGAGCAGGACAGCGTCCAGCAGGTCCTGGATGCCGATTCCCTGGCGCGCCGATACGTCCACGAACATGACGTCGCCGCCGTATTCCTCGGCGACCAGACCGTACTCCGTGAGCTGCTGGCGGACCTTGGCGGGGTTCGCCTCGGGCTTGTCGATCTTGTTGACGGCGACCACGATCGGCACCTCGGCGGCCTGCGCGTGGTTGAGGGCCTCCACCGTCTGCGGCATGATGCCGTCGTCGGCGGCGACCACGAGGATCGCGATGTCGGTCACCTGCGCACCGCGAGCACGCATGGCGGTGAACGCCTCGTGCCCGGGGGTGTCGATGAAGGTGATGGCGCGCTCGATGCCGTCGTGCTCGGTCCACACCTGGTAGGCACCGATGTGCTGCGTGATGCCGCCGGCCTCGCCCGCGACGACGTTCGTCTTGCGGATGGCGTCGAGGAGGCGCGTCTTACCGTGGTCGACGTGACCCATGACGGTCACGACGGGCGGACGGATCTCGAGGTCGTCCTCGCTCTCGGCCTCCAACTCCGCCTCGAGATCGAGACCGAAGCCCTCCAGGAGCTCCTTGTCCTCGTCCTCGGGCGAGACCATCTGGATCTTGTAACCGAGCTCGGCGCCCAGCACCTCGAAGGTGGCCTCGTCGAGCGACTCGGTCGCAGTGGCCATCTCGCCCAGGTTGAACAGGATGGTCACGAGCGTGCCGGGCTGCACGGTGTAGCCGCGGATCGCCTCGAGCTTGTCGGCGAAGTCCGCGATCGACGCGCCACGGCGCAGGCGAATGATCTCGCCGTTGCCCTTCGTGACGTTGACGCCGCCGACGACCGGGGCGTCCCGCATCTCGAACTCTTGCCGCTTCGCGCGACGCGACTTGCGCTGCTTGCTCTTGCCGCCGCCCTTGCCGAAGGCACCCGCCGTGCCGCCACCGGGACCACGGCCGCGGCCGCCGCCTCCACCGGGAC
>NZ_JBASZT010000032.1:0-1575 GCF_049661145.1 Microbacterium sp.
GGCCGGTTCCCCCGGTCCGGACGCCGCGCGGCTGCTCACCGATCGCGGCGTCGCCGATCCGCCCGCAGGCGAGCACGCCTGGCCGTACCTCGGCTGAGCCAGAGGGGACAGATGCCCACGGCGGCTCGTTTCTCCCCGACCGGCTTGGGCGATCGCGCGCGGCGCCTGCAATGAGGCCGGCTTGCGCGACTCGGGTCACCACAGCGCCGCGGCCGCCCGGAGGGCGGCGGACGCGTCGTTGAGCGCGATCGACTCGGCATCCGCCCGCGCAGCCAACCCGTTCACGAACGTCCCCAGAGCCCGGCGATAAGCGTCGTCGGGGTGATCCCGCGCGATCCGAACGAGCGGCGGCACATCCATAACCAGGACGAGCCGGATGCGAGCGCGGGCGGCGGCGCGCTGACCCGCGGCGTCGAGCACCGCGATGCCGGCGCGCATCGCGTCGAGGTAGTCGACCAGGACGGGCACCGCGTCCTTGCGCTGCGTGATGGATGATCCGTCGGCGCGCTCGCGCCAGTGGACGACGACATCGGGGATCACATCGATCGTGCGCGCCGTCGTGTAGAGCCGCTGCGCGACGACCTGGTCCTCGTACAGTCTGCCCTCGGGAAAGCGGATGCCGCCGCGGCGCCACAACTCCACTCGACTGAGCTTCGACCACGCGACGACATTGCCCGACACGGCCGGGTGCTGCGCGAGCGTCGTGCCGAGCCGCTCGGGCTCGGTGGCCGCCCGCACCCAGGGCTGCACGTCGCCCGGCGTGTATCCGCCGGCGTCGTCGGGGCGAAGGCGCACGTAGGCGCCGGTGACGACATCGCTTCCGGACCGGGTCAGGGTCTCGGTGAGGCGGCGCAGGGCTACGGGGGTGAGCACGTCGTCGGCGTCGAGGAAGCCGACGAAGGGCGTATCGACGAGGTCGAGCCCCGTGTTGCGGGCGGCGCCCAGCCCGCGTGGGACGGAGTGGGTGATCACGGTGAACCGCGGGTCGGATGCCGCGGCCCGCGCGAACAGCGAGCCCGTGGCATCGGTCGACCCGTCGTCGACGAGGATCGCCCGCCAGGCGGGCTCGGTCTGCGCTCGCAGCGAGGCCAATGCCTCGACGGCGTACGTCGCCACGTCGCGTCCCGGCACGATGATCGTGACGATCGGGTCGTGGGGTCGCGGGCGGTCGATCACGTGCCCGATCGTACCGCCGCGACGGCGTCGACCACGGCGTCGGCGACGGCGGCGAGGTCGGTGGCGGGGTTCGGAATCGCAACGGGAGTCGGGGTGGCTCCGCGTCCGAAGTCGTGTGCGAACGTGAACCGGACGGCGGTCTGCGCGACCTCGGGCGGGATGCCGAGGGCGAGCAGCACGTGCGACGGCTCATCGTTGCCGGCCGCGCAGGCCGAGCCGCTCGAGCTCACGACACCGCGCCGTTCGAGCTCCAGCAGCACCGCTTCGCCGCTCGTGCCTGCGAACGTGAAGCTCGCCGTGCCCGGCAGCCGGTGCACCGGATGACCGGTCAGCCGTGCCGACGGCACGCGGTCGAGCACCCGTGCGACGAAGGCGTCGCGCAGCTGCGCGACCCGGGCC
>NZ_JBASZT010000033.1:0-2609 GCF_049661145.1 Microbacterium sp.
GCCCTGCGCGTCGCGGACGGTGAAGGTCGCGGCGCACCGCGCTCCGGGCGCATCGGGCGTCCAACTCGCCGTCACCGCCGTCGGCGACGCGACGGTGAAGGTCACGCCGGTGCACGCCCCGGCCGGCGCGACCCCGACGACCTCGAGCGGTGTCCCCGGCAGCGGGTTGACCTCTCCGGGCGCGCCGACGACCTCGATCGTGCACGAACTGCCCGAGGCCTGGCTGCACTGCTGCTGCGCCGAGCCCCCCTGCGGCAGCGTCGAAGGCGCCGCCGCCACGCGCAGTGCGATGCGGGCGGGCGTGACACCGGGGTGGCTCGTGACCTCGACGACGACGCCCTCGACGACGCCGGGCGACGCATCGTCGTGACCGCGCACGGTGAGCCGGGCGCCGTCGAGGACGACGTCGAAGGATGCCGCGGCATCCGCGATCCGGTACTCGATCGCCTCCTGGCGCCCCTGCCAGGCGGTCATCGCGGCGAGATCGAACACGTGCGTCTGTCCTGGCGCGACGTCGAGGGAGGCCGGCACGAGCGTCGGGTGCGGGTCGGTCGGGGTGACGACGACCGGAACCGACAGCACCGTCCAGCCGTCCTGCCCCACCAGCCGCACCGGCACGAGGCAGGCATCGGTCCAGGGCGCATCGGCGCCGGCGTCGTAGCGGACGGTCGTCCCGGAGACGAACGTGCACGTCGCGGATGTTCTCGCGCCCGCCGCCCGCACCTCGGGTCCGAGTTCGAGCGTCGCGTTTCGAGGGATCGCGACGAGCGTGGCGAGATCGGCTTCCGCTTGTTCGCCCTCCGCCACGGTCAGCGGGTCGGTGCCGGGGCGCAGCGAGAGCGCGACCTGCGATGCCGCCGGGACCCGCAGGAACGCGTACGTCGTCACGGGTCCGGTGGGAGTCTCGCCCGTCACCGAGAACGGGATCAGCCGTGCCGCGTCATCGACCTCGCCGCGCAGCCGCGAGCCGTCGACGACGATCCCCTCGGGCCGACCCCACAACCCGACGGCGAGTTCGTCGGCGTCCCCGCCCGACCAGAGCACGTTGTCGCCCAGCACGTCGATGCCCGCGGCGAGATCCTCCCGGTTCTCGAGCGTCAGCACGGTGTCGGCGACGACCGGGTAGTCGGGCACGCGCTGCGCGACGACTTTGACGACGACCAGCCCCCGCGCGGTGTTTCCCGACGACGACTCGACGTCGTAGAGGAACGACATCACGCCGGGTTCGGTGCCCGCCTCGATCGTGACGGTGTCATCGGTGATCGAGACGATGCGGTCCAGCAACCGCGCGAACTCGGGCGGACGGCCGCCGTCAGGCGTCGGCCCTGGTGCCGGCTCGGGCACGTCGGGGCGGACCGCGACGAGGCTCAGCCGCCCCTCCATGGGATCGACGTCGTTCGCGAGCGGATGCACCCGGATGATGCTGTCGGCGCCGGCTTGCACGTGGACGTAGTCGGTGTGGGCGATGGGGGCGGGATCGGCGCCACCGGCCCGGACGCCGATGCGCACGGTGCCGACGCCCGTCGCGCCGAAGGGGTCGACGACGCGATAGGTGAATGCGTCCTGTCCGTTCGTGCCGGCGAGGCTCGTGTAGACGATGGCCGTGCCGTCGGCCGAGATGACGGCCGAGCCATGGGTGGGCTGCGTCATGATGCGGTCGAGCCGGACGACGTCGCCGTCGGAGTCCATGCCGAATCCGTCGAAGGGGATCGTGGTCGACAGGCCGCTCAGCACCCGCCCCGACAGCTGCTCCGGCAGCGGCGCGCGGTTGGCGTCGTCGGCCACGACCCGCACCTGGACCCTCGCGGCGTCACCGAGCGCCGGCGCGCCGGTCGTGAACGCGCGGTAGCCGATCGTGTACTGCCCGGGCTGTTCGGGTGCGAGGTAGCGCACGAGATCGCCGGAGGCGAACGCCAGCGCCACAGACGACGATGAGTCGATCGACTCAGGGTCCAGGCGCGGGCGCGAACCTGCGGCGGCGACGTCGTTGGCCAGCACGGGGATATCCACCTGCGCGCCGGCGCGGACCACAACACTGTCGTCGACGGCGATCGGCGCCACCTCGGACGCGGACGGCAGCAGGAACACGGTCGCCTCACCCACGACCTGCGATCCTTCATCGTCGGTGCCGTCCGAGACCCGGTAGGTGACCGTGCCGAGCAGACCCGACTGCCCGGAATCGGTGGATCCCGACACCCGCAACTGACCCTGCCCCACGGAATCGGCCATCAGCGAGGCATCGGACGCCGCGTGCGTCACGACGTCGCTGAGCAGAAGCACGCGACCGGTCGGGTTCGACACGGCGGCGATGACATCGACGGTCGCGTCGGCCTGTGGCCGGACGAAGGCGACCGTCGGCGCGGTGGAGAGGTCTGCCGGCGCATCGTCGTCGAGGACGGTGATGCGCGCGGTGCCGGTCGCCTCATGCCCGCCGCCGGAGACGGTGACGGCGACGCGGTAGGCGCCCGATTCGGGCGCCGAGAAGTCGAACTGCGTCGAGCCGCCCACCACCGTCGCGGTCGCGTTGGCGTCGTCGAGCACGCGGGCCGCCGTGAGGGCGAGGTCGCCCGCGGTGCCGGTCACGTGCGGCGCGACGTCGAGCGTGAGGC
>NZ_JBASZT010000034.1:0-3279 GCF_049661145.1 Microbacterium sp.
GGGATGGGCCAGCCGGGCGCCGCCGCGGACCCGCTCGCGACCGCGAGATAGATCAGGATGGGCGCCACCACGCCGCCCGCGGCGGCGATCGCCGGCAGTACGGCGCGCTTCGGCGACGCGAGCTGCCCGCTCGTCAGCTCGAACTGCAGCTCGACGGCCGCGACGAAGAAGAACACCGCGAGCAGGCCGTCGGAGATCCAGTGCCGCACCGAGAGGTCGATCACGCCGGGGATGCCGATATGAGCATCGGCGACCGCGAAGGCGGCCCCCTGAAGCGGCGAGTTCGCGAGGGCGAGGCCGACCACGGCGGCCAGTAGCAGGAGAATCGCGGGGAAGCGAGCGGAGCGCAACAACGTCATGCGGCGTCTTTCGGGGTCGGGTGACAGAACGCCGATCAGTCTCGGTCCCTGAGTGCGGTCCGCCGGCGGCGGACCGTGTATCGAAGGGTCCCGGCACACCAGGTCAGCATCCTACCGCGTGACAAAGCCGAAACGTGGGGCCATTAGCGTTGGAGGCATGCCCGAAGCGATCCCCACCGAAGCCATCGATCTCGTCGACCGCGACGAGACCGACCACGAACTGCCCGAACGCCTCCGCGCCGACGTGCGCATGCTCGGGTCGTTGCTGGGCAGGGTGCTGCGCGAGAGCGGGTCACCGGGTCTGTTCGACGACGTCGAGCGCTTGCGGCGTGCCGCGATCGCGGCGTCGTCGTCGGACCCCGAAGAGTCCCGTCAGGCGTTCGAGCTGGCCGCGCAGATCGCAGACTCGTTCTCGATCCAGCGCGCCGACGAGGTCGCCCGCGCTTTCACGGTCTATTTCCACCTCGTCAACCTCGCCGAGGAGCACCAGCGCGTGCGGATCCTGCGCGAGCGAGACGGGCGTCCCGAGAAGGAGGATGCCGCCGACTCCGTTGCCGCTGCCTTCGTACGCCTGGCGGCCGAAGTCGGCGACGACACGGCCCTGGACAGACTCAAGGCGCTGCGCTTCCACCCGGTGTTCACGGCCCATCCCACCGAGGCCCGCCGCCGCGCGGTATCCACCAGCATCCGTCGGCTGGTGCTGCTGCTGACCGAGCACGACGCTTCGTCGCACGGCGGTGCCGACGAGCGCCGTGCCGAACGGCGGATGCTGGAAGAGATCGACACGCTGTGGCGCACCGCTCCGCTGCGCGCCGAGAAGCCGACGCCCGTGGACGAGGTGCGCTCGATCATGGCGGTGTTCGACGAAACGCTGTACACCGCCGTCCCGCACGTGTATCGCCGCGTCGATGACGCCCTGCAGGGTGTAGCCGCCGGCAGCCGGGCGCCCGTCGTGCGCCCGTTCGTGCGCCTGGGCACGTGGGTCGGCGGCGACCGCGACGGCAACCCTTTCGTCACCGCGTCGATCACGAAGAAGGCCGCCGCCATTGCTGCGCAGCACATCCTGCTGGGACTGGAGCGCTCGGCCGACCGCATCGCCAAGCTGCTGACCCTCGCCGCCGACACGACGGTCCCGAGCAAGGCGCTCACCGCTCTCCTGCAGCGCCTCGCCGACGCGGATGAGGAAGGCGCCGCGGATGCCGCCGAGCGCGCGATAGGCGAACCTCACAAGCGCGTCATGATGCTCATCACCCGCCGCATCACGGCGACGCGCCTGCGCAACGCCGACCTCGCGTACCGCGACCCCAAGGTCCTGCTGGGAGAGCTGCGCGTCGTGCAGGAATCGCTCATCGCCGCCGGCGCGCCGCGGCAGGCGTACGGGCACCTCCAGCAGCTGATGTGGCAGGTCGAGACCTTCGGATTCCACCTCGCAGAGCTCGAGGTGCGCCAGCACTCCGCGGTGCACGCGAAGGTGCTCGCCGAGGCAGCCGCAGGCGGCGAACTGAGCGCGCAGTCCGAGGAGGTGCTCGAGGTCTTCCGCACGATCGCGCAGATCCAGTACCGGTACGGACCGCGCGCCGCCGGCCGCTACATCGTGTCGTTCACGACGTCGGCCGCCGACCTCGCCGCCGTCCACGAACTCGCGCGACTCGCGGTCGGTCCCGGTGGCACACCGCCGGTGCTGGACGTCATCCCACTGTTCGAGACGTTCGCGGACCTGCAGGCGGCGCCGGCCGTCATGGCCGAAGTCGTGCAGGATCCCGACTTCGCCGCGCGGCTGGAGCAGACCGGCCAGCGTCTGGAGGTCATGCTCGGCTACTCCGACTCCTCGAAGGATGTCGGCCCGGTCGCGGCGAACCTGGCCCTGTATGAGGCGCAGGCGAAGATCGCCGCGTGGGCGCAGGATGCCGGCATCCACCTCACCCTCTTCCACGGTCGCGGCGGCGCGCTCGGGCGTGGCGGTGGGCCCGCGAACTCGGCGATCCTCGCACAGCCGCCGCACTCGGTCGACGGCCGGTTCAAGCTCACCGAGCAGGGGGAGGTCATCTTCGCCCGGTACGGTGATCCGTCGATCGCGATGAACCACATCGACCAGGTTGCCGCCGCCGTGCTCCTGGCCTCGGCCCCGTCGAACGAGCGTCGCAACAGCGAGGCGGCCGAGCAGTTCGCGGACGTCGCTGCCACGATGGATGCCGCCTCGCGCAAGCGCTTCTTCTCGCTCGTGAAGGCCGACGGATTCGCACCGTGGTTCGCCACGGTGACCCCGATGGAGGAGATCGGGCTGCTCGCGCTCGGATCGCGGCCGGCCCGCCGCGGGCTGTCTGTCGAGTCGCTCGAAGACCTCCGGGCGATCCCGTGGGTGTTCGCGTGGTCGCAGGCGCGCATCAACCTGGCCGGCTGGTTCGGGCTCGGCACCGCCCTCGATGCCGTCGGCGATCTGGAGTTGCTGCGTCGCGCTTACGAGCAGTGGCCGCTGTTCCGCACCGTCATCGACAACGTCGGCATGAGTCTGGCGAAGGCCGACGAGCGCATCGCACGCGGCTACCTCAGCCTCGGCGACCGTCCGGACCTCGCCGAGCTCGTCGTCGACGAGCTGCGACTGACGACCGACTGGGTCGTCAGGATCGTGGGCGGCGACGCGCTGCTGTCCAACAAGCCCGTCCTGCAGCGGGCGGTCGCGCTCCGCAGCCCGTACGTCGACGCACTGTCGCTGCTGCAGCTGAGGGCGCTGCGCGCGCTGCGGGCCGGAACGGCCACCGACGCGGAGACCCCGCAATGGCAACGTCTGCTGCTGCTCTCGGTCTCCGGCGTCTCCGCCGGACTGCAGAACACCGGGTGAGCCCGCCCACTTCTGGCCGCGAGAGAACAACTCCGCGCCGAGAGTACGGGTACCACCCGTTCTCTCGGCGGCCGGTTGTTC
>NZ_JBASZT010000035.1:0-5549 GCF_049661145.1 Microbacterium sp.
CATCTGGGGTGCGCTGCGCGCGGTCGGCGGCGACCTGCCCGCCGTCGACGCCGGGATCTTCGTCGAAGCGGTCGCCCTCGGCGGCTGGCTCGTCGGGGCGCCGTTCTGCCCCGCGTGCGGGGCGCGCACACTGGTGCGGAATGCCGGCTGGTCGCGCAACTGCCCCGATTGTGGCAGGGAGCACTTCCCTCGTACCGATCCCGCTGTCATCGTCGCGGTGACCTCGCCCGACCGGTCCCGCCTGCTGCTCGGCAAGAACGCGCTGTGGGCGGACCGCAACATGTACTCCACGTTCGCGGGCTTCGTCGAGGCGGGCGAGTCGCTCGAGGCGACGATCGTGCGCGAAGTGCACGAAGAGGCGGGGGTCACCGTCCGCGACCTCGAATACCGCGGGTCGCAGGCCTGGCCGTATCCGCGTTCGCTCATGCTCGGGTTCCACGCGACCGCGGCAGACCCCGAGGCGGCTCGCCCCGACGGCGAGGAGATCGTCGACGTGCGATGGTTCGGCCGCGACGAACTGGCGGACGCGCTCGCCGGGGCCCGCGCCACGGACCGGCCGGGGAGCGAGCCAGGATTCGCGTTGCCCGGCTCGGCATCCATCGCCCGCCGGCTCATCGCCGACTGGGTGGGGATGACAGGATGAGCGACCGCGCCCTGGAGGGACTCGACGAGCAGCAGCGCGAAGCAGCGTCGCTTCTGCGGGGGCCGGTGTGTGTGCTCGCCGGGGCCGGAACAGGCAAGACCCGTGTGATCACGCACCGCATCGCGCACGGCGTCGACACCGGCGCGTACTCGCCGGGCCGGGTCATGGCGGTGACGTTCACGACGAAGGCGGCGGGGGAGATGCGCGGCCGGTTGCGCGCACTGGGGGTCGAGGGCGTCGCGGCGCGCACCTTCCACGCGACGGCGCTCGCGCAGCTGAACTTCTTCTGGCCGCAGTTGGCGAACGACACCGCGCCGTCGATCGTCGATAACAAGGTGCGGGTGCTCGGCCAGGCCGCCGACGCACTGCGGTTGCGGCTCAACGGCGCGACGCTGCGCGACGTCGCGAGCCGCATCGAGTGGCGCAAGGTCGCGATGCGCACGATCGAGCAGGATGCCGCGGCGCACCCCGACGGGTTGTCCGGCGTCCTCGACGCGGCTGCCGTCGTCGAGCTGCAGCGCCAGTACGAGAAGCTCAAGGACGCCCGCCGTCAACTCGACTTCGAAGACGTGCTGCTGGCGTGCGCCGGGATGCTGGAGTCGGAGCCGCGCGTGGCGGCCGCTGTTCACGAGCAGTACCGCCACCTCACCGTGGACGAGTTCCAGGACGTCTCGCCCGTGCAGCAGCGCCTGCTGGAACTGTGGCTCGGCGATCGCCGCGACGTGTGCGTCGTCGGGGATGCGAGCCAGACCATCTACTCCTTCGCGGGCGCAGACCCGCGCTACCTGCTCGAGTTCGCCGAGCGATACGACGACGCGCGCGTCGTGAGACTGGAGCGCAACTATCGCTCCGAGCCCGCCATTCTCGACGTCGCGAACGCTCTCATGCGAGGGCGGCCCGGCGCCCTGGAGCTGCGATCGGCGCGGACGGCGCGGACGGCGCGGACGGCGCGGACCCTGCGAGCAGCATCGGCCGTGTCACGACCGACGGTGACGGCCTACGGCGACGAGGGCGCCGAGGCAGCGGGGGTCGCCGGTGCGATTGCGGCGCAGGTGGCGTCGGGCATCGCGCCGAACGACGTCGCGATCCTGTACCGCGCGAACGCGCAGTCCGCGCCGTTGCTGGCCGCGCTTGCCGCTCGGGGGATCGCCGCGTCGGTGCTGGGCGGCAGACGCTTCTTCGACCAGCCCGAAGTGCGGCAGGCCGTGATGGCGCTGCGCGGGGCTTCCGTCGCGCCCGTCGAGACCACTCTTGTCGTGGCGGTGCGTGACGTGCTGCGCTCGCTCGGGCTCACCGACGAACCCCCGCCGGCCGGAGGCGCCCTGCGCGACGCCTGGGAGGCGCGCTCCGCGGTCCTGCGGCTCGCAGAGGAAGCGCCCGAGGGCACGACTCTGCGAGCGTTCACCGACGAGCTCCTCGCGCGCGGTCGCGATCAGCACGAGCCGTCGCTGCGGACGGTGACCCTTGCGACTCTCCATGCCGCCAAGGGCCTGGAGTGGGACCACGTCCACCTCGTCGGACTGGCGGAGGGCCTGCTGCCGATCTCCTACGCGACGGGGTTCGCCGCGATCGACGAGGAGCGCCGGCTGGCGTACGTCGGGATCACGCGGGCCGCGCGCACGCTCTCGCTGAGCTGGTCGGAGCAGTCGGGCGCCCGAACTCGGCAGCGGTCGCGGTTCCTGCGGGAGATCGGTCCCCATCCGCTCGAGCCGAACCCGCCCCGACCGAACCACACAGGCACGAGGCATGCGGGCGGTGCGCCCGCCACACCCGCCGCAGGTCGGCGGAACTGATCGTCACCGAAGCGCCGGCGACGCGCGGGGTGTTCGACTCGACATCGGCGACCGGCCGCGGCGCCGGCAGCGGAGTGAGACCCCGCAGCATCCTCACCGCGAGCACGGCCGCTTCCAGCACGAGGGCTGGATCCGTCCCGGTCGGCTCACGGCCCAGCAGTTGCGCCGCCAGCAGCGGCCACGCCGGGTCGGCGTCGGTGCGATGGGCGTGCAGGCAGGCCGAACAGGCGGTACGGCCGGGAACGACGAGCGGTCCCACCTGTACGCGGTCGCCGGACAGCTCGATCGGCAGGTGCGTCACGTCGGCGGCCATGAGCCGCGCCGCACGGCGGGGATCCAGCATCCGATCGGCGGCGACGATCACCGGCACCGCCGGGGACAGGCGATCGTCGGCCCAACGTGTGAGCGAGACGACGTGCACCCCGGCGGCGCCGAGCCCATCGCAGAGCGCGTCGTACGCCGCGACGGGCAGCCCCTCGGGCACCTCCACCCGGATGGCCAGCGGTTCGGGATCGACGGCATGCAGGACGCCACCGATCTGAGCCGCAAAACGCTGCGCCTCGTCCGGTTCGGCGCCGAGCGTCATCGCCAGCGGGATCAGCATGGCATCGGGGATGCCCTCCGCGAGCGCGTCGAGCAAGCGCTCCTGCCAGTCAGCGACGTGGTTCACCCGCACGCCAGGCCCCGTTCCCAGCTGCAGGCTCGAGGGTGTGCGCCACAGTGGGGGATGAGAGGCGGCCAATCGGAGCATGTCCCGATCTTGCCCGGCCGACCCCAGCCCGGAGCGCGCTTTCCACAGGTCCGCTCGCGACCCGGCGAAATCGGGCTCCTGTGGAGGGGACGATGCGCGTGACCTCAGACCGGGCGCGGATCCTCCGGAGGCGGGTCCCCGGCAGCATCCTCACCCGACCCGCCATCGTTTCCCGCGGCCTGCGCCAGCAGTTCGTCGAGCGCCTCATCGAATGCATCGCGCGCCGGCTCTTCGCCGCGGGCGCGGGCCTGGAGCCGCGCCACGAGCGCCTGCGGATCATCGATGTCCTCCGCCGTCGGCATGAGGTCGGGGTAGTCCCAGAGACTGTCGCGGGCTTCGATGCCCACGGCATCCGTCACGGCCCGCCACATCGCCGCCGCCTCGCGCAACCGCCGCGGGCGCAACTCGAGCCCGACGAGCGAGGCCATCGCCTGTTCGGCGGGGCCACCGACCGCGCGTCGACGGCGCACCGCCTCGGCGATCTTCGCCGACGCGGGAAGCCGCCCGGTGGCGTCGCTCGTCACGACGTCCACCCAGCCCTCGACCGTCGCCAAGAGGTTCTCCAAGCGGTGGAGTGCGGCATCCTGCGCCTCGGTGCGCTGCGGCAGCAGGGCACCCGACTCGAGCGCCGCCTTCAGCTCCTCGGGCGACGACGGGTCGAAGCGCGAGGCGAGGTCTTCGAGGGCGCCGGTGTCGACGTGGATGCCGCGGGCGAACTCCGTCACTTGTGAAATGAGGTGCAGCCGCAGCCACCGTGCGTGGCGGAACAGTCGCGCATGCGCGAGCTCGCGCGTGCCGAGGTACAGCGCGAGTTGGTCGTCGGTGACGTCGAGGTCGCGTCCGAAGGCGGCGAAGTTCTGCGGCAGGATCGCCGCGACGCCGTCGGGCATGATCGGGATGCCGACGTCACCACCCGAGACGACTTCGAGCGACAGTCGGCCGATCACCCCGCCCAGCTGCGCGGCGAACAGCGATCCGCCGACGCGGCGCATGAAGGTTCCGGCGCCCGCGACGAGCTGCTTCATCTCGGCGGGGGTCTGCTCATCGATCGCCGCGGTAAGCGCGCCGGCGATCGAGTCGGCGACGGGCTCCGCCAGCTCCTGCCACACCGGAAGCGTCTGCTCGACCCACTGTCCGCGCGTGATCGCCTGCGGCGGTGTGGCGAGGTCGGCGATCGTCGTCGCCTCGCTCAGCCACAGCGTTGCGAGAGCGAAGGCGTGGTCGAAGTCCTGTTTGGCACCGGTCGTGATGCCGAGCGAGTCCTTGTTCGCCAGGTGCAGCGCCTGCGTCCTGGCGGCACCCCAGTCGATACCGTCTGCCGCCGAGCCGTTCGCGAACGCCTGCTGGAGCTGACCCATGATCTGCTGCAACATGGCCGGATCCACCCCCATGCGGGACAGGCCCTCGAGCTGCGAGGGGTCGAAGCCCGCCGCGCCACCGCCGAGCAGGTTGCGCAGCAACTCCTGGAACTCGTCGTCACCGGAACGGTCCGGGGTGTCGTCGTCAGTCATGTCAGGCGCCTTTCAGCGGGCGGTTCTGGTCTCGTCCTACGCTAATGGCAGCACTTCCCCGCACGGCCGCCCGGGCCCTCCACGGAGGATGTCGCGTGTACGCCGATCGCGAACGATCGGCCGGAAGGTCTGCCGTGGCGCTGCTCGACGAGGACACGGTCATCGTGCCTGCGCGCCGGGCGCCGATGTCCCGGCAGATGCTGATCGGGATCTGGTCGCTCGCGCTCGCCCTGCTCGCGCTGCTGGCGCTGACGCTGATTCCCACCTCGTTCGTCATCCAGCGTCCCGGTCCCGTCTTCAACACGCTCGGCACGACGACGAACTCCGCCGGCGACGATGTGCCACTGATCTCGGTCTCCGGTGCAGAGACGTTTCCCACCTCTGGCTCACTGGATCTGCTCACCGTGCAGGTCGTCGGCAACCGCGATCGCACGCCGTCGTGGTTCGAGCTGGCGATGGCGTGGTTCGACCCGTCCATGGCGGTGATCCCCATCGACGAGGTGTTCCCGCAGGGCCAGAGCACCGAGCAGCGCAACGAGGAGAGCGCGGTCATGATGGTCGATTCGCAGAAGGAGGCGACGGCCGCGGCGCTGGTCGAGCTCGGCTACGACGTCAATCCGATGGTGCGGGTCTATGGCCTCACCGACGACTCGGCGGCACAGGGCATCCTCGAGCCGAACGACGTGATCCGCGCCGCCGACGGTCAGGCGATCACGGAGACCGACGAACTGCGGAAGGCCATCAACGATGCGGGCGGAGCCGCCGTCGAGCTCACCATCGATCGAGGCGGACAGGTCCTCACCGAGTCGGTCACGCCGAAGGCGTCCACCGTGGACGGCAAGACGACGTGG
>NZ_JBASZT010000036.1:0-16469 GCF_049661145.1 Microbacterium sp.
GCCGTGCACCGTGACGCCGTCGGCGTCGCGCAGCGACTCCGCGACCTGCTGGCGCAGACCGAGGCAGCGTACGTCGACGTGGCGGGCGCCGCCGACGAGGCCGCAGTCGTCACGCGACTCGCCGACACCGTCGCGGGGCGGGCACCGAACACGATGAAGATGGACCTCGAGACGTTCGTCCTCGCCGCCGAGCTGGAGGAGATCGTCGCCGCCGCGAACCTGCGCCTCGCGGAGATGTCGTCCGGTCGCTACTCGCTGCACCACTCCGATGCGCGGGCGGCGCGAGGGCGCGCGTCGGGACTCGGCATCGAGGTGCTCGACGCGCAAACCGGCAGGCTGCGCTCGCCGCAGTCGCTGTCGGGCGGCGAGACCTTCCTCGCCTCGCTCGCGCTCGCCCTCGGGCTCGGCGAGGTCGTGACCTCGCGCGCCGGAGGCATCCGGCTCGACACCCTCTTCGTCGACGAGGGGTTCGGGTCGCTCGACCCCGAAACCCTGGAGCTCGCGATGCGCACGCTCGACGAGCTGCGGGCCGGCGGCCGCACCGTCGGCGTCATCAGCCACGTCGAGGCGATGAAGGAGCAGATCCCCGCGCAGCTCGTCGTCGAAGCGACGCCGCAGGGGCCCAGCGTCATCCATCAGGATGTCGTGGCCCGCGCTTGACGGCCGTGCCGAGGCATCCGCCCCGGTTCTCCGGGAGCGCCCAGAAGTGCGCGGCGCGGGTTTGTCACGTCGGTTTCGTGTCGGTGTGCTGCGGATGTGGGAGAAGATGGTGAGTCAACGGCATCCATCGTGCACATCCGAAGGAGCGACATGACACTGCAGACGGTTCTGCTCGACACACCGGCGGGCGTTGAGGCGCGGCTCGGATGGGACCCCGGCACGACGGTGCACGACCGTCGCCGGATTCTCGCGAAGGAGCTCATCGCCTCCCGGCTGCATTGCGAAGCCCGCGAGGTGAGGATCGACCGCGAGGCGCCGCGTGGGTTCGGCTACCACACGCGGCTGATCGCGTCGAAGGACGGCGCAGAGTTGCCGATCGCGATCGTGACCGCGAGCTACCGGGCGGCGACGGTCGTCGCGATCTGCGATCCCGGGCTGCCGTTGGGCATCGACATCCGTGACTCGACGCCGGAGGCGGGCGATATCCGCCAGATGCAGAAGCACTCGCGGTTGTTCGACGGGAGCAACATCCCCGATCTCCTGCAGCACTGGGTGCGCGTCCAGGCCGTGCTCGAAGCGGATGGCCGCGGGGTGCGCGTTTCCCCCGAGCACGTGCGACTGGACTCTGGTCGCCACAAAGGCTGGATTCCCGATCGCAAGATGCACTACGCCCTCATCGACGCCTCACGCGACAGCTGGCTCATCACGGTCGCAGTGGGCGAGCTGCCGAAGGCCTGACCCCGGGACCTCGCCGAATCCCTCACCACTCACCCCTCGCCGAGCGCGGCGTCCAGTTCTGCGAGCCACGCCGCGGGGTTGCCGTCGCTCGGTGCACGCCAGTCGCCGCGCGGTGACAGCGACCCCGCCGGAAGCACCTTGGGCCCGTTGGGAATCGCCGTCCGCTTGAACTGCGCGAACCCGAAGAACCGCTTCAGGAACACCCGCATCCAGCGCACGATCTCGGCGCGGTCGTACCCGTAGCGGTCGGATGCCGGGAACCCGGGCGGCCAGGCCCCGGCATCCGCGTCCTGCCACGCCCGCTCCGCGAGGAACACGATCTTCGACGGGCGAAACCCGTAGCGCAGCACGTGGAACAGCGTGAAGTCGTGCAGCGCGTAGGGCCCGATGGTGTTCTGCGTGGACTGGACCTTGCCGTCCTGCCCCGCGGGCACGAGCTCGGGGCTGATCTCGGTGTCGAGCACCGATTGCAGGACGGTTTTCGCGGCATCCGTGAGGTCGGTGCCCGATTCGCCCGCGCCGGAGTGCGCGATCACCCACCGGATGAGGTGCTGGATGAGGGTCTTGGGCACGCCCGCGTTGACGGCGTAGTGGCTCATCTGGTCGCCGACGCCGTACGTCGCCCAGCCGAGGGCGAGTTCCGACAGGTCGGACGTGCCGACGACGTAGCCGCCGTGCCGGTTCGCGAGGCGGAACAGGAAGTCGGTGCGCGCGCCGGCCTGCACGTTCTCGAACGTCACGTCGTACACCGGCTCGCCGTGCGCGTACGGGTGATCGATGCCCTTCAGCAGTTCCATCGCCATCGGGCGGATGTCGATCGTCTCGATCGACGCGCCGATCGCCTCGGCGAGGGCGAGCGCGTTGGATTTCGTGTGGTCGCTCGTCGCGAAACCGGGCATGGTGTACGCGAGGATGTCGCTGCGCGGGCGGCCCATCCGATCCATCGCGCGCGCGACGACGAGCAGCGCGTGCGTCGAGTCGAGGCCGCCGCTCACGCCGATCACGGGCTTGGGCGAGCCGATCGCGCGCATGCGCTGTTCGAGCCCCGACACCTGGATGTTGAACGCCTCGTAGCAGTCCTGATCGAGCCGCGCGGGGTCGTCCGGCACGAACGGAAAGCGGTCGAGCGGGCGACGCAGCCCCAGGTCGGATGCCATGATCGACGATGCATCCACCTCGAACGCGACGCGACGCGCCGTCGGCCGGACATCGGTGCGGTTGTCGTCGAAGGTGCCCTGACGCAGGCGATCCTGCCGCAGCCGGTCGAGGTCGACGTCGGCGTAGGCGATGCGGGGTCCGTCGGGAAAGCGCTCGGTCTCGGCGAGCAGCGTGCCCGCCTCGTAGATCATCGTCTGACCGTCCCACGACACGTCGTTCGTCGACTCGCCCTGACCCGCCGCCGCGTACACGTAGGCGGCGAGGCAGCGGAACGACTGCGACTTCGCGAGGAGGTGCCGGTCGTCGGCGCGGGCGACGGTGATGGGGCTGCCGGAGAGGTTGAGCAGCACGGTCGCGCCCGCGAGTGCCGCCGTCGAGGACGGCGGCACCGGCACCCACATGTCCTCGCACACCTCGGCGTGCACGACGAGGCCCGGCACGTCCGACGCCTCGAACAGCAGATCGGTGCCCACCGGAACCTCGTCGCCGCCGATGACGGCGGATGCCGGGGCCGTTGCGCCGGCCGCGTACCACCGGGCTTCGTAGAACTCGCGATAGGTCGGCAGGTACGACTTCGGGGCGATGCCCAGCACCCGTCCGCGGTGGATCACGACGGCGCAGTTGTACAGTCGCGCACCCAGCAGCAGCGGCGCACCGACGACGAGCAGCGGACGTAGCTCGGCGGAGGCAGCGGCGAGAGACGCGATCGCCGAGCGGACGGCGTCCAGGACGGCATCCTGCATCACGAGGTCGTCGATCGCGTACCCGGTGAGGCACAGCTCCGGGAACAGCGCCACCGCGGCCCCCGCCTCGTGTGCTTCGTGCGCGGCGGCGAGGACCGCATCGGCGTTACGAGCCGGATCGGCGATCTGGACGGGGACCGTGCACGCCGCGATCCGCGCGAACCCGTGACGGTACAGGCTCTCAAACGGCAGGTTCTCGCTCACGTCTCCAGTCTGGCAGGGATGCCGAGAGCCGGCGGCGGCGATCGAACAGTCCGCCTGACGTCCCCGCGCCCACAGCCCGGCGCCCACGTCCCGGCGGCCGTGTCGGATGCCGCGGCTAGTGTCGATCGCGGAAGGATGACATGCGATACATCGAAGCGGCGGGCGCGACGCCCGCGCGGATCGTCTGGAGCGCGAGCGACCTCAAGGCCGCCGCAGAGTGCGAGTTCGCGTGGCTGCGCCAGCTCGACGCGAAGCTCGGCCGGGTCTCCGCCGTCGAAGAGCCCGAGGACCTCACGCGCGCCCGCGCGGGCCGGCTCGGCACACAGCACGAACTGCGCCAACTCGACGCCTACCGCGCACAGCATCCGGGTCGCGTCGTCGAGGTGCCCGAGACGCGATCGTCGGATGCCGGGGCGATCGCCGCGGCTGTCGCCATGACCAATGCGGCGCTCGCCGCCCCCGACTTCGCCGTCATCTATCAGGCGGTGTTCGCGACCGACGAGTTCGTCGGATTCGCCGACTTCCTCGTCCGCGATGACGCCGGATCCTGGGTCGTGCAAGACACCAAGCTCGCGCGCCACGCCCGCGTGACGGCGCTTATGCAGTTGGCGGCATATGTCGATCAGCTCGATCGCCTCGGCATCCGTCATAGCGATCGCGTCGAACTCCTCCTCGGCGACGGCACCACCGCGTCGCATCTCGTGCGCGACCTGCTTCCCGTCTTCCGCCTGCGGCGTGAACGTCTCCGCGCGCTCATCGCCGACCGCGAACTGGCGGCCGGCGCTGATGGCGAGGCCATTGCCTGGGGAGACGACCGTGGTGACCTGCGGGTCGTGGCCTGCGGACGCTGCGCGACGTGCGATAACGAGGTCATCGCACACCGCGACCTCCTGCTGGTGGCGGGCATGCGTCCCGTGCAGCGCGACCGGCTGCGCGGCGCCGGCATCCGCACGATCGACGATCTCGCCGCAGCGCGCGCGGCGCCGGAACGGATGTCGTGGGACACGTTCGCGGGCCTGCGCACCCAAGCACGGCTGCAGCTGACGAGCCCGGCGGGAGGAGTGGGGGACACTCCCGACCCTCACGCGGTGCCGACCTACGAGGTCGTGTTCGCGAGGGCGATCGGTGCGCTGCCACGGCCCGACCGCGGTGACCTGTTCTTCGACTTCGAGGGCGACCCCCTCTATACCGAGAGCGCGTCGAACGGAACGCCCGGGGCGTCGTCGGCTCTGTGGGGTATCGACTACCTCTTCGGCTGGGTGGACGACGAAGAGCAGTACTCGGCGCTGTGGGCGCACGACTTCACCGATGAGAAGCGGACGCTCGAAGACTTCCTCGACCTCGTCACGCTGCGGCGGCGGCAGCATCCGGGAATGCACATCTACCACTACGCACCGTACGAGCCGACGCATCTGCTCGCCATGGCGGCGCGTTACGGCGTCCGCGAAGCAGAGGTCGACACACTGCTGCGCGAGGGCGTGTTCGTCGATCTCTACCCGATCGTCCGTCGCGCGCTGCGCGTGGGGTCACGCTCGTACTCGATCAAGAAGCTCGAGCCGCTGTACATGGGCGCCGACGTGCGAACGAGCGACGTGCAGCGCGGCGATGACTCGATCGTGAAGTACGTCGAGGCCCGTGCTCTGCAGGATGCGGGGCACGAAGCCGATGCCGCCGCGATCCTCGCGGACCTCGCGGACTACAACCGTTACGACTGCGTCTCCACTCGACGCCTGCGCAACTGGCTCGTCGACCGCGCCCGCGAAGCGGGCCTGAAGCCGTCCGCCGACATCGATGCGGCGGAGCGTCCCTACGAGCCGTCGCCGCGAGCCGAAGCCCTCACCCGGCTCGCCGACGCGGCAGCATCCTCTCTCTCCTCTCGCCACCTCGCCGACGACGATGCCGCCGCCGACCGCGCGACCGCGGCTGACAGCGCTGCTGTCGCCGCGCTGCGGCTCGGCGCCGCCGCGATCGACTACTACCCGCGCGAAGCGAAGACGTTCTGGGCGACGCACTTCCTGCGGTTGCGGGAACCCGTCTCGATCTGGGAGGACACCCGCGACGTCGTCGTCTTCGACCACGACCGCTGCCGTGTGCTGACGGATTGGCACCTGCCCGAAGGGGCGCGAGTACAGCGGCGGGTCGTGGAGCTGCGCGGCGATCTCGCGCCCGGCACCAAGCTGACCGCCGATTCGACGACGTTCGTCCTGTACCAGCTGCCGGCACCTTTCCCGATCGAGACCAGCCCTCGGTGGATCCACGCGGCACGATCGGTGCGTGTGGTCGAGGTCCTCGACGACGGCGCGGTCATCGAGGAGAACTCGATCGGCGGTTTCACCTGGCAGGAGCTGCCGATCGCGCTGACGCCGCCGGCGCCGCCGCAAGCGGGCAGCCAGCAGGCCGCGATCGACCACTGGGCGGACGGGTTGATCTCGGCATCTCCCGCCACCGCCGATGCGTTCCCGCGCGACCCGGCCACCGACGTGCTGGCGCGTCGGGTCCCGCGCACGCGCAGCGGAACGATCGCCCACGGCGGTTCCGATGACATCGATGACATCGCGCGAACCGTCCACGACCTCGACCGCAGCTACCTGGCCGTGCAGGGTCCGCCGGGAACGGGCAAGACCTACGTGGGGTCGCACGTCATCGCGCGGCTCGTCGCCGAGCGCGGGTACAAGGTCGGCGTCGTCGCCCAGTCCCACGCGGTCGTCGAGCACCTTCTCGACGGCGTCGTGGCGGCGGGTCTTCCGGCCTCGCAGGTCGGCAAGGCCACCAAGGGTGCGCCGACGGGGGATGAGTGCTTCACGGCGATCGCGAAGAACGGTTACGTCGCGTTCGCCGAGCAGCACCCAGAGGGGTTCGTCATCGGCGGCACGGCGTGGGATCTCAGTCACGTCGGGCGTGTGCCGCGCGGCAGCCTCGACCTGCTCGTGATCGACGAGGCCGGTCAGTTCTCGCTCGCCTCGACGATCGCGGTGTCGGTGGCGGCGCAGCGCCTGCTGCTCCTCGGCGACCCGCAGCAGTTGCCGCAGGTGAGCCAAGGCACACACCCGGAACCGGTCGACACGTCCGCTCTCGGCTGGGTGATGGACGGCGCCGCGGTCGTCGCGGAGGACCGCGGCTACTTCCTCGCGCAGACCCGGCGGATGCGCCCCGAGGTCGCCGCTGCGGTCTCAGAGCTGTCGTACGAGGGGCGGCTCGCTGCGCACCCCTGCACGTCGGAGCGCACGCTCGACGGTGTCGCGCCCGGGGTGATCCCGCTGCCGCTGGGTCACACCGGCAATGCGACGCAGTCCTCCGAAGAGGGGGACGCCGTCGTCGCGATCGTCCGTGACCTCGTCGGCCGGTCGTGGACGGGTGGGGAAGGAGACGTGCCGCGTCCGCTGGTACCGTCCGATCTCATCGTGGTCACGCCGTACAACGCGCAACAGGTACTGGTCGAAGAGACCCTGATCGCGGCCGGGTTCGGAGCCGTCCCGGTGGGCACGGTGGACAAGTTCCAGGGGCAGGAAGCAGCTGTCGCGATCGTGTCGCTCGCGGCATCCAGCGGACGAGACGCGCCGCGTGGCCTGGAGTTCCTGCTGCTGCAGAACCGGCTCAACGTCGCCATCTCGCGCGCCCAGCACACCGCGTACGTGGTCTACGGCACGGGATTGCTAGACGACCTGCCGCGCACACCCGACGGCGTCGCGCGCCTGAGCGCGTTCGCGCGCCTCGTGGGCGCGGACTCTCTCTAGCCCGCACTTGAGTGCGCCGGTCACGCGCGACTGAGCCGGCTATGGGCTGCCCACGACCGGCCGGCGCTGGCGCAACCGGTGCACTCGGCGCCGAGGTGCGTCGGTGGGACGGCGTTCTGCGCCATCCACCTCGCAAGTGCTCGGCGGGTCGCAGGTGGCCGCAATTCTCGGCTGGTGGCGACCATTTGCAACCCGGCGGGGGTGCCCGCAAGGCGCTCACCGCTCGGCGGGTCGCTTCTGGTCGCATTGCGCGGCCCGTGGCGACCATTTGCGACCCGACGAGTCGGGCAACACCTGTGCCCCGCGGACGGATCGCGTCACGCGCCCGAGCTCAGACCGTCCCGTAGAGCCGGTCACCCGCATCGCCGAGGCCCGGCACGATGTAGCCCCGCTCATTGAGGCGCTGATCCAGCGCGCCGAGCACGAGCGTGACATCGCGGTCGCCCACCTGTTGTTCGATCTTGGCGACGCCCTCGGGCGCACCCAGGATGCAGATCGCGGTCACGTCGCGCGCACCCCGTGCGAAGAGGAAGTCGATGGCCGCGCCAAGCGAGCCGCCGGTGGCGAGCATCGGGTCGAGCACGAAGCACTGCCGAGAGCTGAGGTCCTCGGGCAGCCGCTCGGCATAGGTGTACGGCTGAAGCGTCTCCTCATTGCGGGCCATCCCCAGAAACCCCACCTCGGCGGTGGGCAGGAGCTTCACCATGCCCTCCAGCATCCCGAGCCCGGCGCGCAGGATCGGCACGACCAACGGCAGGGGCTCGCCGATGTGGACGCCCGTGGTCGTCGCTACGGGCGTCGTGATCTCGACCTCCTCGACGCGCACGGCGCGCGTGGCCTCGTAGGCGAGAAGTGTGACGAGCTCCTCGGTCAGTTGGCGGAAAACCGGCGACGGTGTGCGCTCGTCGCGCAGCACGGTGAGCTTGTGGGTGATGAGGGGATGGTCGGCCACGTGCACGCGCATGCCCCTCAGCCTACGCGCCGGGGAGAGTCATGCCGCCGCGTACGCTGGGCGCGTGCCCCTTCCCGTCCCCGTCCGTGACGACGCAGCCATGCAGCGCGCTCTGGTGTTGGCGGCAGCGGCTGGCGCGGCGGGGGAGATTCCGGTCGGTGCCGTCGTGACGGATGCCGTGGGCACCCCCCTCGGCGAGGGTCGTAACCTCCGCGAGTCGATCGCCGATCCCACCGCCCACGCCGAGATCGTCGCCCTGCGGGCTGGCGCAGCATCCGTCGGCTCGTGGAACCTCGAGGGCTGCACACTGACCGTGACTCTCGAACCCTGCCTCATGTGTGCAGGCGCGATCCTGCAGGCGCGCATCGGGCGCGTCGTTTTCGGTGCCTGGGACGATAAGGCAGGCGCCGCAGGCTCTGTCTATGATGTGCTGCGCGACCGGCGGCTGCCCGTCCGGGCCGAGGTCGTGGGAGGCGTCCGCGAGGCCGAAGCGCGTGCTCTGCTGCGAGCATTCTTCGATGCGCGCCGTTGACACGCGGCGGGCCTGGCCGGGCTCGCGCGCATCGACGTGCGGCGCCGAACGGAGGCTCAGTCCGACGAGCTGAGGATGATCGCCTCGGTGGGCGGTGCGGGGTAGGCGGGGCGGCCGATATACCCGATGACCTCGAGCAGCGCGCGGCGGAACTCCGTCGGACGCTCCAGGTGCGGGGAATGGCCGACGCCCTGCAGCTCGACTTCCGTGACCTCGCCGCCGGCGGCGCGATAGGCATCGAGCACATCTCGCGTCTGCGAGACCATCTCTTGCGCGGGCGCGACGTCCGCGCCCGGCCAGCCGGGGATGACACCGAGCGCTCCGAGCCGGTTGAGGTCGTAGCAGGAGGTGTCAGAGACGATGGCGTCGACGGTGCCATGGATCCATAGGATCGGCGGCTTGATCGTGAGATCCACGATGCTGGACGTGTCGAAGTAGCGGGGCGCCATCGTGTTGAGCACGCCGGTCGTCCCCGCGCCGAACCCCGGCCAATGCGGGCTCTCGATGCTGTCGCCGGGGTAGTTGCCCGTCGCCGTGGAAGTCGTGTTCATCGACTCGACCCAGACGTCTTCATGCGCGCTCGTGTATCCCGCGGCGACGTAGCCGGACCGGAAAACGCTGCGCGGCGATGTCGGGGCCTCATCGGTCGTGTCGCGATCGGTCAGCCGCTGCACGAAATCGGGGTCCGCGACGCCTCCGCCGCATCCGGCATCGTCGTCGGTCAGGCGCGAGCCGTCGCGCCGGGTGCCGCCGAGACCATACGGCGAGACCGGCGCCTGCAGCGTCAGCGAGAGCACGGGGTGGTCGATCGCGTACTGCATGACGACGCCGCCGCCCATCGACCAGCCCACCAGGTGCGTGGCTTCGAGCCCTAGCGCCTGCAGCGTTGCGTAGAGGTCGTCGCTGAAGTCGCGGACCCCGCGGGTCGCGTCCACGGGCAGGCTCTCCGTGTCACCGAATCCGCGCAGGTCGACCGCGATCACTCGCAGATCGTGGGGGAGATCCTGCATGATCTCCTGCCAGAACAGGCTCGACGACACATCTCCGTGAACGAGGACGACCGTCTGCTCGGCCGACGTATCCAGGTCGTCGGCGTCACGCTCCAGGATGCCGACGCGAATTCGATCCGTGTCGATGATCCGGGCGCCGATGCCTTCCAGGAGGGTCATACCGAAATCCTACCCCGCGGACCTTCGCAGAATCCGGGCTTCCC
Source organism: Microbacterium sp. (assembly GCF_049661145.1). Classification (GTDB taxonomy): domain Bacteria; phylum Actinomycetota; class Actinomycetes; order Actinomycetales; family Microbacteriaceae; genus Microbacterium. Next base: position 9,935 of record NZ_JBASZT010000036.1, read on the forward strand.
GCGCCGCGCACTTCTCAAACGGAAGTGTCTTCCGGGACCCGCGGCGCTCGCCACTCCACGGCGCGGCAGCGCCCCTGAAAAGCTAGGGTGGGGGGATGTCCCACGCGCTCCACGACCTTCCTTCCGTCGCGATCCTGGGTGGTGGTTCCATCGGTGGGGCCATTCTGCGGAGCCTCGTCCGGTCGGGGCAGGCACCGCACGTGACCGTGACCAGTCGCACGGCCGCGAGGGCCGGCGAACTGGCGGGAATCGGCGGGGTCACGAGCCTTGCGCTGGAACGCGACACCTCGGCGAACCGGGTTGCGGCGGCCGACGCCGACATCGTCCTGATCAGCGTCAAACCGTTGCTCGCGCCCGACGTGCTGCGTGAGATCGCATCGGTCCTGCGTCCCGGCGCGGTCGTCGTGAGCCTTGCGGCGGGCATCAGGATCGAGACGTTCGAAGAGGTCGTCGGCGAGGGTGTTCCCGTGCTGCGGGCGATGCCCAACACCCCCGCGGTCGTCGGCAAGGCAGTCACGGGTCTGGCTGCGGGATCCGCGGCATCCGCCGCCGACGTCGCGATCGTGCGGGCACTGTTCGAGACGTGCGGCGTGGTCATCGAGGTCGCCGAAGACCAGATCGACGCGTTGACGACGATCTCGGGGTCGGGGCCCGCCTATGTGTTCCTGCTCATCGAGGAGCTCACCGAAGCCGCGCGCGGTAAGGGGTTCTCCGACGTCGAAGCCCGCCTCATGGTCGAGCAGACCTTCATCGGCGCTGCCGCGCTGCTCGATGCGACCGGTGAGGATCCCGCCGAGCTCCGCCGACGCGTCACGAGCCCGAAGGGTACGACCGAGCCGGCGATCGCCGTGCTGCAGAGCGCACGCCTGGACGGGGTCTTCGCCGAGGCGACCGATGCCGCTCTCGCTCGCGCCAAAGAACTGGCTGCGGGCGCTTAGCGCCCGCAGCAGGCTACGGTGATCTCGCACACGTGCCCGACTTGCCGCGATTGGTCGCGTCTGCGCCGCCGCAACGACCGATCGTGGCAAGTCGCGGCATTGCCCCGGCGCAGGGCGGGGTTTCGACTCGCTACGCTCGCTCAACTTTGAGTCGAACCGCGTCAACTCCGCTGCGCGGCATTGCCCCGGTTCGACTCAACGGTCGAGGCCGGCGAAGCGTTCGATGTCGCTGTTGGTTCCCGACACGATGATGAGGTCGTGGTTGGTGACGACGGTGCCGGCTTCCGCGTAGCGGAACGGTTTGCCGGGACTTTTCACGCCGACGACCGTCACGTTGTACTTCGAGCGCACGCCCGACTCGTTCAGACCGATGCCGCGGATGAACTTCGGCGGGTACATCTTCGCGAGCACGAAATCGTCGTCGAAACGGATGAAGTCCAGCATCCGCCCGCTGACAAGATGCGCGACGCGCTCGCCCGCCTCACGCTCGGGGTAGATCACGTGGTTCGCGCCGACGCGAGCGAGGATCTTGCCGTGGCTCTGGGACACCGCCTTCGCCCAGATCTGCGGCACCTTGAGGTCGACGAGGTTCGCCGTGATGAGCACGGATGCCTCGATGGACGAGCCCACGGCGACGACGGCGACTTGAAAGTCCTGCGCGCCGATCTGCTTGAGGGCGTCGATGTTGCGGGCGTCGGCCTGCACGGCGTGGGTCACGCGTTCGGACCACTTCTGCACGAGTTCGAGGTTGCCGTCGATCGCGAGCACTTCGCGATCGAGTCGGTCCAGCTCGCCGGCGCACGCGGCGCCGAATCGGCCGAGGCCGATCACCAGGACCGGAGCGTCGCTCCGGATCTGCTCAACCAAGGAGACACCTCACCAGGAGACACCTAACCAACGATGGGCCTTTCCACGGGCAGGGAGTAGTGCTGCGAACGCGAGGTCGCGGCCACGGCCGCAGCCAGTGTCACTGTACCAACGCGACCCATGAACATCGTCAGCGCCATGACGTACACGGCCGAGTCTGGGAGTTCCCGCGTGATACCGGTCGACAGCCCGACCGTCGCAAAGCCCGAGATCACGTCAAAGAGCACGTAGTCGATCGGATGCTGAGTGATCTGCGCGATCGTGATCGTCGCCGCTGCCACGATCGTCGAGCCCCACGCGACGACCGACAGGGCCACGCGTTGCACGTCGCTCGGGATGCGGCGCCCGAACGCCTCGACGCTCTGGCGCCCCTTCGCCTCGGACCACACCGCGAGCGCGAGGATGGCGAGGGTCGTCACCTTGATGCCGCCCGCGGTCGATGCCGACCCGCCGCCGACGAACATGAGCATCGATCCGACCACGAGCGACGAACCGTGCAGCTCGCCGATGTCGATGATCGAGAACCCGCCGGACCGAGTCATCGCGGACAGGAAGAAGGCCTGGAAGGTCGTGTCCCAGGCATCCATCCCGCCGAGGGTCCTGGGATTGTCGTACTCCAGCAGCAGGAGCACGCCCGCGCCCGCGAAGAACAGGACCATCGTCGTGATGAGCGTCAGCTTGGCGTGCAGCGACCAGCGGCGAGTGTGGAAGTGGAAGCGCCACAGCGTGAATATCACCGGGAAGCCGATCGAACCGAGAAAGACGCCGACCATCAGCAGCGTCAGCACCGCGTAGTTGTGCGTGAACGGCGTGAGCCCGCCGGCGTTCGGTACGAATCCGGTGTTGGTGAACGACATGGCGGCGTAGTAGGGAGCCTCCCACAGGGCGTTGATGGGATCGATCCCGCTCAAGAGCATCGACGGATAGAGCAGGATCGCAAGGCCCGCCTCGATCGCCAGGGTCGACAGCGCGACCGTCGACAGCAGCTGGCCGACCTCGCCCAGGCGCACGGTCTGTCCCTCGTTGACGGGACCGCCGTGCGCACGCAGTGGATTCGTGTCGCCCGCCGCGATGAGCTTGGCGCGCAGCCCCAGCCGCTTGGAGATCACCCGACCCAGAATCGACGCGAGGGTCAGCACGCCGAGCGCGCCGACGTTGACGCCGATGTACACGAGCACGTGCCCGAAGGGGCTCCAGTGCGTGCCCATGTCCACGGTGGAGAGCCCCGTCACGCAGATCGTGGACACCGCCGTGAAGAGGGCGTCGGCGAAGGGGGTCATCTGACCGTCGGCGGATGCCGCGGGCAGCGAGAACAGTCCCGTGAACAGCAGGATGAGCGTGACGAACACGAGCACGGCGAAGCGCGAAGGGGATGCCGTGGTCAGATGCCGCAGGCGATCCCAGATGTCAGCGCCGAAGCTCTGCAGGCTGCGGCGCGCACGAGCCCCGACGGTGTCGGCCGTCATGACCGTCCCCTCTTTCTCTGCGTGCGCGGCTGGCTTTCTCTGCGTGCGCGGCTCGTCTTTCCCTGCGTGCGCGACTGGCTCTATTGCGTTCGTGCCTGACCGGGGTCCGTCCATGCTCGTCGAAGAATCGTTGTCATGGTACTCCGGGCGCGGCGCGGGCTAACCTAAGGGCATGGCGGACATCTTCGACGTGATCGCCGACGGAACCCGTCGGGACATCCTCCAGTTGCTGCGCGAGCGCGCCTCCGACGGTGAGCGCGGTACGAGCGTCTCGCACATCGTGAGTGAGCTCGGGGTGAGCCAGCCGACGGTCTCCAAGCACCTCAAGGTACTGCGGGATGCCGAGCTCGTCACCGTTCGCGAGGAGGGGCAGCACCGCTTCTACTCGCTGGAGACGGCGCCGCTGGACGTCGTCGACGACTGGCTCGTCCCGTTCTTCGGCGACGGCGTAGTCGCCGCGGACGCCGCCGCGACGACGCTGCCCGAGCCTGCCGCCGCTGCCGCCGACCTCGTCGGGCGTGCCGCGGCATCCGCCAAGCACGCGTGGGACAGCGCGATCAAGCGCATACCCGGACGCTGAGGCTCAGCGTCGCCCGCTCTTGACGCGGAACAGCCACCGCCCCCACACGACCGCGACGACGAGGATGCCGACGCACCACGCGATCGCCCAACCGGCTTCACCACCGGGGTCGGCGCCCATCAGCAGTGCTCGCAGGGTCTCGATGATCGGCGTGATGGGCTGATACCGGGCCACCGGCTGCAGCCACGCGGGCATGGTGTCGACGGGCACGAACGCGCTCGACAGGTAGGGCAGAAAGAGGAGCACGAATCCGTAGCTCGTGGCGGCTTCGGGAGTACCCGCAGCCAGCCCGATCGCCGCGAAGAGATAGGTGATCGCGAGGATGTACAGCGAGATGAGCGTCAGCGCGCCGAGCCAGCCGGGCACTCCCGCGTCGGGACGGAAGCCCAGCAGCAGCGCGACGACGATGACGACGCCGGTCGCGACGAGATTGCGCACGAGGCTCGCCACGACGTGTCCGGTCAGCACTGCGCCGGGGCGTAGTGGCATGGTGCGGAAGCGGTCGATGATGCCGGTGCTCATATCGCGGGCGACCGAGGACGCCGTCGAAGACGCCCCGAATCCCGCGCAGAGCAGCACGATGCCCGGCACGATGTAGTCGACGTATCCGCCGCCGGGCGCGATGGCGCCGCCGAAGACCTGTGTGAACAGCACCATGAGCATGACAGGCAGCAGGATCGCCATGAGCAGCGACTCGCCGTCCCGCAGCGAGTGCACGAGACTCCGCCTGACGAAGATGCGCTCGGCGGCGATGCCGCCCAAGCGCGCGCGGACGGTGGTGCCGGTCGATGCGATGCCGTCCGTGGCGGGGGCGATGGCGGTCATGCGGACTCCAGGGCGGTCGGGCGCGCCTCGTGGTCCAGAGCGCGTGTGGTGAGGGAGAGGAAGACGTCATCGAGGGTGGGACGGTGGATGTCGACGACACCCTCGGCGTGCACCGTGTCGAGGGCGCGGCGGACACCCGCGACAGTGCCGTCGGTGGGAGCGCGCTCGATGACGGCGCCATCGGGTCCGTGAATCTCCACGGTCGCGCCGCCGACGCGCGCCTTCAGCTCGGCCGCCGTGCCGAGAGCGGCGATGCGCCCGTCGGAGATGACGGCGATGCGGTCCGCGAGCAGGTCCGCTTCTTCGAGGTACTGCGTCGTCATCAGTACGGTCGTGCCGCCACCGGCGAGGGAGCGGATCGCGTCCCACAGCTCGCGGCGGCTGCGGGTGTCGAGTCCCGTCGTCGGTTCGTCGAGAAAGAGCACTTCGGGGGTCACGACGAGGCTGAGGGCGAGGTCGAGGCGTCGGCGCATGCCGCCGGAGTAGGTGCTCACGCGGGAGCGCGCGGCCCCGACGAGATCGAAGCGCTCGAGCAGTTCGTCCGCGGCGGCGCGGGCGCGTCGCGTTGCGAGCCCCGAAAGTCGGCCCATCATGATGAGGTTCTCGCGCCCTGAGAGCACGTCGTCGACGGCCGCGGACTGCCCGGTGAGCGAGATACGGCGGGTGACGGCGGCGGGGTCCCGCGCGACGTCGATTCCGCAGACGCGTACGGTGCCGGCATCCGGCTTGACGAGGGTCGTCAGGATGCCGACGGTCGTGGTCTTGCCGGCACCGTTGGGGCCTAGCACGGCGAAGATCTCCCCCCGGGCCACGTCGAACCCGATCCCGTCGAGCACGGTGCGCCCGCCGAAGCTCTTGCGCAGGCCGGTCACCTCGATCGCAGCGGTCATCGCTTCTCCTGTTCCTTCTGTTCTTCGGTCGATTTCTGTGTACGGTCGATACTGTGTATGACAGTAACATAGAGTTTAGACAATAAACAGTTCTAGACTGGAGGATGTGACGACGGAAGCCGAGACGGAGCTGCCGCGCGGACTCGCGCTCGCGTGGGGCGTCGCGGCGGCGCCGCAGCGCGGGCCGAAACGCGAGATGACCGTCGAGCGGATCGTCGAGGCGGCAGTGGAGATCGCGGATGCCGAAGGGCTCTCGGCGGTGTCGATGGCCGCCGTGGCGGCGCGGCTCGGGTACACGCCGATGTCGCTGTACCGCTATGTCAGCGCGAAGGACGACCTCGTGCTGCTGATGCAGGAGGAGGCGACGGGGCTGCCGTCGGAGGCGGTGCGCAGCGCGGCCGACTGGCGCGAGGCGCTGGAATGCTACTACCGCGAACAGGTGCAGAGCTACCTCGACCACCCGTGGGTGCTCGATGTGCCGATCACCGGGATGCCCGCGACTCCCAACAGTTCGGCCTGGGTGGACGCCGGCCTGCACGCGCTCGCCGACACTCCGCTGACGATTCCGGAGCGGCTCGCGGTGATCCTCCTGGTGGCGGGGCTCGCGCGCTGGACCGGCATCGTCTACGCGGGGTATGCGCGGGCGCGCCGTGACGGCGTCGGCCTGACCGACGCCGACGTCGCGCGCCGCGAGGACGCGCTGTATCGGGCCCTGATCACGGCAGATGCGTTCCCCGACCTGCGCGCCGCTGTCGACGCCGGCGTCCTCCTCGGCGACACGGACTCGTTCGCCTACGGACTGGAGCGCAGCCTCGACGGCGTTGCCGCGACGATCGGGGCCCGGCTCGACGGCGTGGCGCCTGTGATGCCGGCGGTGCAGGAGGATCCGACCGCCGACATCGCCGCCGACAAGCGGTACCGCGAGGCGCAGAAGGCGGTCCGTGTCGCCGAGCGGGCGCTGCGTGAGGC